>JAGFJG010000088.1 GCA_024102915.1 Caldilineales bacterium
TAGGCAATGATGCCGTAGGAAGCATAGCAGACGGCGGCGATGGATCCGGCCAGACCATCCAAACCATCGATCAGGTTCATGCCGTTGGCCGTAGCCACAATAATGAATACAGCGATCACAAGCCACAGGCCGTCGATATCGATACGTTCGGGCACAGAGGGAATGGCGATGCTGTGAATGTCGAGGCGCCAATACATGATCAGGGCCAGGATGAAGGCGATCAGGATCTGGATGGGGAATTTGGAGCGGGCTAACATTCCTTGGGCATCGCCGCGACGACGACGCACGCCTGCAAGGTCATCGATGAATCCCAACAAGCCAAAACTGATCAGAGCCAGAACCGGCACCACGACGGATTCGCCGATGACTGTGAAGCCGAGTAAGTTCGCCAGATTCAATGCCAGAGTGATGAAGACGACAGGCAATACAATCAGTATGCCGCCCATGGTGGGCGTTCCGGCCTTGCTCTGATGTGATTCGGGGCCTTCCATGCGGATTCGTTTGCCCATTTGCATCCGTCGCAACAGGCGAATCAGGGGGGCGCCCCAAATCACGGCCAGAAAGAAAGCCAGGGTGCCAAGCGTCAGGGGATAGGACATAATTGCAGATTGGGGGGGAATGGTTCAGCGGGGGAGGGTCGGTTCGCTCACGCCGGCGACCAATGCGTCGAGGCCGAGTGCGCGCGAGCCTTTGATCAGGATGTAATCGCCAGGCGAGATGACGGATCCGAGTATTTGCTGCGCTTCATCAGCGCTGAGGACATGATGAACTTGCGAAGATGGCAATCCGCCCGCCAGGGCTTCTTCGGCGATGATGCGGGCCAACGGGCCGACCGTAATCAGCGTGTGCACGACATCGGCGGCGCGGCGGCCTGCCAGACGGTGTCCGATTTCGGTATAGTCGCCCAGTTCCAGCATGTCGCCCAGCACGGCGATGCGGCGGCCTGGCATGTCTTCGAGCAGATTGAGGGCGGCGATGGTTGAGGGCGGGCTGGCATTGTACGTGTCATCGATAATGGTGCTTTCGTGGATTCCGCGCACCAGTTCGATCCGCAGTTGGGCGTTGATGTCATGCAGCCCGTTGACGATATCCTCCCAGACCATGCCCGCCAACAGTCCGGTTGCGGCGGCGGCCAGGGCGGTGTGTACGCTATGTCTTCCCAGCAAGGGCAAATGAACATGCAGCGTCTCGGTTTTGTCTGGTTCCGAGCGTTGGTGAAAGCGAAACCGGATGCCCTCCAACCCGCCGCTGACGATCTCATCCGCCCACAGGTCGGCTTCAGGGTTCAGTCCGTATCGCAGCACTGCCGCCGGGCTGAGGCCGGCCATCTTCTGCACCCATGCGTCATCCCAGTTGAGGATGGCGTGGCCCTCCGCTGGCAGGGCCTGCACCAGTTCCGATTTGCCGCGGAAAATGGCTTCCATCGAGCCCGCTCTTTCCAGATGCATGGGGCCAATATTGGTGACGATGCCGATAGACGGTTTCGCAAGGTCGCACAAAAGGCTGATCTCACCTTCGACGTAGAAACCCATTTCCAACACAGCGAATTCGTGCTCAGCCGTGAGCCGGAGCAAAGTCAACGGCAATCCTATTTCATTGTTAAGGTTGCCTTCGTTCCACAAGACCGTGAAACGCTGACGGAGGACGGCGGCAGTCAGTTCTTTGGTGGAAGTTTTGCCGACGCTGCCGGTGATGCCAATCACGACCGGGTTGTGCAGATTTCGCCAGTATCGGGCCAGCTCTTGCAGGGCGGTCAGCGAATCGTCGACTAGGAAGACCAGCGGTGAATCGATTGCGTCGGGAGCCGGGTCATGTGCTGGCCGCAGGATTAGAGTTTCGGATGCGTCGGGTGGTCGCTCGGCGATGATGGCGATGGCGCCGTTAGCGATGGCAGCATCGATATAGCGATGACCGTCGGTGTGTTCTCCGGGCAGAGCGATAAAAGCTGAGCCGGGCGTGACGCGCCGAGAATCGATTTGGAATTGACTGATCGTGACGGCCTGCAACGCTGGATGCGTCTGTTGGCCGCCAAGACCGGCGTAGACATCAGCTAGGCTAAGGGGCATGACTAATTGCTGCGGCCTTGCAATCGGATGTCGTCGGGTGGAATTGCGTACAGGTCGATCAGATTGAGGGCGATGGTGCGAAATAACGGAGCGGCGGTCTGGGTGGCCCAGCGCGATGTTTTTGGCCGATCCAGCTTAACCAGGATGACGAATTGCGGGTCGTCAGCCGGGAAGAAGCCGCCGAACGAGACAATGGTTTGCTCGTCGTTATAGCCATTCGGCAACGGAATCTCGGCGGTGCCGGACTTTCCGGCGATGGAATAATCCTCGATATAGGCCTCTTCCGTTTCGTTCACCGTTCTGACCATCATCCGGGTGAGCGTGTCGGCAGTTTCCTTCGAGATTGCCCGGCTCAATGGTTGCTGTTCGATCGTGATCAGGCGATTGCCGTCGATGATGTTCTGCACGAGGTGAACTCGGTGGAGCACGCCGCCGGAAGCGATGGCGGCGACCGCATTGGCCATTTGCAGCGGGGTGACGCTGATACCCTGGCCGAAGGAATTGATTGCCAGATCGGCCGGATACCACTCGCCCTTGCCTGGGGTCTTGACCAGACCGGCATACTCGCCCTGAAGCTCGATGCCGGTCAGTTGGCCGAAGCCGAAGCGGGCGACAGCCTTGTAGAATTCATTGCGGCCAAGTTCCACTGCGATTTTGGCGGTGGTCACATTCAACGATTGCGCCAGCGCCTCAGTGGCGGTGATCACACCGCGCCCGCGCCCATCCCAATTCTTGATTGTGCGCTCGCCGTAGACGAACTTGTCCTCATCTAAAAACTTCATGCTGGGGGTGATGGTGTGCGTTTCCAGGGCGGCGGCATAGGTGATCAGCTTGAACACCGAGCCTGGTTCATACAGGGCGCTGATGGCGGGATTGAGATAGTAGTTGAAATTGCCGACGTTGTTATAAGTGTTCGGGTTAAAATCCGGCCAGGAGGCCATCGCCAGCACGGCGCTGGTATGAGGCTCTAACACAATGACCGTGCCCGACTGCGCCTTATGCTCCCTGATGGCGTCGATAAGGGCTACTTCGGCCATGTGTTGAATGGTTCGATCCAGCGTCAGCACTAGATCACGGCGTACGGGCGATGGCAAAAACAGCGTGTCGGGCAATTGCGCGCCATTCTCGATATCCCAACCGTTTGGCGAGTGCGGTTCGCGCTTCAACGCCAGCGGCGCCCGCAAGAATTCGTCGTAATAACCCTCCAGCCCATACTGGCCCTCGCGATCCATATTCACAAAACCCAGCACCTGCGAGGCCAGCTCGCCCTCCGGATAGAATCGGCGTGGCATGGGTTGCGCCGTCACCGTGAACACATCCCATGCCATGATCTCTTCGCCCTGTTCCGGCCCCGCGGTCGTTGTCAGTGGCAGATTGGTCAGATGCTTGTTTTCCTCGAATCGCAAATACAGTTCGGTGGCATTCATGCCCATCACACCGGCGACACGGTCCGCTGCGGCCTTGCGATCCGCCATCGTGGCCGGCGATGCGACGATCTCATAAACATAACGATCGATGGCGAGTGGGTGGCCGCGGCGGTCGACGATATTGCCTCTCGGCTCGGTTCGGTCAACCTCAGGTTTCTCAATGCCGCTGGCTCGAACCACCGAACAGATGCCAAGCGCCTGATAACGCACCAGTTGCAATGCCAGAATCACGCCAAACGCAGCGAAGATGCCCAGTACAACATACATGCGCCGCGAGTGCGTGCCAGGCTGTGTGCGGGGTTCAAAATCCGCCTCCCCGCCACCGCCTCCGTCGCCGTCGTGATTGACCGGCAGCCTATAGAGTTCGAGCCTATTGTCGCTGCTCATGGCGTTTGGCTCAGATTTGCTGCGACTCTGTCGGAGGAATCGACGCTGGCGCCCCAGTTACTGGCCTGGCTGGCGATAGGTTGCACTGCCACAAAGCGAGTGTTCTTAGCCGGACCATAGCCCATAGCCAGGGCTTTCGCATCCATCGCTTCGATGCTTTGCGCCTGGGCGAGTTCCACCAGCTTCACGCTATTCTCTCGCTCGATGCGGGCATACAATTGTTCCTGTCCCAACCTGTCGTAATACACTGCTGTGGCTCTGGACGCCTGCTGCACATACAGGCAGAGCGCCAGCGCCACTCCGGCGATCAGCATAATCGCCCAAAATGCCTGTTGCGGACGCGTGCGCGAGCTACGCGTCGAATGTCCTGTTTCTGTCGGCCATAATGTTGTGAGGGATGACAGCCTGATCATGACAATACCTCAAACGGAAATGGGGGAGGGGGATGAGGATATTTTTCGGGCAGCACGAAGGCGCGCGCTGCGACTACGCGGGTTTTGCTCGATTTCGGCTGGCGTCGGCGTGACGCCCTTGCGGTAAAGCTCGGTAAGTGAAGCCTTGTGTCCGCACTGGCAGACAGGCGTGCGCGGCGGACAGATGCAATCGCTGCTCTCGCGGCGCATGAACTGCTTCACAATGCGGTCTTCCAGGCTGTGGAACGAGATCACTGTCAGTACGCCGCCGGATCGCAAGAGATCGACAGCCTGCGGCAGAGCGTCTTCGAGCGATCGCAATTCGTCGTTGACATAAATTCGGATCGCCTGAAATGTACGAGTGGCGGGATGAAGCTTAGCGCCGCGTCGCCCGCCGACTGCCTCTTCAATTATCTGAGCCAATTGCGTTGTCGTGGAGATGGGCCGATTGGCGATGATAGCGCGGGCGATGCGCCGCGATTGCCGCTCTTCACCATAATGAAAGAGGATGTCGGCCAGTTCCTCCTGCTCATACGAATTGACGACTTCATAGGCGCTGATGCCGGTCTGCGTGTTAAGGCGCATGTCCAGACGGCCTTCCGCCTGAAAGCTGAAACCCCGATCTGGCTCGTCCAATTGGTCCGAGGAAATGCCTAAATCGAGGATGATCCCATCCACTTCGGTGAAACCATGCCGACGCGCCTGTGTCCCGATCTCGGCGAAATTGGCCTGCACCAAAGTCGCCCTATCTGCGAAAGCGGTCAGGCGCTCGTCCGATCGTGCAATTGCCTCGGCGTCCGCATCCATGCCCAGCAGCCGTCCATCCGGCCCGCTGGCCGCCAGGATACCGGCCGCATGACCGCCGCCGCCAAGGGTGCCATCAATATAGAGACCTCCGGAATGGGGTTGCATTGCCTCGATCACTTCCTGCAAAAGTACGGGGATGTGCTTGGTGTCGTTCAATCTGTGTCAGGTGGTTTCGGCAAGTTGGGATCGCTTTGAGCGAGCCAGAAGATGCTCAGATGCCGAGCGTTTCCCAGGCGGCGACATCGTCACCGCTGGCTTCGAAACTGGTTCGCGCTTCGTCCCATAGACGCGCATCCCAAATTTCAATATAATTATCACTGCCGGCAACGATGACATCGCTTTCGATGCTGGCATAGGCTCTTAAATGTTGAGGCAGATTGATGCGCCCCTGGCCGTCGGGAATGATCTCGGCGGCGCCAGAAAAGATGTGTCGCCGCAGGTCACGTCCACGACGCGAAGTCATCGGCAATTCACGAATCCTGCGCCGCCACGCTTCGAAATCTTCTCGAGGAAAGATCACAAGACAGCGATCCAGGCCACGCGTGACGAATGCGCCCCGATCCCCCAATAACTCGCGGTAGTTAGCGGGCAGGGTGATTCGGCCCTTAGGGTCGAGTCCGCGTTCGTACTGTCCTAGGAACATTTGTTCTGATTTTTGTTCGTACGGCAGTTCAGTCGCTGTCATTGGGAAAAATTACCACTTATCACCACTTTCTACCACATTGTGCCACAGTATAACGTACTCACGCGCGCGGCGCAAGTCTCTTTGCGGGTTTTTAGGCTGGATGTGACTATTTTTTAAGGTCGGTGCGCGTGCTGAAATCGGGTGGAAATTCAATTCGAGCTGATCTGTTCGATTACAGTTTTGTTGGGCGATTTTTATCACTTGCGACACAACATTGTTCGATCTCGGCAAATTGCAAGGTTCACGGTGACAATTCACCTTCCTGAGATCGAATGCAATAGATGAATAGATGCCGATTCGTTTTTTCGGGCGACGAACATTGAAGAAAGTGAGCGAAAGAATGAAAGGGGTTCGTCCAGAGTCGGTGTCCAACTTTGAATCTGGAGTCTCCAACCCCGAACTGAGATTAGCCGAGGAATTGCGTATAAGGCAGTCGGCTTAAAATTCACGCGCGAGGGCGAAAAGGGCATTGACACAAGGTATCCGAAGTGATAGAATTTCATTTCGCCTTCCAACTGCCTTAACCATCAAATTATCCTGCCGATTGCTTGCTCCCCACACCCGGGTTTTGCTTAAAACCATTTTTCAAAGCAACCGAAAATCCACCAAGGACGGGTAGGAACAATCAGGTCGCCCGCCGGAACTGCCGGTGGGCTTATTGCGCGTGGCAGTTGGGTTCGGGCGTTTATTTCGAATAACCTCGTGGTCAGACAGTCAAAGATGCTGCCTCAATTTCGAGGCGGCATGTCGTGTTGTCCGGCAACAAGCGTTCATTTTTTACAGGAGCATTCGTGCACATGAATCAAACCAACCCCCAGTATGTCGGCCTGGCTCGAAAATCTTATGCTCGTCTGGATTCGGTAATGCCCTTACCCCAGCTGATTAAGGTGCAGCTCGATTCCTACCGCTGGTTCCAGGAAGAGGGTTTGCGGGAGTTGTTGGATGAAATCTCGCCGATTGTTTCGTACAACAAGAACCTGGAATTGCATTTCGGCGACTACCGGTTTGGCGAGCCTAAATATCCGGAGTCGGAGTGCCGCGAGCGCGATACTACCTTCTTTGCACCGCTCTACGTGCAGGTCAAGCTGGTGAACCGCGAGACGGGTGAGATTCAAGAACAGGAAGTCTTCATGGGCGACTTCCCCCAGATGACCAACAACGGCACGTTTGTCTACAATGGCGCCGAGCGCGTGGTGGTTAGTCAGTTGATTCGTTCGCCTGGCGTGTATTTCACGGCGGAAGAGGATCGACAGACGGGACGAAACCTGTGCCACGCCAAACTGATTCCCAATCGAGGCGCCTGGTTGGAGCTGGAAACCAGCAAGCGCGATATCATCTCGGTCAAAGTTGATCGCAAGCGCAAATTGCCGGTAACGATTTTGTTGCGAGCGATGGGCTATGCCACCGACGAGGAGATCATGGAACTCTTCGCCGAGGATGACAACTCTCCCGATCATCAATACATTCTGACCACGATCGAACGAGAGGACCCTGACAAGCGTACCCCCGAAGAGGCGCTGCTCGATTTCTATCGGCGATTGCGGCCGGTTGATCCGCCCACGCTCGACAACGCAAAATCGCATTTGGATGGATTACTCTTCAATCCTCGCCGCTACGACCTGGGCAAGGTGGGCCGATACAAGCTGAACCGGCGGCTGGAACTGGATGTCGCCCTGAATCAGCGTGTGCTGACCAAAGAGGATATCCTGGCCGTCGTCCGCACGATGATCCGCATCAATAACGGCATCGAAAACGACGACGACATCGATCATCTGGGCAATCGCCGCGTGAAAACTGTGGGCGAATTGGTGCAGAATCAGTTGCGCGTCGGCCTGTTGCGCATGGAGCGCGTGGTGCGCGAGCGCATGAGCATCCGCGACCCCGAACAGGTGAGCGCCCTTTCCCTGATTAATATCCGCCCGGTGGTGGCTGCCGTCCGCGAGTTCTTTGGCGGTTCGCAGCTAAGCCAGTTCATGGACCAGACCAACCCACTGGCTGAATTGACCAACAAACGCCGTCTTTCTTCGCTCGGCCCTGGCGGTCTGCGACGCGAGCGCGCCGGTTTCGAAGTGCGTGACGTTCACCACTCGCACTATGGGCGCATCTGCCCTATCGAAACGCCCGAAGGCCCCAACATCGGTCTGATCGGCTCGCTGGCGACCTATGCGCGCATCAATGAATACGGTTTCATCGAGACGCCCTACCGCATCATCCTGCATGAAATCGAGAATAATCCCGAGATGACGGTCGGGCATATTCTCGAAAGCGATCTCGAAGACCCCAGTTCGGGCGAGGTTGTGGCTGCCGCCGGCACGGTAATCGATGCAAAACTGGCGAAAAAACTGGCAGGCATGGCGGACGCTATTCCGACATTGCCTGTTGAACCGATAGCCACGGACACGACGGTCTATCTCACGGCGGACGCCGAGGATCGTTATGCCATCGCTCAGGCTTCGACGCCTCTGGATGAAATGGGGCATTTCCTGCGCAACCGCGTCTCCGTGCGCCGCAATCAGACTTTCGAACTGGAAGACCCGAAACGGGTGCAATATATGGATGTGGCGCCGCAGCAGATTGTCTCTGTGTCTACAGCGCTGATCCCCTTCCTGGAGCATGACGACGCCAATCGTGCGCTCATGGGCTCCAACATGCAGCGGCAGGCTGTGCCACTGATCCAGCCGGAAGCGCCCATCGTCGGCACCGGCATGGAAGGCCCGGCTGCCGTCGATTCCGGGCATGTGATCGTGGCCGAGAACTCTGGCCGCGTCATCGGCGCTGGTTCCACCGAGATTGTGATCGAAGAGGAAGATGGTTATCAGCGCCAATACGAACTGCGCAAATACAATCGCTCCAATCAATCGACCTGCATTAATCAGCGGCCTGTCGTCTTCAAGGGCGACTTCGTGCAAGCAGGCGATGTGCTGGCCGATTCCAGTTCCACCGAAGGCGGTGAATTGGCGCTGGGGCGCAATGTGCTGGTCGCTTTCCTTTCCTGGGATGGCGGCAACTACGAAGACGCCATTCTTATCTCCGAGCGGTTGGTGCGGGAAGACTGGTTTAGCTCGATCCACATCGAGAAATACGAAGTGGAAGCCCGCGACACCAAGCTCGGCCCTGAGGAGATCACTCGCGATATCCCCAATGTCGGTGAAGACGCCCTTAAGAACCTGGATGAAAACGGCGTGATCCGCATCGGCGCCGAGGTGATCCCCGGCGATATCCTGGTCGGCAAGATCACGCCCAAGGGCGAGACCGAACTGACCCCGGAAGAAAAACTGCTGCGAGCGATCTTCGGCGAAAAAGCCCGCGAGGTGAAAGACTCCTCGTTGCGTTTGCCGCACGGCGAGCGCGGCAAGGTCGTGGAAGTGCGCGAGTTCAATCGCGACAACCATCGCGACCTCTCCGCCGGGGTCGAGGCGATGGTGCGGGTGAGCATCGCTCAGCGCCGCAAGCTGACCGCCGGCGACAAGATGGCCGGGCGACACGGCAACAAGGGCGTCGTCTCCCGCATCGTGCCCGAGGCTGACATGCCTTTCCTGGCGGATGGCACGCCGGTCGATATCATCCTTAACCCATTGGGCGTGCCTGCCCGTATGAACATCGGCCAGATTCTGGAGACGCATCTGGGTTGGGCGGCCAGCCGCCTGGGATTCCGGGTGATGACGCCGGTATTCGACGGCGCCACCGAGCGCGAGATCGAGGCCGAACTGGGCCGCGCCTGGCTCATCGACAAAGCCTGGAACGATGTCACCAAGGCGACATGGCAATGGATTGCCGAACAGGAAGATGTCGAATCCTTCGCCGACATGGAGACGGATGATGAAGCCCGGCTTGTCTATTTGGAGCAATTGCTCGCAGATGAGGATGTCGATGGCGAACGCATGTACTTCGATCGTGTGTACGCCCGCCGCATTGTCCTGAATCACTGGCTGCGCCAGCACGGCTATGACCCCAACGCCATTCTGCTTTACGAAGCTGAAAAGCGACCGGTCGAGGAAAAGGAAGCGATGGATGAACTGGTCATCCGCATCTGCCTGCGCGAATGGCTGAGATCACAGGGCGAGGATGTAGATTCGCTTGCCGATGACGAGATCGAAGCGGCTGCGCTCGAATTCTCTCACCACAGCAGTTGGCCGATGCCGACGACAGGCAAATCCAGGCTATTCGATGGCCGCACCGGCGACGCTTTCGAGCAGTCCGTAACCGTAGGTATTATCAACATGCTGAAATTGCACCACTTGGTTGAGGACAAGGTGCACGCCCGCTCTACCGGCCCGTACAGTCTTGTGACGCAACAACCGCTCGGCGGTAAAGCGCAGTTCGGCGGCCAGCGTTTTGGCGAGATGGAAGTCTGGGCGCTGGAAGCCTATGGCGTCGCCCACACCTTGCAAGAGATGCTCACCGTGAAATCGGATGATGTCAGCGGTCGTGTCAAGACCTACGAAGCCATCGTCAAAGGCGATCCCATTTCGCCGCCCGGCGTGCCCGAATCATTCCGGGTTCTGGTGAAGGAACTGCAATCGCTGGCTCTTGCCGTTGAGGTCTACAACGAACACGAAGAGAGCATTCAGTTCACCAAGGAAGACGCCACCGAGCAGTTGCCCAATCTGGGCTTCAGCCTGTCTACCCCCGGTCCCATGGCCGGTCGCGACTAATCAAACCTTTCGGCGAGGGCGTTGGCGCCAACGCCCTCACCGTTAACGACTCCGAGCACCACTTTTTGGAGGTCTAACTTGGAAGTCAATAATTTTGACACAATCCGTATTGCCCTTGCATCGCCAGAGACGATTTTGGACTGGTCTCATGGTGAAGTGCTGAAACCCGAAACAATCAACTACCGCACTTTGCGGCCCGAACGTGACGGACTTTTTGACGAACGCATTTTTGGCCCGACCAAGGACTGGGAATGTTATTGCGGCAAGTACAAGCGCGTCCGTCACAAGGGCATTGTCTGTGACAAGTGCGGTGTGGAAGTCGCCCCGGCCCGTGTTCGTCGTGAACGCATGGGGCACATTCAGTTGGCCACGCCGGTCAGCCACATCTGGTATGTGAAGGGCGTGCCCAGCCGTCTGGGTCTGCTGCTCAACATCTCGCCGCGTAATCTTGAGCGCGTGCTTTACTTCGCCCAATATATCATCACTAAAGTCGATGAAGACCAGCGTTCACGCGCGCTTCAGCGTCTGGAACGCGAGATGCAGGCGAAATTCGCTCGCATCGAAACCGATAACGGCGGGCAGACCAACGCCATCGAGGATGCACGTGACGCCGCCATCGCTGCGGTGGACGCCGAAGAAACTGCCGCCATTGAAGCCGCTGAAATGGATCTGGAGCGCCAGACGACCGAACTGACCAAGGAAATCGGTCGCCAACTACAGGAGTATCTGGAAGAGCACATGGGCAAAAAGCTCAAGTCGCCCGTGCTTCTGCCCTGGAGCGATGAGCCGCTTGTCGCCGCCGGCGCGGTGGTCGAGCGCTCGCACCAGGCTGATTTGAACCAGGCTCTGCAAGATCGGTTGAGCGATCTCGACTATGAGCGCAAGCAGCGGATCGAAGCAGCAAAGGCGACGGCCAGCAGCAAGCGCGACATCCACCGCCGTGAGGCCGAAGAATATCTGGAAAAGGTGTATGAAGTCATCGACGCCCAGAAGGCGGTCGCTCGCCAACAGATCGAGGATCAGGTCGAGGACTTAAAGAGTCTGCGCGAAGCTGACCTGCTGGTCGAAAGCCAGTTCCGTGATCTCGAAGACCGCTGGGGCAATATCTTCAAGGCCGGGATGGGCGCAGAGGCCGTCTACGAACTGGTCAGGCGCATCAACCTGGACAAGCTGGCCGAAGAGTTGCGCGTCAGCATTCGCACCACCCGTTCCAAGCAGCGGCGTCGCAAGGACGCCAAGCGGCTGCGCGTGGTGGAATCCTTCCGCAAGAGCGGCAACCGGCCGGAGTGGATGATCCTCACCGTCCTGCCTGTCATCCCGCCCGACTTGCGACCGATGGTGCAACTCGATGGCGGTCGTTTCGCCACCAGCGATCTCAACGATCTGTATCGCCGTGTGATCAACCGCAACAACCGTCTGCGCCGCCTTTTGGAACTGGGCGCGCCGGATGTGATCGTGCGCAACGAGAAGCGCATGTTGCAGGAAGCGGTCGATAGCCTGATCGACAATGGCCGAAGAGGCCGGGCGGTCAGCCGCAGCGGCAAACGCAAGCTCAAATCCCTGAGCGATCTGCTCAAAGGCAAGCAGGGTCGTTTCCGACGCAACCTGCTGGGCAAGCGTGTCGACTATTCCGGCCGTTCGGTGATCGTGGTCGGCCCGGACCTCAAGCTGCACCAGTGCGGTTTGCCCAAGAAAATGGCGTTGGAATTGTTCAAGCCATTCGTCATGCGCAAACTGGTGGAACACAACTTCGCTCACAATATCAAAAGCGCCAAACGCCTGGTCGATCGCACTGATCCCGCCGTTTGGGACGTGCTGGAAGAGATTATCCAATCCCGGCCAGTGTTGCTCAACCGGGCTCCTACCTTGCACCGGCTTGGCATTCAGGCATTTGAGGTCGTGCTGATCGAAGGCAGCGCCATCCAATTGCACCCACTGGTTTGCGCCGCTTTCAACGCCGACTTCGACGGCGACCAGATGGCTGTGCATGTGCCGCTTTCAGAAGAAGCCGTGCGTGAAGCCCGTGAGTACATGCTCTCCACACGCAACCTGCTCAAGCCCGCTTCGGGCGAGCCGATCGTCGGCCCGTCCAAAGACATGGTGTTGGGTTGCTACTATCTCACGGTAGAAGACCCCGACGCGCCGGGCGCGGGCAAGGTATTCGGCGATTACGACGAAGTCATCCTTGCTTACAACCTCGGCCATGTGGGTCTGCGTGCTCCTATCAAATTCTACTATCGAAGCTGGCTGAACGAGATCGACCTCGACGAATTGGAATCCCTTTCCGATGAGGTCAAGAATGCATTGCGCGATGCCGATGTGCAAAGCGCGGGCGGTCTTGTGGCCAGAATCCAAAAAGAGGGCCGCCGAGGGCTGCTGAGCCTGCCCGGCATCGATCCGGCGGACTTCCGCACGATCCTGCAATCTCTCACCAGCCGCGGCATTATTCCCGACATCGAGACGCCCAGCGGTTTGATCGAAACCACAGTCGGTCGCGTGATCTTCAACTATCACATGCCGCCCGAACTGCGGTTCAGCAACACCGTATTGGAAAAAGGTTCGCTCAACGAACTGGTCGCGTCCTGCTACAAACGCCTGGGGCCAGATGCGACGGCAGAGTTTGTAGATACGATCAAAGACGTCGGCTTCCACTACGCCACCGTCTCCGGCACGACCATCGCCGTCAGCGATATTCACGTCCCCGACAGCAAGGAAGGGATCATCGAGACGACTTCCGCCGAGGTGGAGAAGGCTGAGCGCCAATATCGTCGCGGTCTGATCACCGAGGACGAGAAGTACAACAAGGTCGTGGAGTTGTGGACGCATGCCACCGATACGATCACGCAGGAAGTGCAGCGTTTGTTGGACCCGCGCGAAGGCCTGGGAGCGATGTCCCGTTCCGGCGCGACGAAAGGCGGCGTGCAACCCATCCGCCAGCTGGCGGGCATGCGCGGGCTCATGGCCGACCCATCTGGCCGGATCATCGCTCTGCCCATCCGCTCCAACTTCCGCGAAGGCCTGACCGCCCTGGAATATTTCTTGAGCACGCATGGCGCTCGTAAGGGTCTGGCTGACACCGCCCTGCGCACCGCCGACGCCGGTTATCTGACTCGGCGTCTGGTGGATGTGGCCCAGGACGTGATCATCATGTCGCATGACTGTGGCACGACATCCGGCATTTGGCTGGATGCGGCCAATTCTAAATCCGTCGGCATCCCCTTCGGAGATCGGATCATGGGCCGTGTCGTGTTGCATGATGTGGTCGATCCCGATTCGGGCGCTGTCTTGGCCCCTGCCGGCACCATGTTGGCCGACGACGATGTGATCGAGATCGAGCACGCTGGCGTCGAGAAGGTGTTCGCCCGCTCGCCGCTCACCTGTGAAGCCCGCTTTGGCATCTGCCAGCTTTGCTATGGCCGTGATCTCGGTCGTGGCGGTCTGGTGGACATGGGCGAGGCGGTCGGCATCATCGCCGCCCAGTCGATCGGTGAACCCGGTACGCAGCTTACGTTGCGCACGTTCCATACCGGCGGTGTGGCCGCCGGCGGCGACATCACACAGGGTCTGCCTCGCGTCGAAGAATTGTTCGAGGCCCGGAACCCTAAGGGCGAGGCCGTGATCAGTGAGATCGACGGCGTCTTCGATGTGCAGTGGGAGGGCGAAGTTCGGACCGTTCTGGTCAGAGATACGCAAATCATCACGCACACCGTTGAGATTCCGGAGGGCTACGAGCTGCTGGTTCAGGATGACGACCGGGTTCAGGCCGATACCGTCATCGCTCGCAACGCCGAGGGTGCGGAAATCCTGGCCGGGGCAGATGGTCTTACTTTCTACGAAGATGGGCAGATCATCATCCGCCGCGAGGAATCCGAGGAATGGAGCAAGCCTGTCCCGCCGTCCGCCCGTCTGCGCGTGAGCAAGGGCGACCGGGTGAAGGCCGGTGAGCAGTTGACCGAGGGCGCCAAGAATCCCAAGGAAGTGCTGCGCATCCAGGGACGAGAGGCCTGTCAGGTGTATCTGCTGGACGAGGTGCAAAAGGTCTATCGCTCTCAGGGCGTGAGCATGCACGACAAGCACATCGAGATCATCCTGCGGCAGATGCTACGCCGCGTCACGGTTCACGAACCGGGCGATACCGAATTCCTGCCCGGCGAGTTGATCGATCATTTCGAGCTGCGCCAGGAGAACGAACGCGTTTTGGCCGAGGGCGGAGGCCCAGCCAGTTTTGAGTACACGCTGCTTGGCGTGACTCGCGCTTCGCTGAATACCGACAGCTTCCTGGCGGCCGCTTCCTTCCAGGAAACGACGCGGGTGTTGACGGATGCGGCCGTGCGCGGCGCCACCGACGAGTTGCGTGGTCTCAAGGAAAACGTGATCATCGGCAAGCTGATCCCGGTCGGCACCGGTTTCCGGGCTCGTCTGGCCGCCGCCCAGCAAAGGGCTGCCGTCATGGAAGCGGCTGCACGCGAAGCTGAAGAGACTGTGGACACGCTCGACAGTGTGTTGGACGCCTCGTTCGACAGCGATTCGGTGGCCGAGATGGGCATGCCGCTTGGCTTCGATATGCCTGAACCTGACTTCGACGCCCTGCTCGGTGATGACGATGGCGACATGGTTCTCGACGGCGAGGATGACCTCGATTAGCCGATCAAATGAGCGTCGAAATTTGACCCTATTTGAAGGGCTATGCTAGTATACAAAGTCGCAAGTCGGGCACGTGCCCGACTTGCGTATGCTTCCAACTTCCCGGTTGCTTGACCGGTTCACTGATTCGAGCATTTAAGCTTCGAGACTTCAGGAGATCTACGTTGCCAACGATCAATCAGCTAGTGCGCAAAGGGCGCAAGCCCGTGCCGCATAAAGAAAAAGCTCCGGCCCTGCGCTATAACTACAACGCTCTGACGGGCAAATCCAAGAAAATGCGGAAGGGTAATCCATTCCGCCGCGGCGTGTGCACTGTTGTGCGTACGACGACCCCGAAGAAGCCCAACTCGGCTTTGCGAAAGATTGCCCGTGTGCGCCTGACGAACGGCATCGAAGTCACTGCGTATATCCCCGGCATTGGCCACAGTCTGCAAGAGCACTCGGTTGTGTTGGTGCGCGGCGGACGTGTGAAGGACCTGCCCGGTGTGCGCTATCACATCGTTCGCGGCGCCCTCGACAGTTCCGGCGTTCAGAATCGCAAGCGTGGCCGCAGCAAGTACGGCGCCAAGCGTAAAAAGTAGATTGATCAAGCCAACCTAGCACCATAAATCCAAGTCGCGCCAGGCCTGGCTCTGGCCGCTGATGCCATCATCTCCTGCAAGATGCTGGTGGAGGGGTACCACTGGGTGAATGACCCTAAGGTCGCCGAATGTACCCGCCCACCCGCATCTTGCACTGCGTCTAAGAGTCTTCTGTACCTCCCCTACCGCCTATCTAAAGGAGTACATTATGCCCCGTCGTTATCGCCCCGCTCGTCGCAGCGTGGCCCCCGATCCCAAGTTCAACAGCACGACCCTTTCCCGTTTCATCAATCGCATTATGTGGAGCGGCAAGAAATCCACCGCCCAGGGCGTTGTTTACGACGCCTTCGATCTGATTGAGCAACGCACCAAGAAGAACCCGCTTGAGGTCTTCGAAGAAGCCCTGAAAAATGCCACGCCTCAGATCGAGGTCAAGCCCCGACGCGTGGGCGGAGCCACCTACCAGGTGCCGGTTGAAATCCGCGCCGAGCGCAAGATGGCGCTGGCCCAGCGCTGGTTGATCACCAACGCCCGCAAGCGCGGCGGCAAATCGATGGCGGAAAAGCTGGCTGGCGAACTCATGGACGCAGCCAACAATCAGGGCGCGACCATCCGCAAGCGCGACGAGACGCACAAGATGGCCGAAGCCAACCGCGCGTTTGCTCATTACCGCTGGTAAACGGCAATTTGCGATGCTTTGCGTGCGGCTCGTACAGGCCGTACTCTATCGCATGACCCACTAATCCTCATTCACCGCTATGACTGTCAACACCAACCTCGAGTCGATTCGTAACATCGGCATTATCGCACATATCGACGCCGGTAAGACGACGACGACCGAACGCGTGCTCTATTATTCGGGGCGCACCTATCGTCTGGGCAACGTGGACGAAGGCACGACCGTGACCGATTTTATGGAGCAGGAGCGTGAGCGCGGCATTACGATTCAGTCTGCGGCGATTACCACGGAATGGAAGGGCTATCAGATCAACCTGATCGACACGCCCGGCCATATTGACTTTACGGCCGAAGTGCAGCGAAGCCTGCGCGTGCTGGATGGCGGCGTTGTCGTCTTCGATGCCGTCGCCGGTGTGGAGCCCCAATCCGAGACGGTGTGGCGACAGGCCGACCGGTATGGCGTCCCCCGCATTAGTTTTGTCAACAAAATGGACAGGATGGGGGCGGACTTCAATCGCACCATCCGCATGATCCGCGAGCGTTTGGGGGCCAACCCCGTGGCCATTCAGTTCCCGCTCGGCGCGGAATCTGATTTCCGGGGTGCGATCAATTTGATCACGATGCGGGCGTGGGTCTATACCGACGAATTGGGCGCTCGTCCCGATGAGATCGACATCCCCGCTGAACTGGTCAGCGAGGTTGAGGAAGCTCGAGCGGCGATGGTTGAAGCCGTTGCCGAGACCGACGAAGAGTTGACGCTGAAGTATCTGGAAGAGGAAGAGATCAGTGAGGACGAGTTGATAGCCGCTCTACGCAGGGCGACCCTGGCCGGCGATCTAGTGCCGGTTCTGTGCGGCTCTTCCCTGCGGAACAAGGGCGTGCAGCCTCTGTTGGATGCAGTCATCAACTACCTGCCTTCTCCCACCGACCGTCCTCCGATCACCGGGATCAATCCTGAAACCGAGGAAAGCGCCGTTCGCTATCCCGATTTTTCGCAGCCGGTATCCGCACTCGTATTCAAGATCGTCACCGATCCCTATGTGGGGCGGCTGGCTTATGTGCGGGTTTATTCGGGCGTATTGCGCAGCGGCGAGACCATTCTGAACGTCACCCGCGGTCGCAAGGAGCGCATCGGTCGTCTGATGCGCATCTACGCCGAGAAGCGTGAGGAAGTGAAGGAGATTGGCGCCGGCGATATCGCCGCCATCATCGGCCTGAAGCAATCGTTCACCGGCGAAACGCTCAGCGATCCCAGCGATGTCGCGCTGTTGGAAGCGATCACTTTCCCCGAACCTGTGATCAGCGTGGCAATCGAGCCACGCACCAAGGCCGATCAGGATAAATTGTCTGAGGCTTTGGGTCGTCTCGCCGATGAAGACCCCACTTTCAAAGTGCGTGTCGACGAGAATACCGGGCAGACATTGATCTCCGGCATGGGCGAGTTGCATCTCGAAGTGCTGACCGACCGCATGATCCGCGAGTTCCGTGTCAATGCCAACGTCGGTAAACCGCAAGTGGCTTACCGCGAGACGATCACCGTCCCCGTGGATTCGGAAGGGCGTTTCGTGCGCCAGTCGGGCGGTCGCGGCCAGTACGGCCATGTCAAGGTCAAGTATGAGCCGCTGGATCGAGGCAGCGGATTCGAGTTTGTGGATGCGGTCGTCGGCGGCTCAGTGCCGCGCGAATATATGCGGGCAATCGAAGGCGGCATTCGTGAAGCCCTCGAAGGCGGCGTTGTCGGCGGCTATCCTATCGTCGATGTGCGGGCGACTCTTTATGATGGCTCGTATCACGAGGTCGATTCCAGCGAAATGGCCTTCCGGATTGCCGGTTCGCTATCGGTGCGAAATGCCATTCCCCGCGGCAAACCCGCGCTGCTGGAACCGATCGTCGAGGTCGAAGTCGTGGTCCCGGACGAATATCTGGGCGATGTGATCGGCGATCTGAACAGCCGTCGCGGCCAGGTTGAAGGCCTTGAGATTCATTCCAAGGGCATGCAGGCCGTGAAGTCTTCGGTGCCGTTGGCGGAAATGTTCGGCTATGCCACTGGTCTGCGTTCGATCACGCAGGGACGCGGCACATTCAGCATGGAATTCGCCCATTACGCCCCTGTCCCGCAAAGCATATCCAAGGCATTGCTGCAAGGCGAGCTCGCCTGAATAAGTTATCAAACGCACACATAAGATTTGGCGATCCAAAGCCACTCTGCTAGAATAGTAAGGTTTGCGGAACGGACGCAAATGAAGTCCTGACCGCCCGGAGTCGGCAACGACCCGGACAACCTAATCAATCAAGATTCTCGCAGAAAAGCTGAGGAGCGCGGAGTCGAAAAATACACATCGATTCCGGGTTCTTCTTTTTGTCCCGAATCCGGACTGCTTCTATCCCTGAATTTTCATCTTATCTTACACACCGATTCCAAATAAGGCCGGTCACTGACCACCATACTTAGGAGTTTGTATTCCATGGCCAAGAAAGCATACGAACGAACAAAGCCCCACGTGAATGTGGGGACGATTGGACACATCGACCACGGCAAGACGACATTGACGGCGGCGATCACAAAAGTCTTAGGACTGAAAGGCTGGGCGGATTTCAAAGCATTCGACCAGATCGACAATGCGCCGGAAGAGAAAGCGCGTGGGATCACGATTGCGATTGCGCACGTGGAATACCAGACGGAGAACCGGCACTATGCGCACGTGGACTGTCCTGGGCATGCGGACTACATCAAGAACATGATCACGGGAGCGGCGCAGATGGATGGCGCCATCCTGGTGGTGGCGGCGCCGGACGGGCCGATGCCGCAGACGCGCGAGCACGTGTTGCTGGCGCGGCAGGTGGAAGTGCCGGCGATGGTCGTGTTCATGAACAAAGTGGACATGATGGACGACGAAGAACTGTTGGAACTGGTGGAATTGGAACTGCGCGAGTTATTGGACAGCTACGAATTTCCTGGGGATGAAACGCCGATTGTGCGTGGCAGCGCCCTGAACGCCTTGATGAGCGAATCGAAAGACGTGAATGCGCCGGAATACGAATGCATCTGGGAACTGATGCGGGTGGTGGATGAATACATCCCCACACCGGAGCGCGAAGTGGACAAACCATTCCTGATGGCGATCGAGGACGTATTCTCGATCAAAGGACGAGGCACGGTGGTGACCGGGCGCGTGGACCGGGGTCGGATCAACCCGATGGACGAAGTGGAAATCGTGGGCTTGAAGGCGACGCGCAAGACGGTGGCGACGAGTCTGGAGATGTTCCGCAAGACGCTGGACTATGCCGAGGCGGGCGAGAACGTAGGCGTCTTGCTGCGCGGCATCCAGCGGGATGATGTGGAGCGCGGGCAGATGTTGGCGAAACCGGGCACGATCACGCCGCACAAGAAATTCATGGCGGAAGTGTACGTATTGAAAAAGGAAGAGGGCGGGCGACACACGCCATTCTTCAACAACTACCGACCGCAATTCTACATCGAGACGATGGACGTGACCGGCGCCGTACAATTGGCGAGCGGCGTAGAGATGGTGATGCCTGGCGACAACGTCACCTTCGAGGTGGAGTTGATCGTGCCGGTGGCGATGGAAGC
>JAGFJG010000128.1 GCA_024102915.1 Caldilineales bacterium
TGCCGGCGGAAAGCGGGGCGCAGCAGGTCGAGCAGGATTTCCGCCTGACGTACCGCGACATGGTTCTGCTTTTCCTCGCTCTCAACACGCCCAAAGTCAGCGACGATAGCTGGACCTATTTCCCGCAGCCGGAATTGCTCTGCGGGCGCACGCATGAACCTAAAAATTGGAGCGCCCAATTGGCTCCGGATGGTTATACATCGCTGGCAGCCGAGGTCTTCCAGCCGGGGCGAACCGGCCTGGGAATCGTCGGATGACCAGCTTGTGCAGCGCGCTATCACTGATTTCACCCGGATCGGCTTTGTCCCGCCCGACAGCCTGCACGACGCATGGGTGTTGCGGGTTCCCTACGCCTATCCGGTGTACTATATCGGCTATGCCGAAAAAGTGCGGCGGGTCAAAGAATTTCTCGACACGAACTTCGCCAATCTGCACCTCGTGGGCAGGACCGGTTCCTTCCGATACATGAACAGCGATGGCGTGATTGAAGATGCTCTCGCCCTCAGCAACTATCTGACCGGACAGATGAATGAATATATCGACGTGAGCAGGGATTACAAGGTTGATTGACCGGCGCAGTATACTCAATTTGTCATGAGCGATTCCCTTTCAATCTCAGTCGTCATCCCGGCCCTCAATGCGGCGGATTTGCTGCCTGGCCTTTTGTTGGCTCTGGCTGATGGCGTTGTCCCACCGGACGAGATTATCGTGATCGATGATGGCTCCACTGATGCCACGCTTGCCGTCGCCATGGAGCAAGGCTGCCTGACCGGGCGCACGCCTCATCCCCGGTCGGGACCGGCGACCGCCCGGAATCTGGGCGCTGTCAAGGCCAACGGCGACATCCTGTTTTTTCTGGATGCGGACACTGTTCCCCATGCGGACGCCGTGGCGCGGGTGCGTGATGCATTTCAAGACCCATCGCTGGATGCGTTGTTCGGCTCCTACGATGATGCGCCTAGCGATCCCGGCTTTCTCAGCCAGTACAAAAACCTGTTTCATCACTATGTCCACCAGATGAGCGCCGAAACCGCCAGCACGTTCTGGACGGGATGCGGGGCTATTCGTCGCCCGGTTTTTATGCGGCTGGGCGGGTTCACCGATGAATACGGTCGGCCTTGCATCGAGGATATCGAGTTGGGCTATCGCCTGATCAGCCAGCAGGGCAAGATACGGCTGGATAAGGAACTGTTGAGCACGCACCGAAAACGCTGGACGGTGACATCCTTGCTGCGCACCGACATCATCGACCGTGGCATCCCCTGGGCGGAACTCATTTTGCGCCATAAAGCCTTCGTCAATGACCTCAACCTGCAAACTCGAAATCGCATTAGCGTGGTCACTCTGTGGCTGCTGGCGCTGAGTCTGATTCTCTCTTTGTGGAATCCCTGGTTGCTGCTCATCTCATTGATCGGGGCGGCGATGTTATTGCGATTGAACTGGTCGCTCTATCACTGGTTCGCCGAGAAAAGGGGAATCTGGTTTGCGGCGCGCGTCGTGCCCTGGCACTGGCTTTATTATGGCTACAATGCCATTGCTTTCGGCCTGGGCGCATTGCGATACGGGCGCTCCACCTTTGCGCGCGGCCACGCCAATCCCAATCGTCCCGGCGCTCTCGCCCCCGACCAACCCTGAAATATCAGGTGTGACAAATATCCAAATAGGGGAACTCAATGACAGGAACTGTGATTCGTGGAGTTTTGGCGTTAGTGCTCGTATTTGTGGTGATATCCGGCGCTCGTGCATATGCCAACCTCGCCTCCGTGCCGAGTATCGAATTGGAGAAACGATGGGAAGGCATCAACGGCCCCGTTGCGATCACGTTCGCCGATGATGATAGCGGTCGGCTTTTCATCGTCGAGCGTTGGGGCCGCATTCGGGTGGTCAAAGACGGCAATCTGTTGACGGAACCTTTCCTCGACATCAAAGACAGGGTGACCACGGAAGACCTGGAACAGGGTCTGCTTGGGCTGGCCTTCCCGCCTGGCTACGCCGAAAAACAATATTTTTATGTCGACTACATTGATAAAAACGGCGATACGATCATCGCCCGCTATCATGCCGATGGCAGCGATCCGAATCGGGCTCTTCATGATAGCGAAGAGGTCATTCTAAAAATCGAGCAGCCTGGCCCCAATCATAATGGCGGAACCCTGGCGTTCGGCCCTAACGACGGTTACCTGTATATCAGTTCCAGCGAAGGCGAACTCTCAATTGCGCCTCTTGGCAACGCCCAGGACCCGAACAGCCTGCTCGGTAAAATCCTGCGTATCGATGTGGAAGGCAGTGAGGCCCCGTATGGTATCCCCGCCAACAACCCCTTTTTGAACACCCCTGACGCTCGCGGCGAGGTGTGGTCACTGGGCTTCCGCAATCCCTGGCGCTTCTCGTTCGACGCCCTGACCGGCGATCTCTTCATCGGCGATGTGGGCCAGTTCAAATGGGAGGAACTCGATTTTCAGCCAGCCGCCAGCGCAGGCGGCGAGAACTACGGCTGGCCGGTGCTTGAGGGAAATCACTGTTATATCGGTTCGACGTGCAGTGCGAATGGCATGACGCCGCCCATCTTCGAATACCCCCACACTGAAAAGCAATGTGCAATCATTGGCGGCGAGGTTTATCGGGGCGAGAAGCTCGCCGCCCTGACTGGCCTGTACATCTTTGGCGATACGTGCACGGGGCGCATTTGGGCGAGCCGCCGTGAGGCCGAGGACTGGAGCACCGACCTCCTGTTGGACAGCGACGCCCTGATCACTACGTTTGGCCGCAACGCCGCCGGAGACATCTTCGTCGCCGACTTGATGACAAGCGCCGTCTACGAGATCGTATCGGTTCCCAGTCAAATGTTATACATGCCTCTGCTTACCCAACCGCAATGAGCGACACTTTTCAAAAGCCTGCATATCGCCTGCTGTTGCTAGGCATCATTCTGGCCGGATTTGGCTTGCGCGTCGGCTCGCTCAACGCCTCGTCCTTATGGCTGGATGAACTCATCCAGGTGCAATTAGCCAGCCTGCCGCTGGCAAAACTGCCGGCAGCCATGTTCGCCCACGCCAACATGCCGTTCGATATTCTCGTCACCAAAACCCTGCTCAAGTTTGGTGAGCAGGATGGCTGGCTGCGGCTCTCATCCGCCTTTGCCGGAACTCTCAGTTTGCCGCTCATCTACCTTGTCGCACATAAATTGAACGCCAGGCCTGTCCCCATCCTCGCCCTGGCTTTGCTAACCGTGTCGCCGCTTGCTTTGGAATACAACCGGGAGATTAGGCCCTACAGTTCTCTCCTGGTTCTGTCGTTGCTTAGCGTTTACTTGTTCTTGCAGGCTTTGGATCGCCCCTGGTACTGGCTTGGTTTTGCCCCATCCTTCCTGGCAACTTTGAACACACACCTCTTTGCCATTGCCCTGGCGCCAGTGTTTGGACTGTACTGGCTGCTCTGGTATCTAATGCCACTGTGGCGCTCGAAGCGACGCTGGCCTCTGCTTATCGCCCCTATCACACTCGCCATAGTTCTGGCGCTCTTTATAATCTCGCCCTTCAGCCCAGAATATATCGGCAGATTTAGCGCCGCCTTGGTACGCGGGGTAAGCGGCCCCAGCGCCGCCCAGAGCCTCTCACTGGCGCAAACATCCTATCCATTCCCGGGTTTTCTGTTTTTGCTGCAACGCCTTCCGGTCGATTTCACCGGTGTGCATCCTGCCAATGTCCAGGGTCAGATTCTGGCGCTTGTTGGACTTGCCTTTGCTATACTGGGCATCATCAGCCTACGTCGTCACCCGCATGCCCTCAGTTTCCTGCTCCTGTGGATGATTATCATTCCTTCCATCATCATCTATACGCTTTATCAACGCGACCATTGGTTCAGCCCTCGATACATTATCCATGGTCTGCCGCCCGCTCTCATCCTCATCGCTGCCGGTATGGCCCAGGCTGGCGAATGGATTGCCCGCCTGATCAGGCTTGTCCCCAATTCTCCCCACCGCAAAGCCGCCTTCGCCGCCGCCCTAGTCTCGCTTCTGCTACTGGGCTACCTACTGCTGGCCGGTCCTGCCATCTCCCATGCTTACTACACACCACACGAAAACCTGCGTGATGCATCCGCCTATCTGGCGCAAGAATATACACCAGGTACGTTAATCGTCGCCCCGCTTGTCGCCCCCTATCTCTATCACTATCTACCTCGAAACATCCCTGTGCTCGACATGCAGAGCGGGGCCATCATTGAAGCGGAGGCCCAGAAGTACGATCGCCTGCTCATCTTGCAGACTCCCTACAGTCGGCTCAACTATCCTGATGCGCCCTGGATCAATCCGGAAAACGCCGTAGCGCTATTCCGGCCAGGGATCGTCATCTATAACGGTCCCGCCGGTGAAATGGCCCGCATCCGTCTGGCCGAGCGGGAGGAGCGCATCGGCCAGCTTGACGCCTCCGCCGACGTACCCCTCGCTGACCTGCGCCAGCTTGCCACCGACGCTCGCGCCATGCAAGATTGGCAGACAGCGATCACCGCCCTTAATCGCATCGTCGCCGTCACCGCAGATGATGCCGGCGCCTGGACTGACCTTGGCTTCGCATACCAGATGAGCAAGGCATATCCTGACGCTATCAGCGCCTACGAAAAATCGCTTTCAGTGAATCCCAATCAGGCCTGGGCGCAACTCTTATTAGCAAACTCCTATCGCCTGAACGGCGAGACTGAGAAGGGCTTACCGCATGCCCAAATCGCCACCGAGCTTGCGCCAGAACTGCCCAACGCCTGGTCGGCGCTGGGGTACATGCAATTAGCTTTGGGGGATGCCTATTCCGCCCGTCAGAGTTTCGCCAGAGGTTTGGCGCTGCGCCCTGGCGATCTGGAATTGAGATATGGGGACGCCCAGGCAGCCACCCAGGCCAATGCTTCCGATGCCGGTCAGGTCTGGCTCGACCTGCTTGCCCTGTCCCCACCGAGTTACATGGTCGCCACCGCTTGCGAACAACTCGGCCAGGAAGCTCACCCCGCCTGTCAAAACCAGCCATGAAATCGACACACCTCATCGCCGCCGGGTTGATTGCCGCCAGCACGCCCGCCATCTATCGCCGCCTGCAAGCGCGGCATCGCTGGGAACAGCACAATCGCCGCGCCTACCTCGCCATTGACTTCGCCCAGGCCAGCGCCGCCGCGACCAGGGCCGGGCTGCCGCTCTACGATTTTCTGCACGAATGCCGCCACCGCGGCGCCACCCATATCGCCATCGCCGAAGACACCCTGGATTCATTGCTTCAGCGCGGCGAATTGGTTCAAATGTTGGCGGATGCACCGGGACAACATCATTTCGTCTCCAGTCGCCCCGCCTTAATCACACGGCTGCGTGATGAGTTCGCAGCGCGCTTGCCGCATGTTCTGATTGCATCGAGCGCCACGCCCGACCCGGCTACTCATCTTGTCCTCCAAGGCGATCTGGCTGCGCTGCGCCCCCTGGCGCTGGGCTTTGACCCCGATCTTTTCAAGCTCGCCCGCAGCACAGGTCTGCAACTCATCGCCAGCCCCGCCAGCTATGCCTGGCCTACACCCGCCGCCATCGAGCGGACGCTGGCGCAGGCGGCGCAACTGGGCGCGCGTATCATTCGTTTTGCCGGTGATCCATTGCTGGGCCACGAAATGTGGTTGCAGCACACCGTCGCCAGCCTGCGCAAACACCGGCTCACGTTTGCGTTCTTCGTCGACAGCCGCCACCAGCGCGGCGACTGGTTCATCGCCAAGACCCTACCCGAACAGACTTTGTTGAGCTATCGCTTCACGCCCGCACAACTCGACGCCAGCGACATCGACGGCCTGGCCTATCAGGCGGGGCTGCGCGCACGGGAAGGGGGAATCCGACTCATCTTCGCCGATGCAGATATCGGCGTCCATGCCTATAAACCCACCGATCTCCACCAGTTTCTCGGCGCGCTGGCGCATGATCTGACCGGGCATGGCGGATTCATTCTCGATATCCCCGACCACAGCCACGAACACGCCGATCCGGATCATGGGCACGATCATGACGAGTCCGGCCATCATCACGAACATGCGGAAAGCAGCATTCCCGACATCCTGCCTGTGGAGAGAATCACAGTGCAGATCGCTCGCGCCCTCGAGCTGATGTCGTCGGAGCCCCTGCCAGCGCGGGTGGAAAGACGGCTGTTATTGCCCTCCGCTGTCGGTCTGGGCTTGCTGGCGCTGGAAAATATGCGCTCAATCAGCCTGCCTGTCGCTTTGCTGGCGGGCGGCAGCGCCTTCATCGCCGCAAACGTGCTGCTGCCCCGACTCGACCGGCCTCGTGACGCCCTCACGACCGCCTTCACCCCATCATACACACCCAAACTGGTGGGGTTGGGCGCACTGGTCGCCGGCGCTGCTTCCGGCCCGGCGGGTCTAATCGCTGCGCCCGTGGCCGGGCTGCTTACCGCCGCCGAGACGTCCAATCCCGAATATTATCTGCGTGTCGAAACCCTGCGCACGTACAATCTCGATTGGTCGTTGCCGCTGGCGTGGCAATTCCTGGCGGAACCGCTGCCCATGCTGAACGGATGGCAGCGCTGGCCCGTGGCAGCCGCCATCGCCCTGACGCCGGTTCTTCTGCGAGGCCGCATCCCCGCCGACCTGATCAGTCAACTCGACCAGGAACATCCCAGCGGGCATACACACCACCTCAGCGCCGCCCAACGCACGCTTGGTGACGCCCGTATGGCCGCCAGCGCCCAACCTCTGCGCAAGTGGAGCGGGCTGACCCTGATGTGGCTCATCCACGCAGGCTTGCCGGCCGGATCGTCGGCACGTTCGCTGGCGGGGCTCGTTGCCACAGCCGGGGGCATTGCCGCAGCCGGGACTCTGCGCAACGCCGGGCGACCGATCACGCTTTCGATAGCCCAGGTAATCCGCAGCAGCACAATTCTGTCGCCCGTGGCTCTGGCCGGGGCCGCTCTGGCGCAGGCGCGCAAAAGCGCATAAACCAAAACTATGCGTTCTCGCGCCACGGCCCAAAATCTCTCGGCTATCAGCCTAAACAAGGTGGCTCAGATTGGCGGCGCTTTCGCATTCGCCATCCTTATCCCCCGCGCCCTTGGCGTCGAGCTGTTTGGGCAACTCTCATTTGCCCTGGCGCTCAGCCTGCTTTTGCAGATGCCGGGCGATTTGGGCGGCCTGGATATCATGGGCCGTTTTGTGCCGGGATGGGCGCAAGAGGGCGCGGAAGGAGAGCGTAGAATCGGTTGGATGACCTGGCAATTCGTGCTGGTGCGCGCGGGCGTCGGCCTGCTCGTCATCACCTTCAGCACAATGATCGGGCCACGGCTGGCCCCCTGGCTGACGCCCTTCGATAGCTTTCTGATCGGCGCTACGGCCGCCCTGCGCATGGCTTCGTGGACGCCCTTTCATCTCAGTTTCGGCCTCAATCGCATGGGCCGCTGGGTGGTCGAACTCTCGTGGCGGCAACTGGTCATGATCCCGTTTTTGCTCCTGCTCTTGCCGTGGGGGTTGCAGGGGATGTTGATCGGCCTCGTACTGAGTGAGGCAGTTTTCTTAATCTTGGGGTCCGTTTGGATTCGGCAATATCTGCGCCCGCAACGATTCGATTGGACGGCTTTGCGTCCATACCTGCGGTTCGGGCTGGGCTTCTTCGTCGCCAATCTCGTTATCGTGGCCCTGTATCGCAGCATGCCCGTGCTGCTGGAAACCTGGACGCGTGACACCGTCAGCGTCGGCTATCTCACCCTGGCCCTCAGCGTCTTCATGCTCGTGCTGGTTGTCTTCTCCCAATACTTCGCCTCATTCGTGCCGAAATTGACGCTTTTGCGCAATGAAGGCCGGGATAAGGAATTGCAGTCCTGGTTGGAACGCATCATGCGCTACAGCGCCGCAGTGACCGGCTTCATCATGATCGGCATCATTCTGCTTACCGATTCGCTGGCGCCCATGCTGTTCGGCGCAGATTTCCAGCCGGTCGCCCGGCTCGTCCTCATCCTCAGCCTCGGGCTGTTGATTCAGCCGCTCATTTGGGTGGGTCGCTATGCCGCCACCGCCGTGGGCATGCCGCGCGTCCCCTTCATCGCCACCGTAGCAGCGATGATCATCGCCTTGCTCGCCGCCTTCTGGCTGATCCCTCGATTCACAGCCGAAGGCGCGGCGATCAGCCTCGTGCTGGGCATTTTCAGCCTGGGCATCGTGACGCAAATCCTGAGCCGCAATTGGTTGTTCCCGCCCTGGCGAGCCTGGCTGATCATCTACCTTCCTCTGCTCGCCCTTATCCCGCTGCACGACCCGGAACGAAATCTGCTCGCCAGCCTGCTGGTCACTGCGCTTTGCTTCATCACCTATGGTGCGATTCTGATGGCGTCGCGAGTGGTTTCGCTGGCTGAACTTCGTCCGCAAAAGTCGACGTCCTCCAAAGATGAACCTGACGTAGCCCATGCCGTCAATTCCCCCTGACTCTGCGCGCCTGGTGACGGTTCCAGCCGGCCCCTTCATCTACGGCCCTGAGATCATTTACGAACGACAGAGCGGCGCTCGTCCAGCCTTAGACCAAACTGTTATCGATCTGCCCGAATTTCGCATCCAGGCCTGGCCTGTCACCTATGCCGAATGGCACACTTTTCTGAACGACTCTGGCTACGAGTGGCCGGGCGTATGGTGGGCGATCCGAGAGAAGGGTTGGCGGCGTCATTTGCGACGGTTCGCCGTCGTCGAATCCTATCCTCAGGCTATGGCTGATTACCCGATCGTATTCGTCTCTCAGACGGACGCCCTGGTCTATGCCGATTGGTTGGGTGAGCGAGATGGCCTGAGCTACACCCTCCCCACCGAACAGCAATGGGAAAAAGCGGCCCGGAGCGTGGATGGACGCACCTATCCATGGGGCGAGACCTCACCCCGCCCAGAACTCATGCATCTGCGACCTACCCACACCCTTGGTTTGGACTATTACTGGTACAATCTAACGCGCAAGCCGCGCACCGAACTGGCGCGTAGCGGCTGGTACTGGCGCATTGGCACGCCGTTGCCGGTCGGCGCCATCCCGCAGAATCGCTCCCCGTATGGATGCCTTGACATGGCCGGAAACATCTGGGAATGGACGCTCAGCCCTTATGATCCCGCTGATGGCCGTTTCCACGTGGTCAAAGGCGGTTCATGGGGATACAGCCCTCATCACACGGCCTGTTCGGTCCGCAGCGCATGCAGCATCACCCAACCCAGTTCGGACTACCGGGCGCAAGGAACCGGATTCCGCCTTGTGGTCAATGAATCCTGATCTTCGTACAAGACTGGCATGACATCCGACGCCCGCGAGATGAGTCGCAGCCTATCGCTCATCTCCATCAACAAAGGCATTCAGGTAATCGGCGGCATGTTATGGGCGCTGATCGTGCCGCGCTGGCTGGGGCCGGACGCCTACGGCCAGTTGGCGCTGGCGATGTCGATCTCGCTGCTCCTGTGGTGGGTGGGCGACTTCGGCGGCCTGGAAATTTTTGGCCGCTACATTCCTCGATTGCAGGAGCGCGACCCGAATTCCGCCCGCAAATTGGTGGGACAATTTTTCAGTCTGCGCGTATTGGTCGCCCTACCCCTGCCTTTCCTGATGCTGGCCATCGGTCCATTGATTGCACCCTATCTGGCAGGCTGGCCTTCCTTCTTCATCGGTGTGGCCGCAGGCATTCACATCATTTCGTGGACCAGCTATCATTTGCTCTATGCGCGCAAAGAGATGGGGAAATGGTCGGTGGAACTTTCCTGGCGATTGTTCACGCAACTGCCATTGATACTGTTGGTGGGAGCCTATGGCCTGGGCGCGCAAATGGCCTCCTATTCTCTGAACGAGTTGCTATTCCTGATCCTGGCCATCGTCTGGACCCGAACCTGGCTGCGGCGCAAAGACATGCGCATCGACCGCAAATTCGTCAGCCCCTATTTTCGTTTCGGCCTCGGCTTCTGGGCGACCAATATCGGCATCATTATTCTCTTCCGCTCCGGCACGATCCTCGTGCAATTGCTGACCGGCAACCCCGCCCAGGTTTCTTATTTCGATCTGGCGCTTGTCGTCTTTTTCCTGGTGCAGACCATCATCGACCAGCTCATGCGCTCGTTTCTGCCCACCGTCAGCGAATTCAAAGAGGGAGGCCAGCACGAACGCGTGGGTGTCTGGCTGCAAGCGGTCACGCAATGGGGCGCAGCGTTGGCGATCGCCGCCGTCATTGGCGTGCAATACACAGCGGTCTGGATCATGCCATTCATCCTCGGCGCAGATTTCCAAGAGGCGGCGATGGTGCTGCGGGTGATGCTGCTGGCGCTACCTGCACTCGTCGTCGTGGGGGTGGGAACGTTGGCCACAGCGGTGCACGAAAGCGCCCGGGCGAAGTTGATCGCCCTGGCAGCCGGGATTGCGGTTTTCTATGGCAGCAGCTATTTCCTGATCGAGAGTATTGGCGCAATCGGGGCCGCCTGGGCGCTGACATCGGGTCTCACCGTTTACGCGCTGGTGCTCTTCGCCCAAATCCGCAATGACTTGCAATTGCGCTGGCCGGCCCTCTTGGGGCTTTTCGCCCTGGGATTCCCATTTGTGCTCTTGCAGCCCTTTGTAGCCGATCATAGAGTCCTGGCATTTGGCTCCGCCATCGTTGCCGCCCTTCTCTACCTATTGGCCGGATATCTGCTGAAATTGTTGCCGCCAACGCCGCTGCAACTGATACCCCACCTGGTTGGCCGCCCGCCAAAAACTTGATCGACGCCATTTTTCCTCACCCCGACATCCCCGCTCCCTCAGGAGAACTCGCCCGTGCTCACCCTCACCGACTGCCCTCGCCGCTCCTCCCAAACCGCCGCTGACAGCCTGGAAGGCCAGACCATTATCATCGACCTGAAAAGCGGAGTCTATTTCTCGCTTAACGCCACCGGCACATTCCTGTGGGATCGGCTGGATGGTGAAACCAGCCTGGCGAGCATTTCCCGTGAACTTGCAGCCGCCTACGAGGTTGATGCTGAAACAACCGACGCCGATATTCTGGAACTAGCCGGACAATTGCATAGCGAGGGTTTGATCATCCTGTGACGAACGCCAGCTATCAGGGAGCGAGGTGACCGATGATTCATTTCGGCTGTGATTACTATCCCGAGCAGTGGGCGCAATGGCTAGATGAAGGCGAAGCCCGCTGGCAAACCGACGCCCGCCTCATGGCCGAAGCCGGGTTCAACACCGTGCGGTTGGCGGAGTTCAGTTGGGGACTGCTCGAACCCGAGGCCGATCGTTTTGATTTTGGCTGGCTGGATCGGGCAATCGCCGTGCTGAGCCAGCACGGCATGCAGATCGTCCTGGGCACGCCGACAGTCGCCCCGCCGCCCTGGCTGCTCGCCGCCCATCCCGACCTGACTATCGTCGATGAAAACGGGATGCGCATGGGCGCGGGAACGCGCAGAGAGGCATGCGCCAATCATCCCGCTTACCAGGAGCGCAGCCGGATCATCGTCGAGCAAATGGCGGCGCACTACGCCGACCATCCTGCCGTCATCGGCTGGCAGACGGATAACGAATTCGGTTGTCACGACACCGCCCGGTGTTATTGCCCAAATTGTGTCCGGGAATTTCGTGCGTGGTTGCAGCAAAAGTACGAAACTCTGGACGCGTTAAATAAGGCCTGGGGCGGAGCGTTCTGGGGGGAGGTATATCGAGATTGGAACCACATCCCGGTTCCGACTCGCTCGGCGGCGGAACGGAATCCCGGCCATGTCCTAGACTTCTATCGTTTCAGTAGCGACAGTTGGACGCGCTATCATCGCCGACAGATCGACATTCTGCGCCGGCTTTGCCCCAACCGCTTCGTCACCCATAACCTGATGGGCTTTTTCCCGCAGTTGAATTATTACGACCTCAGCCAGGGATTGGACTTCGTCAGTTGGGACAACTACCACTACTACGGGGCCACGCCCGGCGCAATCGCCGCCGCCCATGACCACATGCGAGGCGTGCTGCGCCGCAACTTCTGGGTGATGGAACAGCAGGTGGGTCAGGTCAACTGGAGCGCGTACAATCCCGCCACGCCACCCAATTTTGTGCGGCTCAAAACTTATCAGGCAATCGCCCACGGCGCTGACGGAGTGATTTACTTCCGCTGGCGACAGGCGTTGGCAGGCAGCGAGCAATACCACAGCGGCTTGCTGGATCACGCCGGACGAACAACAGCAGCCTACGAAGAGGCCAGTCAGATCGGCAGTGAGTTGGAGCGACTCGCCCCCCTCATAGCAGAGACAAAATCCGTAGCGGATTGCGCCATCCTCCTCGATTACGACAGCCGGTGGGCCTTGCAGCAGCAACCGCATAATCAGTTGCTCCGGCACGATGTCGCCCAGGATTTCCGGCTCAATCTCCCTGCCCTGCACATGGATGATTTCGATCCGGAGGATGGGCCTTACATGACCGGGCGTTCGTATCTGGCCTGGCCGTTTCTGGCGCCCTATGTGGCTCTGTGGGAAAAGAATATCGCCGTCGACATCGTCTCGCCGGAAACCGACCTCAGCGCTTATAAGCTGGTCTGCGCTCCCTTCCTCAAGGTGCTCAACCCCGCCATCGTCGCCAATCTCAAGCGTTATATCGAGTCAGGCGGAACGCTGGTGTTGGGGCCTCGCACCGGCGTTCGGGATCAGCACAACCGTCTGTTCACAGAACCGCAGCCGGGGCCGCTGGCCGACCTGACCGGTTGCACGGTCCGCTTTTTCGATTCGTTGGAACCGGAGCGGGCCAATCACCTGTTCTGGTCGGGTCTGCGCACGTTGCACGAGACGACAATCAATCTCTGGGCGGAAGTCCTGGATGCCCATGACGCCGAGGCGCTGGCTTCCTACGCGCAAGGTTGGTACGCGGGGGCGACGGCTATCACCCGAAAGAAGAACAAGAATGGGCAGGTGATTTATGTGGGTTGTATGGGCGGGCCTGTCCTCTATCGCACCCTGTTCGATCATATCTTGCCCGGCCTCGGCGTCACCCCGCCGATGATTTCGGTGGCGGGCGTGGAGATTTGCGCCCGGCAGGCCGAGGATGGTCGCCGCCTGCTCTTCCTCCTGAACCACACGGATGGCAGCCACGCCCTCACCCTGACCTCGCCCGTCGTCGATTTGGTCTCAGGTGATTCGCACAGTAATCTGCTGCGATTGGCTCCCGGACAAGTCGTGGTGATCGAAACGCACGAGGGGTAGGCCGGCAGCGATTGCCAGAGGGGTCGGAGCATAATCGAAAACGAACGATGGCAATGCGTTTCGCCGCGCTGAGTTTTCGGCTGTGCGGCAGGTCCGTGGAAAAAGTTTGGAGAAAATTGGCGTCAATTTTCGAGCATCCTGTAAGCAAGACTCCTTGAAAATCAAATAATTGTGGGTATAATTGTCTATATATTGTAGATATTTTAGTTATATTTTATCGGCCCCGTATTTAGTGAGGTAACCGCCCATGACCACGACGATGCATACCTGGGAGCAACCGCTCCTGGCCCTGGCTCATGACGCCTGGCACTCCTTGACGCACACCACGGCTGTTCATGGCGTGCGCGATAACGCCGTGCTCGATGAGGCCTATCGCTATTGCGAATCGATTACAGCCGAACACAGCCGCTCCTTTCATCTCGCCTCCAGCCTGCTGCCCTCCGAAAAGCGCCGGGCGGTGCGTGCACTGTACGCGTTCTGCCGCATCACCGACGACATCGTCGACCAGCCAGACCAGGATGCGGAATCGACATTGGCGCAATGGCGTTACCGGCTTGATCATGCGGCGGATGAAACTGATCTTGTGGCGTTGGCATGGACTGATACAAGAATGCGATATCGCATACCGCGCAAGTACGGCGACCAGTTGATTGACGGCGTGGCCCGAGATTTACGGCAGCAACGCTACGCCTCGTTCGATGACCTTGCCACCTACTGTTACGGCGTCGCCTCCACGGTGGGCCTCATGAGCATGCACATCGTCGGCTTTAGCGGCCCAGAGGCGATCCCCTATGCGATCAAACTGGGCGTCGCCCTGCAGATGACGAACATCTTGCGCGATGTCGCCGCCGATCTCGCAAGCGATCGGGTTTATCTCCCATCATCAGAACTCATCGAATACGATATCAAACGGTCGGATTTGGATGAAGGCCGGGTTACAGATCGCTGGCGGCGATTCATGAAATTCCAGATCGCACGCAATCGTCAGCTCTACGAAGAGTCGTGGCCGGGAATCGCACTGCTCGACCCGGATGGCCGGCTCGCCATCGCCGCCGCTGCAAATCTCTATCGGGGCATTTTGGACGATATCGAGGCGCATGATTACGATGTATTCAGCCGACGCGCTCACGTCTCTAAACTTGGAAAACTGCGGCGACTCCCCGGCATTTGGTGGAGCGCCCGCACTCTTCGTTTCGATGGCATCGATGCCTGAACGCCCTCCTAAGCCTGATACAGCGGCCAGCCTTCAAGCATTGCGCGCCATGATTGCGCCGGGCGGATTTCCCCCGGCGCTCAATCTGTTCGCCGCACTTACTACATTCCAACGCCATACAGGTGATATCTTTCAAATAGATTCACCCGGTTTAAAAATGGTGGTCATGTGCGGGCCTGAGGCGGGTCGGTTCGTCTACACCCAGGCCGGCGACCGCTTGCGATGGCGCTGCGAAGGGGACGCCATCACCCGTCTGCTCGGCCAGGGGCTGCTTGTGATCGATGGGGCGCAGCACGATGAACTGCGCAAGATCATGGAACCTGCGCTGCGGCCAAGCCAGCTTCCGGACTATCTTCCCGCCATGCTGCGCTACACAGAAGCTGAGACGGATTCATGGCGGCATGGCGATGTGGTTGACATGGCCGAAGCTGTGCGGTGTATCGCTATCCTTATCGTCACCGACACCCTTTTCGGCGTTGACATCTCGTCGGAACTGGATCGGTTGTGGAAACCGATCCTCGCTGCCGTATCATTCATCGGCCCCGGCGCCTGGCTACTCTGGCAGGGGATGCCGCGTCCTCGTTACCGTCGTCCCCTGGCCGATCTCGACGCCTGGCTCTATGGCATGATCGACGACCGCCGTCGCGACGGCGGCAACCCCGATGATATTCTCGGACGGCTGCTTGCCGTGCCAGGGTTGAGCGATGCAGTGATTCGTGATCAGCTTCTTACCATGATCATCGCCGGACACGACACCAGCGCATCGCTGCTGGCATGGACGATGTGGCTTTTGGGCCGCCATCCCGAAATACAGGTTCAGGCGCAGGCCGAGATCGACGCCGTCCTCGGAAACGGCTCGATTACACCAGAAAAGCTGCGCCAATTACGGTTTGTCGATCAGATCGTCAAAGAGGCGTTGCGGCTCTACCCGCCAGCGCACACATCTCAGCGCCGCGTCAGCGGCGAACCGATCCAATTCAACGATTACACACTGACGGCATCCGACCGCCTGATGCACTCCATTTACCTCAGCCAGCGTCATTCCGACCATTGGTCTCACCCCGACGATTTCCAGCCCGAACGCTGGTCGCCCGGTCAGCCAAAACCAGAGGCATTCACTTATACGCCGTTTGGCGGCGGGCCGCGCACCTGCGTGGGGGCGGCATACGGCGCCTTCGAGGCGCAGGCGATCCTGGCGCGTTTGCTACAGGAATTCCAGTTCGAGTTGCCTGATCCCACTGTCCACATGCACATGGGCGCGGCGATCGAGCCTCGTCCCGGCGTTTTCATGAGGGTGCACCGGCGCACTTTTGACCGATGACCTATTTCGGTTTCCTGGCAATTTTCCTCGGCATACCCCTGCTGTTCATGGCGGCCCTGACCTGGCGCGACATGCGGCAAGGCCGGTCTTTGCCCGTCTATTTGCAGGGGATTTCTCCATGGATGACCTTATTCATCCTCATCGTTGTCGCCGTTCTGTACACAACCCCTTGGGACAACTACCTGGTTGCGACCGGCGTTTGGTTCTATGACCCGGCTCTAGTCACAGGCATCACCATTGGCTGGGTGCCGATTGAAGAATACACATTTTTCGTGCTGCAAACGCTGCTCACCGGCTTGATGCTCTTGTGGGCGGCTCGCCGCCTGCCGTCAGACTTGCCGGTTATTCAGTCTGGTTTGTTGCGTTGGGCCAGCAACATCCCGTTGATCATCCTCTGGCTCCTATCCGTCCTGACCCTCGTATTTGATTGGCAGCCAGGAATCTACTTGGCGCTTATCCTCGTCTGGGCGCTTCCCCCTATCATATTTCAGCTTGCATTCGGCGCCGACATCCTCTGGCGACAACGGCGGCTTGTTTTCAGCGTCCTCGCTCTTGTCACGCTCTATCTTGCCGCCGCCGACTCGCTGGCTATTTCGTCCGGAACTTGGACCATCGATCCAGCTCAATCCTTACAAATCCATTTGGGCGGGATTCTTCCGGTTGAAGAATTCATCTTTTTCCTCGTTACAAATACGCTAGTTGTTTTTGGCATGACGCTGATACTCAGCACGGAAAGCCGGACACGTGTCCCCAGTTTTCGACGGCGCTCGAAAGAAGAACTGGCGTCATGAGTCACTATGTCTCCGTTTTCTCGCATGCTTCGGCTCGCCTCGGACTGGCTTCAGACAACCGGATGAGTCGCCCCGCTCTTATCCTCACCCTGGCCTGGGTGCTGGCGATGATCAGCCTACCCATTCAGCGTTGGCTGTTCGGCGATGCCATTATCCCCGCAGGCGTGACACTTGCTGTCGTGCTCCAGGCGAGTGCAGTTCTCGCCCTGTTGACGCATCGCTGGGGGGTTGCTCGCACCATTCGCACAGCGACCCTGGTCGTCATCCTGGCCTGGCTTGTCGAAGCCGTCGGCTCACGCTCAGGCCTGCCCTTTGGCGAATACACCTACACAGCACGGCTGCAACCGCAAGCATTGGGCGTGCCCCTGCTCATACCCCTCGCCTGGCTAATGATGCTTCCCCCTGCCTGGGCCGTCGGGCGAGTGCTGGCAGGGCGCTATCGCACAGCCGGTTTCGTCCTCATCAGCACCCTGGCATTCACCGCCTGGGACCTATTCCTGGATCCGCAGATGGTGATGGGGGACTTCTGGCAATGGCAGGAACCGGGCGGCTACTTCGGCATCCCCTGGCTCAACTTCGGCGGCTGGCTGTTGGCATCGGCGTTGCTCACATTTCTGATTCGCCCCGACGACCTCCCAATCGTACCGCTGTTTGCGGTTTATGCTATCACGTGGGCGCTAGAGACAATCGGCTTGGTCGTGTTTTGGCAACTGCCGGGGCCAGGTTTGGTGGGGGGAACAGTCATGGGCATCTTCACTGTCGCCACATTTCTCAAGCTGCGAACTAAAAGCTGATGTTGATTCTGCTTTTCCTCATCGCCTACGTTTGCGGCTCGCTGCCCTTTTCGGTGTGGATAGGGCGGATCGCCCTGCGCGCCGACATCTGTGATTACGGCGATCACAATCCTGGAGCCACCAATGTGGTGCGCGCCGGCGGCAAATTTTGGGGGGCGATTGCATTGCTGCTCGATTACCTCAAGGGGGCGATACCGGTGGGGATCAGTCACTTCGTTCTGGACATCGAGGGTTGGTCTCTGGCTTTTGTGGCGCTTGCCCCGGTCCTCGGTCACGCATTTTCGCCGTTTCTGAGATTTCGTGGCGGCAAGGCTGTCGCCGCCACCTTCGGCATCTGGACCGGCCTGACCGTTTACGAAGGACCGATCGTTTTGGGGATTGGCCTCGGCCTGGGATTTCTCTTTCTTGCCATCGATGGCTGGGCGGTGGTCACCGGTATGGTTGGGCTACTCGCCTTTTTCCTGATCACGCCAACCAGTTCCAACATTCTGGGCGTGCGACCCGACCTCTATCCCATGCTTCTGGCGGCATGGGTTGGCAACGCCGCCATCCTGTTTTGGAAACAGCGCCGTGATTTGCGGTTGCGGCCAAAGCTGCGCCCCTGGCTGTTCGACGGAAGAGGCAACGCATGATCATCATCGGAATCGTGATCGCCGCCGCACTTCTATTCATGCTGGCGACCGTGACCCTGAATGCCGCCATTTTCCCGCGACTGCGGGCGACAGCACCTCAATCCGCCTCAACTCTGGCGTTCGTGCTGATCCCGGCCCGCAATGAGAGCGCGACCATCGCCGCCACCGTGCGCCGCCTGCTCTCGCAGACCTATCGCCCGCTCGAAGTCATCGTGCTGGACGACAACTCCGATGACGGAACCGGTGACATCGCCCAAGCGGCTGCAGGCGATGATCCCCGTTTTCAGTTGATTCGGGGCAGCGCTCTGCCAGAGGGTTGGTTGGGCAAGAACTGGGCCTGTCAGCAACTCGGCCAGCAAGCGCAGGGCGAAATCCTTGTTTTCATCGACGCCGACGTGGTCTGGCAGCCCAACGCTCTCGCCGCCGTGGTCGCCGAAATGGAACGCACCCGCGCCGGGCTTCTGGCTGTGTGGCCGACGCAGCACACAGAAACCTGGGGCGAAAGACTGGTCGTGCCGCTGATGGCGATGACGGTCATGGCCTACTTGCCATTGCCGCTCGTCCACCACACGCCGTGGCGGGCGTTCGCTGCCGCCAATGGCCAGTGCCTGGCTTTTCGCCGCTCAACCTACGAGTCGATTGGCGGCCACCAGTCCGTGCGAGATTCCATTGTCGAAGATGTTTCGCTGGCGCGTCGGGTCAAAGGCGCGGGCCACAGCCTGCGCATGGCCGACGGTGCGCACCTGGTCAGTTGCCGCATGTATGAGGACTGGCCCGCCGTGCGCGATGGTTACGCCAAAAACATCATCGCTGGCTATGGCGGCATTCCCGCCCTGATTTTGGCGACCCTTTTTCACTGGACCGTTTTCCTGCTTCCCTGGTTCTGGCTGACGCTAGGTTGGACGAGTCCTTCACCCTTATGGCCGCTCGCTCCTCTGGCGTTGGTCCTCATGGGCATCGTCGTGCGCATGATCAGCGCTGCGGCCACTTGCCAACGCAAGCGCGATAGCCTGCTCATGCCGGTCTCAGCCGTGCTGATGACATTGATCGCGGCCAGGGCGCTCTGGTGGCAATGGCGGCAGGGCGGGCCGAGTTGGAAAGGTCGGATGTTGCAAACATGATTGTTGCCTACATCTTGATTTACGAAAATAACAAAAGTTCGGAGGAATCCAATGAAAAATAAGATAGCCGTGATCGGCAGCGGTTTTGGCGGACTCAGCGCCGCCATCCGCCTGGCCGCACAGGGTCATGAGGTTGACCTGTTCGAGAAACGAGACAAATTGGGCGGACGAGCTTACACCTATGAGATCGATGGCTTCAAATTCGATGGCGGCCCTACCGTCATCACTGCCCCCTGGCTGTTCGATGAAATCTGGGAAGCGGCAGGCCAGCGCCGGGAAGATTACGTGGAGTTCATGCGGGTCGATCCCTTTTATCGTATATTCGACCATCAAAAACGCTGCCTCGACTACAATGCCGATCACGAATTCGTTTTGAAACAGATCGCTCAGTTCAATCCCGCCGATCAGGATGGCTACAATCGCTTCATCGACAGCACCAAAGCGATCTTCGAGACGGCCATGCCGCTGATCTCGCAGCCCTTTTTGCACGCCACCGACATGCTCAAGGTGGCGCCCGACCTGATCAAATTGCAAAGTTATCGCAGCGTCTACGGCTATGTGTCGCAATTCATCAAAGATGATTTCCTGCGCCGCTGTTTCACATTTCATCCCCTGCTGATCGGCGGCAATCCCTTGAGCGCTTCTTCCATCTACGCCCTGATCCACTACCTGGAAAGGGAATGGGGCATTTTCTATGCCAGGGGCGGCACGGGCGCAATCGTCGAGGCGATGGGGAGGTTGTTCGAGCAGACCGGCGGGCGGATTCACCTCAACAGCGAGGTCGACGAGATTTTGATCGACGAACGCAAACTGAGAGCCACGGGCGTACGTCTGCGCAATGGATCAGTTTTCCCCGCCGATGCCGTGGTCTCGAATGCCGATGTCGCCTGGACCTATCTGAACCTGATCCCTGCCCGCTATCGGCGCAAAAACAGCGACGCCTGGGTCAAGCGCAAGAATTACAGCATGTCGCTCTTCGTCATCTATTTTGGTACAAAGCGGCAGTATCGCGACCAGGGGCTTGCGCATCACAATATCATCATGAGCCAGGAGTACAAAGAGCTGCTACGAGAAATTTTCGCCAATCAAGAACTCCCCGATGACTTCTCGCTCTATCTTCACATGCCCACACTCACCGACCCCAGCATGAGCCCTGAAGGCATGGAAACGTTTTACGTGCTGTCGCCTGTGCCGCATTTGGGGGCGAACGTCGATTGGACGGTACAGGCGAAGCCCTACCGCGATGCCATCATGAACTTCCTGGAGCGAAACTACCTGCCCGACCTTCAGGCCAATATCGTGGCCGAACATTACATCGATCCACTGCATTTCCAGAACACGCTCAACAGCTATTTGGGCGCTTTTGCTTCGGTGCAGCCCACGCTATTGCAATCAGCCTGGTTCCGCCCCCACAACCGATCCGAGGATTTCGACAACCTCTACCTCGTGGGCGCAGGCACGCATCCCGGCGCAGGCGTACCGGGCGTCCTTGCTTCGGGTCAAATCGCCGCCGATCTGATCGGAGAAGCATTTGCGACCAACATGCTCGGAGCTTGAATCACGCAGTCAGGCCAAGTGATGGTAAACTTCGAGGCAGCGTCGCCATGATAGAAACATGCCGCCCGTGAGAGGACACTTGACGCCAACACGGGCAGCAATCGCCAACGCAGGAGCCAATCAGCAGCATGACAGATCGCAATTCGGATATACTCATAGTCGGAGCTGGCATGTCCGGGCTGATGGCGGCCTTATCCCTGCGAGGATCGGGTGCAAGCGTGATGGTGCTCGACAAAGGCCGCAGTGTCGGCGGTCGCATGGCCACACGCCGCATCGGCCCAGGCCAGGCTGATCATGGCGCTCAGTTCCTCACCGTCCGTAACGAGACTTTTGGGGCGTGGGCGAAACAATGGCTGGATCAGGGTTGGTTGTTCGAGTGGTCGCGCGGCTGGTCGGATGGCAGCCTGCGCCCCTCGCTGGAAATCGGCTATCCTCGCTTCGCCGCCGTTGGCGGTATGAACGCGCTGGCAAAACATCTGTCTGGCCAGGCGGAACAGGCGGGAACCCACATTCACGCCAATGTCAAACTGGAAAGCGTCGAGCAAACCGCCGATGGTTGGCTGGCTCGTGACGAGAACGACGTCACCTACTCCGCCCCGGCGATCTTACTCACCCCGCCCGTACCGCAATCGCTATCATTACTGTCCGCTGGTGGCGTTGCCCTGACAGACGCCAACAGAACCGATCTCGAAAGTATCGACTATGCACCCAGCCTGTGCGGGCTTTTCTGGGTTGAGGGCCGCGTGAATCTGCCCGAACCCGGCGTGCTGCAAACCCCCACTGCGCCTGTGAGTTGGATCGCCGACAATCAGCGCAAAGGCATTTCGCCGGATGCGAAGTTGATCACCGCCCAGGTCATCCCGCACATGAGCCGTGAATGGTGGGCGCTGCCCGAATCGGAGACGCTGGCGCTTATCCAGGCGGAGATATCGCCATTGTTCGATCCGGGAACCCGGATACGCGAGGCGCAGCTTAAACGGTGGCGTTACGCCCTAAGTTCATCCACCTATTCAAACCCATTCATGGAAGCGGAGGGGCATTCTGGCCTGCTCCTGGCCGGAGATGGTTTTGGCGGCCCACGATTGGAGGGAGCGGCGATTTCGGGATTGAGCGCAGGGGCCAGGTTGAAGGAGTTGTTTGGAAAAAGCTGATTGTGAAAAAATTGACACTGGTTTGCCGCCATTCTAGAATGGCTTGCCGACCAGCCGGTCAATCTATCAACAGGAATATCAACGAGGACAACTTGGAAGCCATCGACAACCGTAAACGAAATCGCATCCTGCTCTTGCTCTTCCTGGGCGTGTTGATGGGCGCGCTCGATATCGCCATCGTGGCTCCGGCACAGCCCTCCATTCAGCGGGCTTTCGGCATCGACGCCCGCGCCATGGCCTGGATCATCGGCATTTATGCCCTTTTTAATCTGGTGGGCACGCCCTTCCTGGCGAAACTCTCGGACATTTTCGGACGCCGGTCCATTTACATTCTTTCGATCGCCATTTTCGCTTCCGGCTCCTTGGTGGCGGCATTCTCATCTTCCTTTTCCATGTTTCTGGCGGGGCGAGCGATCCAGGGATTTGGCGCAGGCGGCATCTTCCCGGTCGCCAGCGCCGTGATCGGCGATACCTTCCCACCGGAAAAGCGCGGCAGCGCTCTGGGTTTGATCGGGGCAGTGTTCGGCCTGGCGTTTCTGATCGGCCCGCCCATCGGCGGCATCGTTCTCAGCGTCGCCACCTGGAAATGGCTCTTCTTGATCAATATCCCCATCGCCATTCTCCTCATCGTCGGCGCTCTACGCCTGCTGCCCGACACGCATCCGGCTACCCGTAAACCCTTCGACTACACTGGTATGATCTCGCTGTGGGTGGGGTTAGTCAGCCTTGCCTGGGCGATCAACCAGATCGACACAGGCAATCTCGCTGGCAGCCTGACATCGACTGCGATCTGGCCATTCTTATTGCTGGCCCTGGCAATGTTCGGCTTGTTCTATTTCATCGAGACCAGGGCGGCAGACCCCATCCTGCGCGTTCGCCTGTTCACTACACGCCAGTTGATTTTGGTCAGCATTGTGGCGCTGGGTGCAGGGCTGGCCGAATCCACTCTGGCCTTTGTGCCGCCCATTTTGGTGGATGCTTTCGGCATTTCCGATTCCACCGCTAGCTACCTTTTGATGCCGGCTGTCCTGGCGATGCTCGTCGGCGCACCGTTGGCGGGTCGCTTGATTGACCGCTCAGGCTCGCGGCTGGTCATATTGGCAGGCATTGCGCAACTGTTCGTGGGGCTATTTATTGCCGGGCTGGGAGAGATCACGATGCTGCGCTACATCATCGCCGCCATCCTTGTGGGTTCCGGCCTGAGTATGTTGTTGGGCGCGCCGTTGCGTTATATCGTCCTCGCCGAAGTGCCGGCGAGCGACCGGGCGGCCGGGCAGGGCGCGCTCGCCTTGTTCACGGGCACGGGCCTCCTTGTCGGCAGTTCCCTGATCGGGGCCGTGGCGGAATCGTCGGGCGGCGGCGCTGGCGGTTTCCAGACGGCCTTCCTGGTGATCAGCGCCGTACTCGTGTTGATGTTCGTCCTCTCGCTCGGTCTGAAAGGCCGGACGAAAGAACTCGAAACGGCGCTAAGAAATGACGCAGCCGTCGTCGAAGCCGTTTGATTCACTCTAAAACATTTCGTTTCCAATTCCCCTCAAAACCGGAGTCACAAAATGTCAACCCTCTATGAAATTACACTCACTCTGCATAGCCTCATTCGCTGGCTGGTCCTCATTTTTCTCATCGCTTCTTTCGTCGACGGCCTTTGGGGCTGGTTTGGTAAGCGAGAATGGCAAAAACGGGACGACCAGTTAGGCATGCTGAGCACCATCACACTGGACGTCCAGGTTTTGTTGGGCTTGCTGCTCTACTTTGTGCTCAGCCCCATCACCACAAGTAGTTTCAGTAATTTCGGTCAGGCGATGGGTAACGGCGATATCCGGTTTTTCCTGGTCGAACACTTCGTAATCATGATCATCGCCGTGGTCGTCGCCCACATGGGTCGCTCACGCGCCCGAAAGGCAGCGACCGCCCTGTCGAAATTCCGCAACGCTGCGATCTTCTACGGCGTAGCCCTGCTGCTCGTGCTGGCCGCCATCCCCTGGCAGCGACTTCAATCCTCCTAGCGGGATATAATCGCAGATATCTTCTTCCATTTGCGAAATCTGTGGATGATTGTCTTGCCCGGCGTGCACGAATTTCGCCGAAAGATTGCGGAATAGTGAGAGAGCGTCCCGACAAGATCGGCGGAAGCTTCTATAGTTTTGCGTAGATTTCTGCAACTTCATTCAAGTCTTACGCACGAGTTCATCCATGACCGCAGCCCAAGCGAATACTGAAACGACCGCCCAGCCAAAATTCAGCGTTCTACGCTCGATGAAGCTGGGCAGTTTTCACATCGGCTCCTCCCTCACCGACCTGTTGATCACCGCCGTCGCCAATCGCCTGCTCATCGTCGAGCTGGGCGTGGCCGCCTGGCCGATTGGCTTGCTGACGGCGCTGCGCTACTTCCTCTCGCCCCTCTCGTTGTGGGTTGGCTATCGTTCGGACAGGCATCCCATCTTCGGCAGCCGCCGCATCGCCTATATCTGGATTGGCCGCCTGCTCATGCTGGTCGCCCTGCCATTGATCCCGCTGGCGCTGGCGGCGCTGGGATTCGATACGGCCTCAGCGATGGGATGGCTGATGCTATTGGCGTCCTCATTGCTCTACGGCGTTGGCACACTGATTTCCGGCGCACCCTACCTCGCCCTGGTTCACGATAGCGCACCCTACGAACGGCGGGGCCAGGTCATCGCCATCGTGCAGACCTTCCTCGTCGCCAGCTTTGCCTTCGGCGGCTTCCTGTACGGGCGATTGCTGCCTGTTTGGAGCTATCAGGATTTCTGGCGGCTCGTGCTTTTCTCGATGGCGGGGGCTGCGGTGTTCTGGTTCTTCTCCGTCTGGCATGAAGAAAGAAATCTGCCAAAAGCCGAGGAGGATTCCGCCGAAAGACCTTCGTTCACCCACACATTCACCCACATCGTCGGCGACGACCGCATGCGGCGCTATGCCATCTTCCTGGGCGCTGCCGCATTTTTCGCCTTCATGTATGACCTGGTGCTCGAACCTTTTGGGGGTGATGTTTTCGGCATGGCGGTCGGCGAAACCACCCGGTTCAACGCTTACTGGGGCACGGGCGTTCTCATCGCCATGATAGCGACCGCCTATCTCACACGGCGGTGGAGACCCGAACAACAGGTGGGGACGACGGTCTGGGGCTTGGCGTTGCTCGCTATCCCCACTCTCTTCCTGGCCCTGATCTCCTATCTGCAAATGGAGTCGGCGATCCGGCCGGTCTTGTTCGCCTTTGGCATCGGTTTCGGCATCTACACCATCGGCGGCGTCGCCCTGCTCATGGCCATGAATGACGAACGCCAGGCTGCTACTTACCTGGCGTTGTGGTCGACTATTCAGCTTGTGTTTCGTGGCCTGGGCATCGCCGCCGGGGGCGTTCTACGCGATGTCGCCCTGGCGTTGACCGGCCAATTCAGCAGCGCTTACGCCCTGGTATTCCTGGTGGAAGGACTGGGGCTGCTTGTCTGCATATTTCTGTTGATGCGCGTGGGCGTCGCCAGTTTCGCCGCTCAGAGCCGCTCGCCCGCAACCAGTGATTTGCTGGCGGCAACGGTGGATTAAGACAGAACAGGATTACTCACTCTTCCGTTTCAGCAGAATCCTTGGTTTCGTCCAATTCGTCTGATTCGGACGAATCATCGTCTGTTTCGTTATCGGAATCGGCATCATCGGCGTCGTCCGTTGGATTTGTATCGGCCATCGACGCGCCGGAATTCTCCAGCCAGACGTGCACATCGTCGCGCCAGGTATCTGTGACCAGCGCCACCACTGCCGCCGAACCTGGCTCGATCATGGCTCCGATCTCGGCCAAAGTCGTATTCGGTACGCCGGAATCCACTGAACCGGCAGCCAGACCGCCAAAATACGCGCCCAGCGCTCCGCCCGCTACCACGCCGGCAGGCCCAGCAAGCAAACCGATGGCCGCGCCAATCGCACCGCCCACCGCCGCGCCGCGCCCGGCGCCCATGTCATCGGTTTCATGAATATGCAATTTGTCGTCGGCGCCCCGGCCCACGACCGCCGCCGCCTCAAAATCCAGGGCTCCGTGCTTGCGATCCTCAGTCAGGCGCTTGAATTGCGCCTTGCCTGTTTCCTCATCCTCATACAGTCCGATCAAAAGATGTAGCGAACTATCACTCATTGCTTTGTGTGCTCCATTGGTGGTTGGGTCGTTTTGCTAAGAATCGGGCGCTTCCAGTCCCTTTTCCATATCTGCTAAATCGTCGCTCAGACCGGCAGGTGCATCAGGGCCGAGCAGACGAATTATAAGTTCAACACGGCGGCGATTGCGAATCTCGACCTTATAGTCCTCGCGCCAACGCTGCGGATTCTGCCCGCCGCGCTGATCTAAAAAATATTTCCAGTTATTGAGATAGCTCACCAACTCTCGGTTGAGCTTTTCCTGGAATTGATCGGGGAATCGATTGCGCGCCATGTCCCAGGCGTCACGAACAGCACGAAGGCGCGTCCTGTCGTTGCGCCCGATGTCCGCCGCCGACTCCAATTCCTCGATGCGCTGATAAAGGCCGCCGAGCGTCATTTTGGGGCGCTGCGCTCCCAGTGGCGTATCAACGACAATCTGTCGGAAAAGCTGGTCTGCCAACAGATAGTCATCCAATTCTGACGCCATCTGCTCCATGACGATCAACTCGGAAGCGATTTCGGCGGATGAATCAGATTTCGGAAAGGAAGCCTGGGAAGGGTCGCCAAAAAGATTTTTTAACCAGTCCATCGTGAACAAATCAAAGAATAGGGTGTGAATTCTGCGGCGTCGAATTCAACGTTCGAGTAAGATTGTAACGGGGCCGTCATTCACCAGGGAAACCTTCATATCTGCCCGGAACACGCCGGTGGCGACATGCAGACCTTCCGCACGCAGAGTGTCGCAAAAGCGGTCGATGAGCGGCTCAGCCTGGTCGGGCGCAGCGGCATCGGTAAACGAAGGCCGCCTGCCTTTGCGGGCGTCGGCATACAGGGTGAATTGCGAGACGACCAACACATCACCGCCGACATCGGTCAATGAGAGATTGGTCAAGCCCTGGGCGTCTTCGAACAGCCGCAGGCCTGCCACTTTGTGCGCAAGCCAGTCCGCCTGCTCGACGCCATCGGCATGGGTGACGCCCACCAGCACGAGGTAGCCTCGATCGATGCGGCTCACCTGTTCGCCGGCAACCGTGACCGCCGCCTGGCTTACGCGCTGAATGACGACCCGCATCGGATTTCCGGACGAATGACCTGACATATCATGCAGTTACTATATCCTCAAACTGTCACGAAACCAAACGAAACCGGCTGCGCTAATCCCGACCGTAGCAGAATAGTGCCCGACTTTTCGTACGACAATCGTATGCCATTCGCACAGCGAACGTCCAGCCCAAAATGCTTTGTTCCCCTAAACTTAGTGCATTCCGTCGGTTGTGTTGCTCCCCTACACTTCCGGTCTAATCCCGATCAGGAGGCTAACATGAAAGCATCCCCCAGTTCTGCGACGGCGATCCGACGGCAAATCGAAGCTCAGATTCGGCAACTCGAAATCGATCTCAGTCATTTCGAGGCCTGGAGCCTGGCTCAGCTTGGGTTTGGGCATTCACTCGTTGATGACGCTGGCGTCGCATTTGATCAGGCTACGCAACTCACACTGCGCCAAAATACGGAACGCAGATTGTCGCAACTGCAACACGCATTGCAACGGCTCGAGACCGGGTTCTACGGCTTGTGCGAAGGTTGCGGCGAGACAATCGACCCGGAACGCCTGTTGGCGATCATCGACGCCCGCCTGTGCGTCTCATGCCAGCGCATGCAAGAACGCTCTCCACTGGGAAGATTGGCGGCCATGGCATAACCATCGATACTTGCGCTCAGCGGGGTTGGAAAACAGCATACGAAACTCGGCGGCGGCAGGATTGGCAAACCGCGCAGGCACGGCTAAAATACGGCCATGAATCTCAACCTGTTTGAGGAGACCCGACATGACACGCGATGATGCACGTCTGCGTCGTTTGCTCGAAGAAGAGCACGAACAACTCCTGACCGATCTCGCATACTTGCAGGCAACCGAATATCAAGATATCGGCGCCAGCAATCACATGGCCGATGAAGCCACCACCGCCTATGATCAGGCGAGCGATCTCGCCCTCCGGCGGAAGACGGAACATCGCCTCCAACGGGTGGCACGAGCCCTGGCTAAATTTGAATCAGGAACCTATGGCTATTGCGAGAATTGCGGCGAGGCCATCGATTTCGCCCGGCTCAAAGCCCTGCCCGATGCGCGCTTCTGCATGAAATGCCAGCGAAAACGCGAGACCAATGGCGCGCCCGCCACAGGCCCCCGCGCCTTTGAACAGGGACAGTTGCACCGAGATAGTGACAGGAACGGGCCGGACGCATGATCAAGAATACTTCGTGGCGGCTCGTCATCCAGGTTGCCGTCCTCGTCCTGTTATTAGATCGGTTCAGCAAACAATGGGTGCTCAACAATCTCGCCCTCTATGAAACCTGGGAACCCATCCCGGCGCTGGAACCCTATATCCGGTTCATTCACGTCACCAACACCGGCGTTTCCTTCGGGATGCTGAAGCAGTTCGCCTGGTTCTGGACAATGCTGGCAGGCATCGCCGTCATCGCCATCTTCATCTATAGCATGCGGATGGGGCCGCAGCCGAAGTGGGTCAGCGTCAGTCTGGGCATGATGTTGGGCGGCGCTGCCGGCAACCTGTGGGACAGGCTGGCCTACGGGCACGTGATCGACTTTGTCGATGTGCGGGCTCCAGGGCTTTTTCATTTCGCCACCTTCAACGTGGCGGACTCTTCGCTGGTCATCGGCACCATCCTGTTGATGCTCTATTTCCTGCTGGAAGAACGTCGCTCCGGCGCTCAAAAGGAATCCGATCCCTCATCTTTGCTCGACCAAACTTGAGGCGTAATCGGTCGGGCGGCGCTGGCCGTGGGGCGCAACGATGAACTATGAATTCGTGGTGGAAACGTCGGGCGAGCGCCTGGACCGCTATCTGGCCGAACGGCTGAGCGACCATTCACGGGCGGCGGTTCAGCGCTGGATTCGGGAGAGCGCTGTGGAGGTGAACAAGAGTCCGGCCCGCCCCAGCGCCAGGGTGCAGGCAGGCGACCATATTCGGGTCATCGTTCCCGACGCGACCGCCAGCCCCCTGGAACCTGAGCCGATCGATTTGAACATCCTGTTCGAGGACGATGATCTGATCGTCGTCGACAAACCGGCGGGGATGGTAGTGCATCCCGCCCCCGGCCATGAATCGGGTACGCTGGTCAACGCCATCCTGCACCACTGTCCCGATCTGGAAGGCGTGGGGGGAGTACAACGTCCGGGCATCGTCCACCGGCTGGACAAGGACACCTCCGGCATCATCCTGGTGGCGAAGAACGACCGGGCGCACCGGCATTTACAGGCGCAATTCAAGGAACGCAGCGTCGAAAAGACCTATCTGGCATTACTACTTGGCCAGCTCACCCCCGAAAGTGGCCGCATCGACGCGGCGATTGGCCGCCATCCCCGCCACCGCAAGCGGATGGCGGTGGTTCCTGCCCATCAGGGTCGCGCCGCCATCACCGATTTCGAGGTCATCGCCTATTATGGCAACGATACGCTGGCGGCGGCCCACCCTCTCACCGGGCGCACCCATCAGATTCGGGTGCATTTCGCTTCTATCGGCCATCCGGTTGCCGGTGATAGCGTCTATGGTCCCCGCCGGGATGCGCTACGACTGCGCCGTCATTTTCTCCATGCACACCGTCTCACCTTTGCGTTGCCCAGCACGCGCGAGCGGCTGGAATTGATCAGCCCCCTTCCCCCCGAACTGCAGGCGGTGCTCGACGACCTGGCGTAATTCATTGGGGATTGGAGATTAAAGATTGATCTCGCCAGGCTTCAATCCTCAATAGTCAATCTTTGATCCAGACGGTTATCGTTGCGACGGCTCGCGTCTCGGCACTTCGTGGCAGACGCGGCAGCGCGCCTCATAGGATTCACTGGCTCCAATCAACACGATCGGATCCTCGAAATAGGCGGGTTTGCCGTTGATCAGGCGCTGAGTGCGGCTGGCCTCGCCGCCGCAGCACATGCAGATTGCGTGAATCTTGTCCACGCTCTCGGCTTCGGCCATCAGGGCGGGCATCGGGCCAAAGGGTTCGCCACGAAAATCGGTATCGAGCCCGGCCACAATCACGCGTAGACCCCGCCCGGCCAGCTCGTTGCAAATCTGAACAACGCCCATATCGAAAAACTGCACCTCGTCGATGGCAACGACCGTCGTATCGCTTTTCAGATGTCCGAGGATATCGGCGGTGCTGGCGACGACGATGCCCTCCCATTTCAGGCCATTGTGTGAGGCGACAGTGTTGACGCCATAACGATCGTCCACAGCAGGCTTGAACAGTTGGACCTGTTGGCGGGCAATCACGGCGCGACGCAAACGCCGCAGCAATTCTTCGGTCTTGCCGCTGAACATCGACCCGCAGATGACTTCGACCCAGCCGCCGGTCGTACGAAAATGATGGTGTTCGGGCATTTTCGATTCTCCGGATACACGTGAAACCAGGGGATTATGTAGCTCCTGGGATTGTTACGCAAACAAAAGGCAGGAACCCGGTGGGATTCCTGCCTGATGGTGTTTGTGTTGGAAGACTATTCCGCTGCGCCTTCGTTTGTCGCCTCTTTGCGCGCTTTGGCGATGGCCGCATCCGGATCATCGCCGCGGGCGCGAGCCTTGCGCGCGACCTCTCGCTCGGAGGTGCGAGCCTGGGCTTCGGCCCGCACACGGGTGCGGATCTCGTCCTTGCCGCGCAGGCGCTTCATGAAGCGGTCGACCTGACCGGCCGTATCAACGATGCGCTGTTCACCCGTGAAGAAGGGGTGACAGGCCGAGCAAACGTCGGTATGGATTTCAGGTTTGGTCGAACCGGTGGTCCAGGTATTGCCGCATGAGCAAACCACGATTGCTGCCGGATAGTACTTGGGATGGATGCCTTCTTTCATTTCTGTAACCTCAATAAAATCTTGCTTCTACTGCTCAACTGCAAGTTCGGGATAGACGCTGACCTGCTTCTTGTCGCGCGCGACATTCTCGAACTTTACGTATCCATCAACTGTGGCGAACAGGGTGTGGTCCCGACCCAGCCCGACGTTCTCGCCCGGATGAATGCGGGTGCCGCGCTGCCGTACGATGATCGTACCGGAGCTAATCAGTTCGCCATCGAAGCGCTTGACGCCAAGCCGTTTGCTTTGACTATCACGACCGTTCCTGCTGGAGCCGCCGCCTTTCTTGTGAGCCATGACTTATTCTCCTTAGACAGAAATGCTGTCGATGTGCAACCGGGTATAGGTTTGGCGATGCCCGGTCTTTTTCCGCATGGTGGTGCGTCCGCTATGCCTGAAGATGACGACCTTGGGGCCGCGAGCCAGGCCAAGAACGGTGGCGGTGACGCTGGCGCCACTCACGACCGGCTGACCAACTCGAACATCTTCGCCGTTTCCCACCAGGAGGATGCTGTCGAATGTGACCTGCTCGCCGGTTTCGGCCTTGAGCAATTCGACATTCAGGGTTTCGCCTTCTTCGACGCGGTATTGTTTACCGCCTGTTTCAATAACTGCGTACATTTTTCATACCTTTCCGTACGGCGCCCGCCTGTGCGGAACTTCGAGGGCCGTAGCGGCGGAGGGGGTTGAACAAGCAACCGGAAGAATTGTTGAAAGTGCGATGCACAAAAATTGTGGGCCTGCTAGCCCACGACCGCTAAGTATACTTGTTGATTTGTTGAATTGTCAAAATTCGTTTGCCGGAACTTCGTTTTCCAGCACCGGTTCGTCCAAAATCAGGTCGAGCCTGGTGATACGGTGGGGTGACGTATCCAGGTCGAGCGCGGCAATGACTTCGGCGGCGCGTCCATTTCTTTGTTGGCTGCTGACCAGCGTCATCGACAGCACGGGCAAACCATCGGCGTCCGTGACCTCGATCGCCTCGATCAGCGGCCTTAAATCATAGCTTTGTCCCGGCTTTTTGTGATGGGGGCGCATAAGCGTGTCGGCAGCCAGCAACGCCCACACTCTGCGCTTCAAATCATCCGCATCGAGCGAGCCAGATGACCACCGCACTTCGTATCGGGCGCTGCGCAGGCTGGCTTGCATGGCCGGCAATTGCAGCGGCACCTCCGCCAGGGATTTCAGATCGAAGCCGGAGGGGAGTGCGTTTAATGGCAACAAGAAGTCATCCGGTTCGACGCGCTCGGTCAGCCATACGTCGAGCAACTCATTCTCGGCCTCGATGCCCACAGGCAACGCCGAGGCGAATTGCATCTTGGGCTGCGGGTTGAATCCGTAAGAATAAGCCAGCGGCAAATCGATGCGGCGAAACACGCGCTCCCAGAAGCGAGCCAGGTCTAAATGTCCGATGTATCGGGCGTCGCCTTTCTTACCGTAAGTCAAGCGCAGGCGCTGAATCGGAGGCGCAGGGTTGGTTTCAGAAGTGGGCCGATTCATGGCGCGTTGTCGATTCAGGCCACCGGCGTTGGGGCGTGAAGTTCCCGGCGCTGCGGCACTCGCTCTGTGAACTGGCCAATCCGATCCGGGCTCATCTCGTCATTGAAATAGAGAGGCACGGGTACGCGTGAGACCGGCTGGCGAACGGCGTCGCGCCCGAAGGCCGGGCATCCCCAATTGCCATCGCCGCCGAGAACCTGTTGCGATTCACGGCGCTGGTCTTTGAATTGGGTGATGATGCCGCAGGAAAAGCAGTGCTCGCGGCAGTCGTCGATCACCGCGCCCGCCAGCGAATTCAGGTACTCGTCGATCATGAATTGCTTGTCGACGCCGACGCTGATGTGATCCCATGGCAGGGTCTCGCCCACGTCACGCTCTCGTCGCGCGTACCAGTCGGGGTCCAGGCCCGCTTCGGCAAAAGCCTGCATCCAGGCCGCCCAATCAAACTGGTCGGTCCAGGCGTCGAAGCGCGCGCCCAAACGCCAGGCTCGCTCGATCACATCGGCCAGCTTGCGGTCGCCACGGCTGAGGAATGACTCCATCAATGACTCTCGTGGATCGCTGGTGGAAATCTGCAAACCCTGCGCTCGCAAGCGGTGGATGAGGTGCTGGCGATGCTCCTCAATCGTCGCTTCGTCCTCCATCGCCACCCATTGAAATGGCGTCTGCGGTTTGGGGACGAGGGTGGAAACGCCCACCCGCACTTTAGCCTTGCGGCCGATGTAGTGGCGGCCCACGTGCAGCACTTCGTGCGCAAGCTGGGCGATGGCCTCCACGTCGTCGATGGTCTGGGTAGGATGGCCGATCATGAAATACATCTTGATCGTCGTCCAGCCCCGACTATAGACTTCGTGAGCGGTTTGCAGCATCGCCTCGGTGGAGATGGGCTTGTTGATCACGTCGCGCAGCCGGTCGCTGGCCGCTTCGGGCGCAAAAGTGAATCCGGAGCGACGGCGGCCTCTTTCGAGTTGCTCCATCAAATCAACCGAAAATGACTCGATGCGCAACGAAGGCAAACCGATGGACAATTTCTTGTCCCCATATTTCTCGGTCACTCGCGCCACCAGCTCGGCGATATAGGAATAGTCGGACGAGCTGAGCGAAAGAAAGGAGATCTCCTCGAAGCCGGTCGCCGCCATCATTTTGTCGACGGCTGCGACCACTTCCTGCACCGGCCTCTCCCGCACGGGGCGAAAAATCATGCCGGCCTGGCAGAAGCGACAGCCACGCGTGCAGCCGCGTTGAATCTCAATGGCCGCCCGGTTGTGGACGATATCGGCATAGGGCACGATGAAATCGGTGACGGGCGGGGGCATGACTGTGACGATGCGCTTCATCACTTCGGCGGGCGCCACATCGGTGAATTCGGGCAGAGGGCTGGTGGCGGCCAGGGTTCCGTCAGCGTGGTATCGAGACTCGTAGAAGGCGGGGATATAGACGCCTTGGATGCGCGCCAGACGACGCAACAGTTCAACTCGCCCGCCCGGCTTGCCCTCGTCCCGCCAATACGCGTGACAATCGACAATGTCGTGGATGCCTTCCTCGCCTTCGCCGATAAAGCAGGCATCGAGATACGCCCACATCGGTTCGGGATTGATCATGGCGGAGCCGCCCGCCACGATCAGCGGATCATCCGGCGTTCGCCCGTTGCTGCGCAAGGGAATGCCAGCCAGATCGAGCATGTTGAGCACGTTGGTATAAAGCTGCTCATAGGGCAGGCTGATGCCGACCACATCGAAATCCCGCACGGCGTGGCGTGTTTCCAGGCTGAACAGGGGGATGCCTTCTGCGCGCATCTCCGCTTCCATGTCCACCCAGGGCGCATAAACCCGTTCGGCTAGGACATCCTCGCGCTTATTGAGCCCGTCGTATAGGATTGCCAGGCCGAGATTGCTCATGCCCAGTTCGTAAGTGTCCGGGAAAACAAGGGCGACACGGCTGGTCACCCCTGCCCAATTCTTGACGATGCTGTTCCATTCGCCGCCCGTATAGCGTGTGGGCTGGCGAACCTGCTCGAGCACGCGTTCAAGCGCCTCGGTGATTTGTTCCGGGGTCGAAATCATGATAATCAATCACCTCTTGGTCTCAGCTTCCTGGAGATGGCGCTTGGCAAAGTGCGGGCGGAATCCATTCCAGGGCAGGATTTGAACCTGCCTTGTTAGCTATGCTGCTGTGAAATTGGCAGTATACCAAATTGAGCCGTCTTCTCGAAATTCACCGGTCCACAGTCAGCGAAATCACAGCAGAATGGTGCGGCGAAGTGTCTGTCAATGACCTTGATGGTGTATGATACTGATCGCCTGCATCCAATCAAACTACCCGCCAAATATGAATGGACTTGATAAAAAATGATTACCCCAAACTTTCTCCCACCCCTCGACCCGGCCTTCCAACCTGCAGCGTTGGCGAATCGTGCGTTCCGTCGCAAGGTGGAGGCGTCAGGCGGCGTGTCGCTGGTCATCGGCCTGGAACGCGAACATGGCGCTATGTCGCGCTACGAGCTGAACATCCTGCCCGAAAACCATCCTCAATCAGCCGAAAACCTGCCCTACGTGGAACGCATCGTCAAATTCCTGTTGTGGCAGCAGGGGGGTCACACCCTCTATCTGGGCGGCCCGGCCAGCATCGGTGAGGCAATCAGTCGAATTTACGCGCCAGGCGGAGAGCGCGCCTTCGACTACGAATTCATGGGCTCCAAAGTCTATCTGCGCCCCTTCCGCGTGATCGTCTGCGCAGCCGACGAAGTGCCCCCCGTCAGCGAAAAAACGCAAGTCCTGGGCCGACACCTGGGCGGCTACCGCATCGGCTTCGATCTGGGCGCCTCCGATGTCAAGGTATCGGCAGTGATCGATGGCGAAGCGATTTACAGCAATGAGATCGTGTGGGAGCCGACGATTCAGACCGATCCGGATTATCATTACCAGCGCATCATGGCGGCGCTGCGCGAAGCGGCGGGCAAAATGCCTCGCGTCGATGCCATCGGCGGCAGCTCAGCCGGGGTTTATGTGGACAATCGCCCGCGCGTCGCCTCCCTTTATCGAGGCATCCCCGACGACCGTTTCGATGAGATCCGCAACATGTTCCTGCGCATCCGCGACGAATTCGGTGCGCCGCTCGAAATCGTCAATGACGGCGAGGTGACGGCGCTGGCCGGGTCCATGTCTTTGGAGGATAACGGCATTCTGGGCATCGCCATGGGTTCGAGCGAAGCCGTGGGTTATGTCAATCAGGAGGGGTTTATCACCGATTGGCTGAACGAGCTGGCGTTCGCGCCGGTGGACTACCAGGCGGACGCGCCCGCTGACGAGTGGTCGGGCGACAAGGGTGTGGGGGCGCTGTACTTCTCGCAACAGTGCGTCTTTCGCCTGGCCCCAAAGGTCGGCATCGAATTGCCCGAAGGCCCGGATGTGACCAAGGCCGAAAAGCTCAAGCATGTTCAGGGTTTTCTCGAACAAGGGCATGAAGGCGCCCGCCAGATTTGGGAATCGATTGGCGTGTACCTGGGTTACACCCTGGCGCACTATGCGGACTTCTACGACCTCAATCACGTGCTCATCCTCGGACGAGTGACCTCTGGCAGCGGCGGCCCCATCATCCTTGACACAGCGAAGCGGGTTCTCGCCGCCGAATTCCCCGAACTTTCCGGCCTCAAAATCCAGCTTCCGGACGAAAAGAGCCGGCGGGTCGGGCAGTCGATTGCCGCCGCCAGCCTGCCGGATTTGGCAGAGAGTGAGTAGTGCAAACCTCGTAGTCAATTCTCACGTGCCTGATTGGCTGCTCTAAACAAAGACGATTCAACGCGAAGACTCAAAGGATAGCCTTGAGTTTCGCAAAGAATTGAATCTCGAAATCCCCCCCCATGTGACCCTTTGTGACCTTTGCCACTTTGCGTTTTAGCTTTCTGCAATAGAGCTCGGATTCCCTCTTCAAAAATACTCAGGAATTTATCGCTATGCTCCTCATCCGCCATGCCCATTTAGTTAGTCCAGATTCCGAAGTCGAAGATGCCAGCGTTTTAATCAAGGATGGAATCATCGAATCCGTGGGCGTCGCCGGTAGTTTCCACGCGCCCGATGCAAAGGTGTTCGACGCCAGCGATTTGATTCTGACGCCGGGATTCATCGATCTGCAAGTCAACGGCGCATTTGGCCACGACTTCACCGCAGATTCCAGCACGATTTGGGAGGTGGCGTCAGGGCTGCCCCAATATGGCGTCACGGCCTTCTTGCCCACGATCATCACCTCACCGCTCGACAATATCGCTGGCGGGCAGGAAGTGATGTTGCAGGGACCGCCATCCGGCTGGCGCGGCGCAGAACCGCTCGGCCTGCATGTCGAGGGCCCCTTTCTGAATCCGCAAAAAAAGGGAGCGCACAACCCGGCCTATCTGCGCTCGCCCGACCTGGGTGCAATCGAAGCCTGGTCGCGCGAGAATAGCGTGCGCCTTGTGACGCTGGCCCCCGAATTACCCGGCGCTTTGCCCATGGTCGAAGCCCTGGTCGAGCGCGGCGTGCTGGTTTCCGCCGGGCACTCGATGGCGACCTACGATGAAGCGCGGGTGGGATTCGATGCGGGCATTCGCTATGGCACTCACCTGTTCAACGCCATGCCCTCCCTCAGCCATCGTGAACCTGCATTGCCGGGGGCTTTGCTCACCGACGACAGACCGACGGTGGGGTTCATCGCCGACGGTATCCACACCCACACGGCCGTGATGGCCCTGGCCTGGAAAGCGCTCGGCTCCCGTATGAATGTTGTCACCGACGCCATGGCCGCCCTGGGTATGCCGCCCGGTCAGCATATCCTCGGCGATTTCCAGGTCAATGTGGATGGCGAAAGCGCCCGACTGGCGGATGGCACTCTGGCCGGTTGTGTTATGCCCCTGGATGCGATGTTGCGTAACCTGATCACGTATGCGGGCTGTACGCTCCAACAAGCCCTGACTGCCATCACCGACACACCTGCCAGAGCGCTGGGCATCGAAGCGGAGCGTGGGCGCATCGCCCCCCGAGCCAGGGCTGATCTGGTTTTGTTGAATCAATCCCTGCAGGTGCACACCACCCTCATCGGCGGCGAGATCGTTTTTTCTCGATAGCGCTGAATGTCGATTTCGCAGCCTAGTTCTGCCAGGGAAAACGCCAGCGCTTCGCAGGTTTCTCAGGCTCGGTCGCATCCACCTGGGATGACGACGGCTGCGCCGGTATCGCCTCGTCGGTAACCCCGGCGGCAGACTCAGCGACGGCATCGATGGCGCTCTCCTCTGGCTGAGTGACGACGTCCGCCGTTTCCTCATCAACCACGGATTCCTCCGTCACGGTCATTTCATCGGGTGCATCGTCAGACAATGCCGCTTCGACCGGGACTTCCACCGGTGCAGCGACCACAGACTCGGACTCAGGCGCGGCACTTTCCGCTTCCGCCATCTCTGAAGCCGATTCCTCGTCGTCTGAAGCATCGAGCGATGCTAGCGGCGTGACCGGGAACATGGGCGAAATGATCGAGTAATCAACGTCCTCTTCCTCCGAATCGACGTCAGAGGACAGTTCTTCGGGGGCAGGCATGGCAATCGGTTCCACGGGCGGCGTCGCGCTCGCGGCGGGCGCTGCCAGCATGAGCTGGCCCGAATCGGCCAGGGGCAAAGCCCGCTGATAGATGTTGGCCAGGATGGGCGCCGCCTGGCTCATGGGCATTTCGCTGCGCAACGGCGTATCGCTCTCTTCCCAAAGCTCGCTCAGGGCCGGATAGTCGAACTCGGCTGTAATCGCACCCTCGGCCATGGGGCTGCCGATCTGCACCATAATGCCGCTGAAGCGCGGCGTGAATTCCAACGGAGCCAGAATGGCGCTGCGGCCCAGGTAGGGAGCGGCCTCAGGCGGGGCCAGGGGGTCGGGGCCGACGAGAAAGCTGATCATGCCGAAAAGCTGATTCTCCTGGCAACGGGATTGCGCGGCCTGGAAAATCTTATGAAAGGTGGCAGGTCGGGTGACGGCGGCCAATGAGATGAGGATATCCGCTCCCTGAAACGCCAATATGCGGCCTGGCTCCGGGAATAACACATCGTTGCCAAGCAGGATGCCCAGTTTACCCGCGGGAGTCGGGATCACGCCCCAACCTTCCGAGCGACCGGCGAGTTGCCGATCGGCTTCCGCTAACACGACTTTCGATTGGCGGCCAAGAAGGCTGCCATCGGGCCCGAAAACCAGGCAGGTATTCCGCATTTCCTTTGAATTCGGGTCGAGGTCGTAGAGGCTGCCAGCCACAATGGTCATCTCGAACTGGCGGGCCAAACCAGCAAATGTGCTCACATACGCATCGTGCACCGATTCGGGCATGTCGCGCACGGCCTGATTGAATGTCTTACGCAGGTCAGCCTTCACCACCCCGGCGGCCCCGCCCGCCACCTTCGACTTGGTGCGCTGCCAGAAACCGAGTTTGCGATGCTTGCTCTGACTGGCTGAGATCGCCAGGGAATTCTTCCAACCGCTGAAGCTGGGCAGCGTGGTGGGGATGCCGCTCAGTTCGGGGAAGACCGCCAGAGCCGTCCCCTTGGCCTTGGCAGTGCGCAGGAATCGGCTCAGGTAAGCGCTATAGTCTTCTAACGTCTGCGGGATGATGAGACGGTGTTGGATGCAGGCAACAATGGGTTTGTCCATGCTTTCGCCTTAGGCGTTTGTTTGAAATCAGTGAACGTGATTATGGGGTAAACTGCTCAAATCTTGCTGGATCATTCTAGCACGGGCACGGAAAAGCTGAAAGCATTTCAACCGCGGAAGCCGGGGAAAATGAAGCGTTGTTGACCTGCGATTGCACATCCGTGCGACAATTGGGCGAGCGTCTGTCTCCTCCACTATAATCTCACGAGATAGCCGGTCACGCACCCAAACAGGAATCTGAGATGAGCCTCATCCGATATACAACCGATGCCAAAGCGCCGCCTGTACGTCGCACCGAACAGGAATGGCGGCGCGAAATCACGCAGGTTTGCCAACTCATGTGGCAAAAGGATTACGTCGCCGCCACCGATGGCAATGTCAGTGTGCGGTTGAGCCCTGATAGGTTTTTGGTGACGCCGAGCGGTTTTTCAAAGGGCTTTATCAAGCCGAGCGATCTGATCACAATTGATGACAAGGGCGAGATTATCGGCCCGGTTTATGGGGCGAATCGTCACCTGCGCCCTTCCAGCGAAATCCTCCTCCATTTGGAAGCCTATCGCCGCCGCCCCGATATCGCCAGCGTGGTGCACGCGCATCCTCCCACAGCGATTGCGCTTTCCATCGCCGGAATCCCGCTGGCGCGCTGCCTGCTGCCAGAGGTGATCCTGACCTTGGGCATGATCCCCACCACCGAGTACGCCACGCCCGCATCCGCCGAAGGCACGAAGGTGATAGCGGGGTTGATCGAATCCTACGACGCGCTGGTGCTCAAACGGCATGGCAGCATCACCGTGGGCAAAGACCCGATGGAGGCCTATCTCAAGTTGGAGAAGCTAGAGCACGCGGCGATGATCACGAGGACGCTGGTACAACTGGGCGGGCCAGCGCCGCTTCCGACCGAGGAGGCGGCGAAGCTGGTGGAATGGCGGGCGGGCAAGGGCCTGCTGAATGACAAACAAGCCGACGATCTGTGCGAGGCGTGCGGGGTGTGCCACATCACAGGCAGCTAATCCGGGGTCACGAAGAAATCTGTAAAGTGACGGCGGTTTCTATCTTCAGTTCGTCGCTTCCGCTCCATCCTCCTTGGTTACTTTCTCAACATCGTCGTCACTGAGGCAATTCGCCGTCCAGTCGCGACCGGTGGCGGCCAGCATCGCCTCGGCGGCGGCCGGCCCCCAACTGCCCGGCTCGTAATAGCTCATGACCGGGCCGTCGCCACTCTGCCAGCCGCCCACGATGTTGTCGATGATCCGCCATGACTGCTCGATCTCGTCGGCGCGGGCAAACAAGGATGCGTCGCCCAGCATGGCGTCGAGCAGCAGCCGTTCATATGCTTCAGGCAACGCTTTGTGCCCATAGGTGGATTCAAACTGATAGCTCATATCCACCGAGCGCGTGCGCATACCAGCGCCCGGAATCTTGGTCTGAAAGCCGAGATCGAAACCCTCTTCGGGTTGCAGGCAGAATGAGAGTTGGTTGGGCGTGACGGACGCATCGTGGCGCAGATTGAAGAGCATGTGCGGCACTTCCTTGAAGCGAATGACCACCTCCGTCAGCTTCTTGGCCATGCTTTTGCCCGAACGCAGATAGAACGGCACGCCCTGCCATCGCCAGTTGTCGATGTACAACTCAAGTGCGGCATAGGTGGCGGTCTGCGAATCCGCCGCCACGCCATCTTCCTTCAAATAGCTGGGGCCGTGACCGTCCAATGACCTGTACTGCGCTCGCACGGTGTTGGTATGCAAGGCTTCGCCCGTGGGGGAACGTACTGCCCGCAGCACCTTGACTTTTTCGTCTCGCAGCAGGGTGGCGTCCCAGGCGGTGGGGGGTTCCATGGCGCTGAGGCTGAGCAATTGCAACAGGTGATTTTGGAACATGTCGCGCATGACGCCGGCCTGATCGTAATACCCCGCCCGACGACCGACGCCAACCGATTCCAGCACCGAAATCTGCACGTGATCGATATAGTGCCGATTCCAAATTGGTTCGAATATGGCGTTGGCAAAGCGGAAGACCATGATGTTCTGCACGGTCTCCTTGCCCAGATAGTGATCGATCCGATAAATCTGGTCTTCGTTGAATACCTTGTGCAGGGCGCAGTTCAGGTTGTGCGCTGATTCCAGGTCCCGGCCAAAGGGCTTCTCGACCACAATCCGGGTGTAGCCCTCACCGCTTTGGCACAGCCCGGCATTGCCGAGTTCTTCGACGATGGATTCGTAGAGAGTGGGCGGGGTGGCCAGGTAAAACAGCCGGTTGGAGCCGAGATCATTCTCGCGCTCGATTTTCTCGCATTTGCGCGCCAGCTCGTGATACCCCCCGACATCGTCATAGACCAGCCGGTGATAGAGGATATGCCGGGCGAACTCGCCCCAGTCATCGTCATCACCCCCACGCACGCGGCCAAAGCGATCCACGCCCTGGCGGAGATGCTCGCGAAAGGATTCATCATCCATCTCGCTGCGCGCCGCCCCGATGATGAAATATTTTTCAGGCAGCAGTCCGGCGCTGGCCAGGCTATAAAATGCAGGCACCAGCTTGCGGAACGCCAGGTCGCCAGACGCACCGAAAATGATGATAGTTGTGGGCGCGGGCGCGCCCAGGCGGTCGAAAATTGGCATGGATCGCTCCAGCTTGATTTTGATGTCAGGCGACCGGACGGACGGATTTCATGCGGGCGGCAATCGTCTCCAGCAGGTTATGATAGGACTTGGCGAATGATGCGACGCCAGCGGATTGCAAGTCCTCCGTCACCTGATTGAAGTCAATGCCGAAAGACGCCAACGAGTCGATACGAACTCTTTCACCTTCCACGTTTTCGTCGATGGTGCGGGTCAGCACCGATTGCTCAACCGCCGCCTCAAGCGTCGGCATTGGCAGTGTGTTCACAGTGTGCGGGCCGAGCAGGGAATCGACATAGAGGGTGTCAGGATAGGCCGGATTCTTGGTGCTGGTGCTCGCCCAAAGCGGACGTTGCACCCTGGCCCCGACGGCAGCCAGCCTGTCCCAGCGCGCGCCGCTGAAAACTTCCTCAAAGCGAGCATAGGCAAGTTTGGCGTTGGCAATGGCGATCTTGCCCTGCAGATCGCCATTGCCCCTGGCCGCCAATTCTTTGTCGACCACGCCGTCGATGCGGCTGACGAAAAATGAAGCGACAGAGTTTACTGTCGAGGCATCGCCGCCGCCTGCGACCCATTGTTCAAGCCCTTCGATGTAGGCGAAGGCGACATCATCATAGTGTTGCAATGAGAACATCAGGGTCGCGTTCACATTGATGCCGCTGGCGATGAGCTGGCGGATCGCCTGCACGCCTTCGGGCGTCGCCGGCACTTTGATCATCAGATTGGGGCGGTCGATGGCAGCCCAGAGCCGTTTGGCTTCGGCCACCGTGCGTGCGGATTCGTAGGCCAGATCGGGATCGACCTCGATGCTGACAAAACCATCGGAGCCGCCGCTGGCATCGAACACCGGACGCAGCACGTCGGTCGCAGCCTGGATATCGGCCTGCGAAAGCGTGTCATAGACGGCGAATGGGGTGACGTCGTCTCTGCTCATGCGGGCGATGTCGGCATCGTAGTCGTCGCTTTTGCTGATCGCCTGGTCAAAAATGGTGGGGTTCGAAGTCACCCCGCGCAGGCCCTGATCGACCAGCCCTTGCAAGACGCCGGATTGCAGAATGTCGCGGCTGATAAAGTCGAGCCATATGGCCTGACCCTGTTCGGTGTAGAAATCGTTTAATGTTGGCATGATAGTCTTCTTATGGAGTGGGTTTGATGGAAAATGGTGATGCGAATGTTTGGCTCTACTGCAAAATGGTTTATCGCAAAGTTGCAGAGGTCACAAAGCGTGAAAAGAGGCGATTTCGATATTGAATTCTTTGCGAACCTCAAGGATTACCTTTGCGTCTTTGCGTTGAATTGTCCTTTTTCAGGGGAACTTTGTTTGAATAGGCAATTCTCAAGTCAGGACGAATCCCGCCGCATGAGCTGCGACCGAATCGACCAGCCAGATTAGCTTTCCCTGAGTGGGGTGCACCCGACCGGCCGGGAGCGGAGGATTCGCCGGGTTGGGGCCGAATATCTGGGCCAACGCTGGGCCTTTGCTTGCCCCGGCAATCAGAAACAGCGCCAGACCGCAGCGATTGAGTACAGGCAGGGTGAGGGTGATGCGTTGCTGCGGAGCGACAGGGGCTTCGCCGACCGTGACCAGGGCTTTCTCCTCGTCCAGGGCGGGCGTGCCGGGAAACAGGGACGCTGTATGCCCGTCGTCGCCCATGCCCAGCAGCACCAGGTCGAAGCGAGGACGACCGTTCGGGCTCAACCGAAACGCCTGGCGCAGTTCCGATTCGTATTCCTGGGCGGCATCGTGCGGTTCATCTTCGCCCCGCATTCGGTGCAGCCTGACGACGGGCAGATGTTGGAAAAGCAATTGAAACGCCGCGCCATAATTGCTGTCGAGATGATCGGGCGGGACGCAGCGCTCATCCACCCACCAGACGTCAACCAACTCCCAAGGGATTTGTGATTGCCAGAATGGCTCGGCCAACAGACGGAACAGCGCCCGCGGCGTTGAACCTCCCGACAAGGCGATGCATGCGTAACCTCGCCTCGCCACAGCCCGGCCGACATGATTCGACAGCAGCCTGGCCGCCTCCAACGGGATGTCCGAGGCTTCGACAATGCGAATTGGCGAGGGAACCGAATTCATAGTCTGATTGTAGCGGTTGGCGGAGATGGCGTCAATGCAATTGCGACAAGCCATGCGGAGGTGAATTCACCAGCCCTGTCTTTGCCGCAGCCTCCGAATCAGTATACGATGCACATTCTTGGCGCTGATTCGCCAGCAACGAATTTCTGTGCAGGAGGCGGAAATTGCTCAACATCGTGATCATCGGCCTGGGCGGATTCCTGGGCGCAATCTCGCGGTTTCTGGTGGCCGGGATTGTACAGGATTGGTCGGGCAGCATTGCATTTCCTTACGGCACACTCGTCGTCAATCTCACGGGCTGTCTGCTCATCGGCTTTCTGAGCGAGATGGCGGCAGCCTATGGATTCTTCAGCCCCCAGACTCGACTCTTTCTCATGGTCGGGTTTCTGGGGTCATTTACCACTTTCTCCACGTTCGAGAACGAGGCGTTATTCCTCGTCAAAAGCGGCGACACGACTCTGGCGTTGGTCGATCTGGCCGTGCACGTGCTGTCGGGATTGGCCGCCGTGTGGTTTGGCCAGACACTGGCGCATTTGATTTGGAGGTGATCGATGATGACTTTGCCTCGCGAAGGCTGCCTTTTACGCATCTTCATCGGCGAAAGTGATCGCCATGAAGGGAAACCGCTGCATGAATGGATCGTGCTGCGCGCCCGCAGCGAAGGTCTGGCCGGAGCCACCGTACTGCGCGGGATAATGGGCTTTGGCGGGCGCAGCCGCATCCACACCACGAAAATCATGCGCCTTTCCACCGACCTGCCCCTGGTTATCGAGATCGTGGACACCAGGGAAAAGCTTGAGGCGTTTTTACCGCTGATCGACAGTGCGATCACCCAGGGTCTGGTAACCATGGAAAAAGCGGAGATCAAGTTTTATCGCAACGGCCCGCCCGATGCGCAAACCCCATAAAAATACCCCGAGAGGATGACTCGGGGTATTCGCCAGTGCCCCCAAGGGGCTTCGAACCCCTGTCTTCAGCTTGAAAGGCTGACATCCTAGTCCACTAGACGATGGGGGCGCAATGACTCAGGCATTCTAGCAGAGGCTTTTGGTGCGGTCAAAGTTGGAGCCGCCTTAACAACAAATGCTATACTGCCCACATGAATTTCGCCAGATTTATCCGGTGTTATGTTCAATCAATCGGCGAGGATGAACTCGGTTTCCGTGCGGGTGCGCTGGCCTATTTCGCCACCTTCTCGATTTTTCCCCTGATCCTTCTCCTGGTCAACGTATTCTCACGTATCTTCGTCGAAAACGAGGACTTACAACGCTATCTTCAGGCCAGCATTCTAGAGGTCATGCCTGTCGGGGCAATGGGGGTATGGGAGGTCGTGGAAGAGATTCTGATTTCATGGAATGGCGCCAGCGTCGTTGCTCTTCTGGGTCTTCTCTGGGCGGCGTCAGGGTTTTTCCGGGGATTAGAGGCCACCACCAATCGCATTTTCGGGGCGGAACAGCGCAGGGCAACCCTATTATCTCGTGGCATTGGCATGATCATGGCTATCCTCGTCGGACCGCTGATTTTCCTGGCCGTCATCCTCAGCGCCTTCAGCCAGGCTTTGCTGCGGAGCCCGTTCCTGCCCGAAAGCCTGAGACCGCTTCTAGCAACCACATCGAACGCGCTCGTATTCGGCCTGATTTTGTGGCTGGCATTTTTTCTGCTCTATCATTTCGTCCCCTGGAAACGCCCACAACTTCGAGCGACGGTGTTGGGGTCGGGGGCGGTGGCGCTGACCTGGACCCTGGTTACGCGCGGCTTTATCTGGTACATCAGCAGTGGTTGGAAAGATTACAGCGTCATCTACGGCTCCATTAGCGCCATCATCGTTATATTCCTATGGTTTTATCTCTCCAACTTTATCATCCTGCTTGGTGCAGAATTGACAGCCTATCTGGGCGGCACGAAGAAATGCGATCCGCAGCCCATGGCGCCCCTGATCGAAAAAGCGCTCACCGCTGTGCGCCTGCCGCTTGAGTCCAAATCTCATTCGGAACCGACTGAAAAACAACAAAGCGTCTCAGATTGATGGGCTGTGTTTTTACGAATTGCCTATCCGACGAGTTCCACGATACGCAATAATTATGTCAACTTCAGGATTGTGGGAGTTGTCAGCCGCACAAGTTCGCTGACTGCGATTCGCAACATCGTCCGGTCATCGCCGCCACCGCCGAAGATGACATCTTTGGCCATCAGGCTGCTGTCCAACAACACGAGCACGAGCTGAACGTGACCAAACGGCGGCACTCCCCCGGCCGGATAACCTGTCACCTCCACCACCTGCTCAGCCCTGGCCAACTTCACCTGGCGCTTGCCCACCCCGAAGTGGTCGGCCAGTGGCCGCGCCGGAACCGTGGCCGTGCCGTTGGTGATCACCGCATACGGCTGGCCCGAAACATAAAAGAGCAGCGTTTTGATGATATCGTCCTCGTTCACGCCCAGGGCGATGGCCGCAGCGGCCACCGTTGGCGTCTCCCCGATATCGGTGATTAGCTCGGCCTCGATACGATTATCGGCGATGAAAGCGGCCAGGTCTTGCGGCGTTCGCATCATTCATCCGGCTCCATTGAGAAAGTGAGGGGATAGCCTTCCAGCCGGGCAGCCATGTGCGCTTTGGCGACGCGTTTCTCCGCTTCGGTTTTGGGCAGGACGACGACCAGGGCGATGCCACGGAAGTGTGCGGTCAGCGTCACGTGTTCGGCGATTTCGGGCGAAAGCTGGAAGATAGAGCGCAACACGACGATGACGAAATCGAACGGGGTGACATCGTCATTGTGGACGAGCACCTTCCACCCGGGGTCAAGGTCCGTTTCCTCGCGTGCGATGACTTCAGGCAGCGATTCAGTCGACATGCGTATGAGACAGGGCCTCCTGTAAAGCGCCGTCAATCAATTCGGGTATGCGCTCGATGTCTGGGGCGAGGTGGAGTTCGAAGGCTGGCGCATTAGCCGCCAGAGCCCGCAGGGCGGAAAGATGGCCCGGCATGGTTTCGCTATCCCAATTCTCGATGGACAGCCCCACCAGTCTTTGCAGAGCGGTGATCGAGGGCATGGGGGCAAGGCGGGGGCGTTCCAGATCGTGCACGATTTTCGGGAAAAGCAAAAGGCCGGGTTTGGCGGCTTCCCGCCAGGGCTCAGGCCAGATTTCGTCCGCGGCGAATGAGATCTTGGCCGAGGGATGTGCATTCGGGTGAGCGATAGACGCAAGCTGGGGAAACCAGGAAATAGAGTCGGGATAGGCGCTCAACAGTCCCGGATAAGCGCGTAATTCAATCGCATTCTGAGATATCGGAGCGAGCAGGGGCGAGTCATTCGACACAAGCTGATAGCCGTGGCAAAGCAGGTTAATCCCGGTCGTGGTTTTGCCAGCGCCGATATCGCCGACGATGACGACGGCGTGATCATCGCGGGCGGCGGTGAAGGCGTGGATGGTGAAAAGCCCGCGGCGGCGCAACAGCGGCGCCAGTGAAATGATGATCATATCCTCGAACACGCCGTACGTTTTCAGGCCAATTTCGGTCATCACCCCATCCGCCACACCGTCGTCCAGATCGATGTCGTAGCGACCCCATCGCTCAAAATGCGCGGTAAAACGCCTGCCCGCCAGAAAGTATGTAAGTCCGGGACGTTGCGCCACAACCGGCGCGGGCGGCGACGCAGGCGTCTCAGACGCCACTCGCAATCGCAGGAGGATGGGCGAAGCACCTGGGTCGGTGCGACCCTGTGGGAAAGATGACCATTGCCGTTGCCAGCGCCTGATGATGCGCTCATCTTCGCTTTCCAACTCGATGGGGACGCCATGCAGGTTCATGGTTGGGGTTTTCTCGTTTTGTCGCCGACGATGGCGGTGACTTCGATCTCGACCAGCATTTCGGGATTTATCAGGGCCGCCACCTGCACGGCCGTTGTTGCCGGTTTGACGGCGGCGAAGGATTCTGCGTGGGCGCGCGCCATTTCCGGCCACCAGCTGATGTCGGTCAGGTAGATGCGGGTGCGCACCACGTCGGACATCGTCGCCCCGGCCTGGGACAAAGCCTGCTCGATCTTCGCCAGAATGTAGCTCGTCTGAGCGTACAAATCATCGGGCCCCACCACACGGCCTTCTTCGTCCACCGCCGTTGTCCCGGCGACCTCGACCACATTCCCCACGCGCACCGCTCGTGAATAGCCGACGATATCCTCCCAGACAGCGCCGGAAGATATATTGATTCGTTCGACCATCATTCCTCCTCGTCCGGCAAAAAAGCCAGCGCCCTCGTGCACAAATCTTTGGTGGCGAGAGGGTTAGTCCAGACCAGGCTGCGAATTTGTACAGCCGCAGCGCCCAACTCAAGGCACAAAGCGACATCATCCAGGCTGTGCACCCCGCCAGCCGCTACCAGGGGGACGCCCAAATTCAGCGCCGCCACGTTGCGCAATGCCCGTAAAGTAAATGGCAGCGCCACCGGCCCTCCCAGCGGCGCTTCCAGTAACACGCCATCCTCGGTCGGGTAAACGGCGGGCGGAGGCGTGCCGACTACGAGAGCGTCGGCCCCGGCGACCGCACAGGTTTCGGCCAGATGAGCGGCACGCGTGGCGGGCAGTTTGACCAGAATCGGCAGGGTGGTGGCATGGCGCACGGCCGAGATGAAAGCGCTGGCCTCGCCCTGATTGATGTCCTCCGGTGCGGCCAGTTCGATGCCGCTCACCCCCAGATTTTCCTCCTCCAACCGGGCCGCCATCCATGCCCGCCCGCCGGCATCGCCCTGGGCCAGACTGATAATGACCGGCGTCGATGACCGGCGCCATTGCCCGGCCTGGCTGGCGACCAGCCGGGAAAAGCCGGGGTTATGTCCGCCGGTATCGAGCAGAAAACCGGCCGGGAGTTCCACCCATCGTGGCTGCGGCGAACCCTTGCGCGGGCGCATGCTGACCGGCGCAGTGACGATAGCTCCGAAGTCGTCGGGCTGAAGTCCGGGCGGCCAACTATCGCCATTGCCCACAGCGCCGCTCCCGGCCACAATCGGCGAAGAAAGGGCGAGGCCGCGCTTGTTGTTTGGGGCTAATTCGATAGGCATAGGTCAGGTTGTTTCAACGAAACAGGTCGTTCAGGTCGAACACGGGGCCGCGCAGACACACGCGCCGCCTACCGCCAGCGATGTCGGTAGCGCAGGCCTGGCAAGAGCCGGTTCCGCAAATAAAGCTGCCGGGATAGAGCGCCTGCACAAATCCAGGACTGAGAAGCACTCGTTGCTCGCGGATATGGTCGGCGACCCGGCGATAGAACGACAAGGAACCGGCGATGGCGACCGCATCAGCCCACATCAGCAGATCGGGAAGGATGTCGGTCAGGCGGCCCTGGCGTCCCCGGCTGCCATCAATCGTGGCCAGACGGTATTCAACGGCAAGGGGGAGACGATTCGCCGGGATCGCCGTGCGCGAGCTGGCGGATTCTGCGGCCAGCGTCACCGAGCAGGGTTGAGCGATGCCATGATGGATCAACGGCAGCAATGACCAGGCCCATTCGCCCTCGCCCAGGCAAAGCAGATTACGCACATACGCCCCAATGGCGTACCCAATCCCGACCGGTCCCAGGATGTCGATTTCGGCGCCCTCGGCCAGGGTGTGCATCCAGGCATGGCCTCGATCACCACCGGGCGGAACCCGGATGACAACCGTATCTGTGCCGATGTCGATGGGATAATAAGTGCGCCGAAGGTAGGGATCGATGCCCCAACCGGCGCTGATCAGGATAGGTTGGCCCGGTTGCAGCGCCTGCGCCAGTGCTGGCGACCAGAGGTCGAGTTCCAAATAGACGCCGTCGAGACGCCTGGATGTAATTCGGGCTGTGGTTTGCAGCATCCCTGGCCGTCAGCGATCTAATTGCCCAAGGCGATCTCGGTCAGCCCATCCGGCGACGTGATCACCACACGGCTGCGCACGCTTGTGACCAGACCCTGTTTGCGAAAGCGGCTCATGACCCGGATCGCCGTCTCTACGGTGGTGCCAGTCATTTCGGCGATGTCCTGGCGCGTCAGAGGCATGTCGATAACGATGGCGGACTCATCCTCGCCGTAGGGTCGCCCGGCCAGGTCGGCTAATCGAAGCAGTGTGCGAGCGATGCGTTGTTCGACCCGGTCAACCGCCAGACTGCGCACCAGCTCGGTTGTCATCCGCAGCCGTCGGCTTAGCTCTGAAATCACGCCCATCGCCACGCGTGGGTATCGCTCTAGCAGCGAATAGAAATCACGGCGGGCGATGGCGACGACCGCCACTTCTTCGAGCGTCTGCGCGGTGGTGGAATAGGGCCGGCCATCCAACACAGCCATTTCCCCGATCAGTTGGCCTGGGCCAAGCACTTCCAGCACCACATCCCGGCCATTATCCGTATGCCGCACCAATTTCACACGTCCGATCCACACGATGTACAAAGCGTCAGGGGGATCACCCTGGAAGAAGAGATAGGATTCCTTGGGAAAGCACTGCCCATGCAACAAGGGAGCGATATCTTCCCATTCTTCCTCGGTCAGTGAGCGAAACAGAGGGACTTCGCGCGCAACCTGGATCATATTCCACTGTAATTTGTCCAGGCGCGTGCCTGCTCGACGAGGGAGTGTGTCCACCATAGCTTGAATGTTTGTCTTGCGACGAAAGTAAGGCCTGCGTGATGTGGGGAAGGCCTTGTGAATATTCTAGCACAACGCCAGGCCTGCACCTAGCGTCTAATGACAGCAAAATGGGTCGTGCGGCTACGGACTCCGGGTTGATGAACACGCTCGCTGTTCAAGGCAAGTCGCCTAGCGATTTTCAGGTTCCAGATTATAAGTCAGTGATTGGATGTACCAGCGCCCGTCCTTTTTCGCAAAACCCCACCTATCGCCCGCTGGCGAGACCTCCTCACCGATGTGGGTGCTCGATACCGCCTCCGCAGAATCATCCTGGACAGTGAGCGATTGGATTTCGGGTTTGGCGGTCTGTGGATTGCCGGGAAAAACCAGGACGACGTAGCGGTCCATGATCGCATCGATGCCATGCCACGTGGCGTCATCGTCCTTATAGTCCGGCGTATGATGCGCATCGGTGATGAAGCTGTCTTCCAGCCAGATACCGGCTAGCAGATCCATGTCCTGATGCAACACGCCCTCACTTTCGGCCACCAACAAGGCGGCGATTGCTTCTTCGTCAGATTGCGGTTGCGACGGAACGGGCGAAATGTCTGCGCCCTGGTTCTGGTTTTCCACAGAGCCATCTCGCCCGCCGCAAGACGCCAACATAGCGACGAGGGCGAGAAGAAGCGCAATGCGAATTGAATAACCCATAACGGTATCGTAGTCCGTTCCCATGTCGGGTGTCAAAACAAAGTACGGAAGAGCCATCGTTTGCCCAATCGTCAGCAAGAGGTTATTATTCTGATTGACGCAAAAACCCCGTGTTTTGCTGAGTTTGGCTAACTATTCAGCCAACAAATTATTCATCGCTTTTTGCGTCGTTTGTTCCCCCATCGATCAATTTGTGACGCAAATAATGAATAAGCGTCACCCCGTTTCCTTCGAAGGAGAAGAGGAACATGTTCAAAGAATTTCGTGATTTTCTGCAACGCGGCAATGTTATTGACCTGGCCGTCGCTGTGATCATCGGCGCCGCTTTTGGCGCCATCGTCACATCGCTGGTCAATGACATCATCATGCCGATCATCGGCGTCATTCTCGGCGGCGTTGACTTTGCCAGCCTCTCGATTACCGTAGGCCAGGCGGTCATCCTCTACGGCAATTTCATCCAGGCCATCGTCAACTTCATCATCATCGCCTTCGTCATCTTCCTGATTGTACGCAGTTACAACAAGATGAAAGAGAAAGAAGAGGCAGCGCCACCGCCTGGGCCAAGCGCCGAAGAGAAATTGCTGACAGAAATCAGAGATATCTTACGCGACCGCAAATAAACAGGAGAGCATCATGCAAAAGTGGATAATGCGTGTAGCCGTTCCCATGACGTTGGCAACGATGATGGCTGGCTGCGGCAGCCAGGAAGGCGGGCAACAACAGGGCATCCCCTGGTGGCTTTGGCTTCTGCTGCTGATCATTGTGATTGTAATCGCCTGGTTCCTCTGGCGCGGGCGCGGCGATGACATGAACGCCACTCCGGCCCCCGGCGTCAAACGAGAACCCGAAAGCCTGGACATCAAGGCTGAGGACAAAACCCCGGCTGAGGTCGTGGAGCCTATTGTAGCGGAAACGACCCAAGAAATTGCGCCTGTCGAGGAAGAGGATGACGTCGCTGATCAACCCGTCGTCGATGTCGCCACTACGTCCGGCCAGTCCGATGACCTCAGAGTTATCGAAGGGATCGGCCCCAAGATCGCTTCCGTGTTGAACGACGCCGGGATTTTCACATTCGCCGCACTGGCGGCCTCAGACCCCGAAACGCTGCGCCAGATTCTCGACGA
>JAGFJG010000163.1 GCA_024102915.1 Caldilineales bacterium
GCGTTGCAGAATTCAGGAGTGTCAGCGGCGAACGTGATCGGCGTCGGCATTAATGGACAACTGGCTGCAGAGGAATTCAAGAAGGGAGAACCCAGCGGTTTGCGAGCGAGTCTGATGGCGCAGGCGAGAGGACATGGCGCCACCGCTGTCGAGTTCATCTATGAGAACGTCGTCAATGGAAAGCCTATCCCTGACATCACATTCATCCCCGCCGCTGTCATGACCCCAGATAATTATCAGGAGTTGATCGGCGGCAACTAGGTTCTTCTCGTACGGACTTTGCGTAACTCAATGTCTCATGCCACTCATTCGATAGAGAGTAACGCACTGATAATCCTAACAGGGGCAGGCGGTTCCGAAAAAACCGCCTGCCCTGTACAGAGGTAGATTAGCACTCACTAGCAATTGGAGACAGTGCTTATGACAGATGTTCTCGCAGTGAAAGAACCCGTATTTGAATTTATCGATATCAGCAAGATATTCCCGGGTGTACAAGCACTGGATCACGTCGGGCTTGAAGTGTATCCGGGCGAGGTGCTGGCACTGGTCGGTGAGAACGGTGCGGGGAAATCGACGCTGTTGAAGGTGATGAACGGCGATTATGCGCCCGATGGCGGTTCACTCAAGTTCCGCGGCGAGCAGGTTTCATTCCAGTCCCCAGCTGAGGCGCATGCCCTTGGCGTACGTGTCATCTATCAGGAGCCAGAGATCCTAGCAGACCTGACAGTGGCAGAGAATATCTACATGGGCGAATTGCCTACCCGACTGGGCTCGATGGTGGACTGGAACAGGACCTATCAGTTAGCGCAAGCTGATCTGGAACGACTGGGTGTGGGCGATAGTATATCGTCTCAAACAAAAGCAGGAACCCTCAGCACTGCGCAGAGACAGATGTTGGAGATTGTGCGGGCTGTCCGCACCAATGCCAGCATTCTGGCCCTTGATGAACCGACCTCTTCCCTTAGTGAGGCTGATTCCGCAAAATTATTTGACATCGTCGAGCAGTTCCGCCAGGCAGGCGTGGGAATTATCTATGTTTCGCACCGGTTGCCCGAAGTACTCAAGTTAGCAGATCGCATCGCCGTCCTGCGGGATGGAAAGCTGGTTGCCGTACGCAAACGCGGGGAGACCAACGAATCCGATCTGGTTAGTCTGATGGTAGGGCGTGAATTGAGCGAACTTTTTGAATACAGGATGACTTCGCGTGAGGAGGTCGCTCTCAAAGTAGAGGGACTTACCACCTATCGCGTTGCCGACATCAGTTTTGAAGTACACAAAGGCGAGGTAGTGGGTCTGGCTGGCCTGGTTGGCGCGGGGCGTACCGACTTAGCCAAAGCCTTAATGGGTGAGGATCGATTGTTGGCCGGTAAGGTTTATGTGAACGGCAAACAGGTCAAGATTCGGAACCCGAAATCGGCTATCCGAGCTGGTATTGGCTTCACGCCGGAGGACCGCAAGAAAGAAGCTCTGGTCATGATGAGAAGTGTACGCGAAAACATCACGATGGTCATCCTCAAGGGGATTAGCAGATTGCGTTTTGTGAATCGAAAGGAGGAGAAGGCCATTGTTGACAATCTCGTACGACGCCTGCAGATCAAGACCCCAGGCGTTGAACAGGAAGTTGGCAAGTTGAGTGGTGGGAACCAACAGAAGGTGGTTCTCGCGCGTTGGCTGGCGCTGGGTCCCGATGTGCTTGTTCTCGATGAGCCCACGCGTGGCGTTGATGTTGGCGCCAAAGCAGAAATCTACAAATTGATTCATGAATTAGCAGCCAGCGGCATAGCCGTGCTCTTCATCTCCTCAGAATTACCCGAAGTTCTGGGGGTGAGCGACCGCATCATCGTCATGCAAGATGGCTTTATTACAGGTGAAATGCCCGCTAAGGGTGCAACTGAAGAAGCGATATTGCGTCTGGCTATGGCCAGCCATCTTAGTCAAGCATAAGGGGAGGAAACATTGACTACGCAAAACACATCGTCCTCAAAACAAAGCAATCGCTTTGTTGGATGGCTGAGATCTATCGATCCGCAGATACTGGGTCTGGTGATTGCACTTGCTGTTCTCCTGATTTTCTTCGCAATTCGAATCCCAGAACAGTTTTATCGTATAACCAATATTATCAGCATCGGCGAAGGTATCACGCTGATTGGCCTGACAGGTCTGGCCGAAACAGTGGTGATGATCATGGGGGGCCTTGACATCGCCATCGGTTCTCTGGTTGGTCTCTGCTCAGCAGCAGCTGGAGTTGCAATGCTTGGTATTGATAATGCGGCCGTAGGCATCGGCGCTGCGCTCATCGCCGGGCTATTAGGCGGTCTGATCAATGGCGTAATCATTACCAAGGGCAAGCTCAATCCTGTGGTCGTCACTCTGGGTACATATACGGCTTATCGTGGTATTGCGTTGCTTATCACGCCTGGCGGTTACGCGGTGAATGTGCGTAATGAGACATTCAATAAGCTGGGTACCGCCGATCTGTTTGGCATCCCTAGTTCTGTATTCATACTGATCCTGGCTGCGATCGTCTTCTTCCTGATGATGGGATATGCTATCGTCGGCCGCAACATTTTTGCCATTGGCGGTAATGCCAAGCAAGCCAGGTTAGTAGGCATCGGAATCGATAGGTACCAAATCGGCGTATACGTGCTGGCAGGGTTGATGGCTGGTGTTGCAGCCATCGTACTAACATCTCGTACCAAATCAGGGCAACCGATCTCCGGTTCCGAAGGTCTGGAATTGCAGGCTATCACCGCAGCGATTCTGGGCGGCGTGTCGATGCGCGGCGGCAAAGGCAGTATCGTGGGAACCATGTTGGGCGTTCTGATCATCGGAACTCTTAACAATGGTATGATATTGATGAGTGTGCCTACTTTCTACCAGCGCGTGGCACGCGGGCTGCTGTTGGTTATCGCTGCCCTTATCCAGATCTGGCAGATGCGTAGGGCGGAAGCGGCACGCAAAGCAAAAAAACATACTGCCACAGCCCCTGCCACAGGAGGCGTTTGATATGGAAACAGCTAATCTGCAAAGGGCTGGGCTGTTTGGGTATCCAGGTTGGCGGTTGGAAAGCCGAGACGTTCGCGTGGATGTCTTGCCACCGGCTGGCGGTAAGATCACCTCTCTTTTTGCGAAGCGGACAAACATCGAGTGGCTTCTACAGCCCGATGACTCCAACCCATTTCAGGTGTTCGACTATGGTACAGAATACAACCCCAACCAGTGCGGCGGGTGGGAAGAAATGTTCCCCACCATTCTCTCCTGCCCCTACCCAGCTCCTGGTCCCTGGCAGGGGATTCAACTTCCTGATCATGGTGAATTATGGACACTGCCCTGGCAGGATGAGGGCACAGGCGATGGTGTGATTCGACTGACTGTTGATGGCAAAGCCTTACCTTACCGTTTCTCTCGTAGTATCGCCATTGATGGTGGAAACGAGGTTATCCTGCAATATAAAGTAGCCAATATGGGTGATCAGCCCTTAGCCTATCTGTGGACCCCTCATCCCCAATTTGTTTTGGAACCTGGCTCGCGAATTATCTTGCCTGCGGAAGCGACTGAGGTAGTCAATGTCTTTCCGGACGATGACGTTTGGGGCGCTGTCGGGACGCGTAACTCGTGGCCTGTCATCCTGCGCCAGGGCGAAAAGCCGATTCACCAGGATATAATAGCCCCGTCCTCGTTGAAACGAGGACGCAAATTCTATTTGCCTCCCGAACAAGCCATCTCATGGATTATGTTGATGCAACCCGATGGCTCTTCACTGCGCATGTCCTGGGATGTCGGCGCTCAGCCGTACTGTGGCGTTTGGATCGACGAGGGCTTTCTCAACAAGAAATCGGATGTCGGTCTGGAGCCCGCTACAGGTTATTATGATGAACTGGGAATGGCCTGGAGGAACAACCGGGTTGCAGTGCTCCCAGCGGGGGCAAGTGTCACCTGGCCCGTACGTCTGACTTTTGGCTCTGAAACTTAACTGTGAGAGTGTAGGAGAATCGACATGGAAAATACTAATGCGATCTCATCAAGGTTGCGAGGCAACCGTCGCATCGATCCCTTGATCCTGGCTCTGTTAGTTGCGCTTGCACTCCTGATTGCCATCATCGGCGTACAAAAACCGGACATCTTTTTCCACCCACGCAACATACTCAATATCGGTCAGGCTATTACTCTGATTGGATTGGTGACACTGGCCCAGACCGTCGTGATCATCATGGGTGGGCTGGACTTATCGGTTGGCTCAATTGTAGGTCTGGTTTCGATCTTTGCCGCCTTCGCTATGCGCGGGAATGACAATTTAGCTCTAGGGATCATGGCCGGATTGTTGGTAGGCGCTGCGGCCGGGCTGATAAATGGCATGTTGATCACCCGTGGTCACCTCGAGCCGGTAATCGCCACTCTGGGCACATTGGCAGTCTACCGGGGTGCAGCTTTCATCCTGACAAATGGTGCGCCAATCGGGATAATGAGCGATGTTTTTAACAAGATCGGCTCCGGCCAGGCGCTGGGCATCCCTGTGCCGGTCATTATCCTGGTGGTCGTCATTGTAGCCTTTCAGATCTTTCTGACGAGAACTGATTTCGGGCGCAATGTTTATTCCATCGGTGGCAACGACGTGGCTGCAAGGTTATCGGGCATCAACATCAGCGGGTACAAGTTGGGCATCTATACCCTAAGCGGTGCGACTGCGGCATTGGCCGGTATTGTCCTCACCGCTCGTTCCAATGCCGGGCAACCCAATGCCGCTATCGGTCTGGAATTGGAGTCGGTGACTGCGGCCGTGCTCGGTGGCACTGCGCTTACCGGCGGCAAGGGTACGGTAATCGGTGCGATGCTCGGTGTACTTATCCTGGGCGTGCTTAACAACGGCATGATTTTGTTGGGCGTATCGCAATTCTATCAGTTTGTGGCAAAAGGCGCTTTATTGATCATTGCCGTGTTCATCCAGCGATGGTTGATGGAACGTGAATAACGACGTAATTTGGAATCATTGAGCCACGCCTCCTGCACAACCCCTTTTCATGCTTATGGAGAAAGTATCGTGAACAATTGGGAACGTTTTGAAAAAGCAATCAACTGGGAACCTGTCGATCGTATTCAAACCTATGATCTGGCTGATTGCGAACCCATGCTGGCGCAACTTGGCGGTTATGATCGATCCCGCCAATATAGTTGGGAGGAAATCCTCGAGCTAAACGCTCTAACCTGGAAAAATGCCGGTCTGGATATCACTCGGTTTGTGTTCGATCCATCTGCGCACTGGATGGGCGGGAAAATCGTCAACTGGATCCGATTTTTCCATGTCGATCCAGATGCCTGGAAAGTCGAAACCACAGGCGGCACAGCCTGGATTTCGAAACGACCCTTTACTGACTTGAAGGGTCTCGAAAAACATATGCCGCAAATGCCTGTATACGAAGAAGTAGCGGAATGGTATGCGCCGGTGATCAGGCAGATGCAGGATGTGATGCGTGAACACGACATCGTCTTCATTGGGGCGCTGGAAGGCCCGTTGACCGATGCCTATACCTATATAGACATGGAGCTATTTGCGACTGCCATCTATGATGCGCCAGAACTGGTGGCGCACGTGATGGATTGTTGCGGCACTTTCTCGGCCTATATCGCCAGAACCTACGCCGAAGTCGGACAGGTGCCGCTGCAATTTATGGGCGAAGATATTTCTAGCACGCACGGACCGATTTTCGCCCCAGATTGGGTACGACAAGAAGCGCTGCCGCGTTGGCGTTGGATTGTGGACCCGATCCATGCAAGCGGCAAGAAATTCCTGTATCATTCCGATGGTCGCTATGGCTCGTTCTTACCCGTTATTTTCGATGAGCTTGGAGCTGACGGTTTGAACCCGATTGAGCGTAACGGTTGCAACGACATCTTCGCCATTCGTGAAGCCTACCCTGACAAGCTTCTCTTTGGCAATGTCTGCTGCGCACAAACCCTGCCGCACGGTACACCCTACGACGTAGAAGATGAGACCCTGGAGTTAATCGAGAGAATTGGGCCGCAAGGCGGCATTTTTATCGGTTCGTCCAGTGAAGTGCATGATCTGGTTCCTGTCGTCAACATCAGAACGATGTACCGCACAGTGCATGATTACGGTCATTATCCTATCGATATTGAACGGATTAGGGCTCGCCGATATGCCTTGCGCCGTAAGGGCCAGCTCGACTTGCGCGCAGATATGCCGATGTAGCGCGACCGTCCTTGCTTCACCCAGTCTTGCGACTTCCGATCGATGAATCAAGCCTCCGATTTTCTCATTTCCCTCGGCTTGCCTGCCGGTGACCGTTACGACCTGCCTGCCTCTACCCTGCGCTTTCCAGACGGCGCACATTACCGTATCGAAATCCCCAGTGTGGAGGGACCAGGTGTGTTCGCTGCCGTAATCGATGAAGCACAGAAGCGCGGCGTCACCGTGCATCGCGTCTCGCAGGGCAGCGGCATGATGCTGCAAACCGATGCCGAGATTCGCCAAATGGCGCAACTTGGCTTTGAACATGGCATTGAGGTCTGTCTGTTTGTGGGGCCGCGTGCACCTTGGGAAGGCGCCGCTCAGGCGCTGACGCCAAACGGTCAGCTTTTCGGTTGGCGACACATGGGAATGGATCAATTGCGCTATGCGTTGGACGACATTTTCCGTGGCATCAATTTAGGCATCCGCAGCATACTGGTTGCGGACGAAGGCTTGACATGGCTGGTTGGGCAGGCTCGGCAGAAGAGGCTTTTACCACCGGATTTGATCGTCAAAGCCTCTGCGCTGATGGGAGCAGCGAATCCGGTCGGGATCAGGATGTTGGTTGAGGCCGGGATTGATACTGTAAACGTCGCCTCGGACAGTTCTCCGGCACGGCTAGCCGCTCTGAGACAGGTAATTGATATCCCCATCGATCTTTATGTGGAAGCGCCAGATGGCCTGGGCGGTTTCATTCGTTATTATGAACTGCCCAACATCATCCGCGTGTCAGCACCGATCCACCTCAAGTTCGGTCTGCGCAATGCTGCCAATATCTACCCCAGCGGCTTACACCTCGATAACGTTGCTCAAGCCCAAGGCCGAGAAAAAGTGCGCCGCGCTGCCATCGCCCTTGAACTCATGGCGAAATCGGGTGAAACGTTTCAGACGAGCAAACCGGGCGCTGCCGGTCTTGGCATTCCGGTCATACAGAGTTGAGCCTATTTTGAACTCACCGTTAGAGCACTATCCAAATGCCAGAGCGACTGAAAGATAAGATCGCAATCATAACCGGCGCGGGACGCGGGATTGGTGCACAAACCGCCCTGAGGTTTTGTGAGGAAGGCGCTGTTGTCGTCATTGCCGAACTTGATCCTCTCAGCGGTGAAGCCACCGCAGCCGATCTGCGCTCAAAGGGCTTTCAATCATTCGCCGTTCAGACCGATGTATCTGATCCGACCTCCGTATGTGACATGATGACGGAAGTCGTCAAAAGCGTAGGCAGGCCCGACGTTCTGGTGAACAATGCCGGCATCAATCTCTTCCGAGATCCGCTTGAACTGAAACCCAGTGAATGGCGACGATTATTTTCCATCGACCTCGATGGCGTGTGGTGGTGTTGCCAGGCAGCATTGCCGCACATGCTTGCAATGGGACGCGGCAGTATCATTAATGTTGCTTCTGTCCACGCCTTTCAGATCATTCCCGGCTGTTTTCCTTACCCCGTAGCTAAGCATGGCGTGGTGGGTCTGACGAGAGCGTTGGCAATCGAATACGCTGCAAAGAATATTCGGGTCAACGCCGTTTGTCCAGGGTATATCGAAACACAGATTGCCATTGATTATTGGAACACGTTTGATGATCCTGATGCGGAACGACTCTACACGTACAATATCCATCCACCCAAACGCATCGGCACTGCGGATGAAGTCGCCTGGCCTATCGTTTTCCTTGCTTCCGAGGAGGCTGGCTTTGTTAATGGCGCCGCCCTTATGGTCGATGGCGGACGCTCGATTCTATATCATGATTGAAAGGGGATAGGAAGTTGCAGCAACTTTTTGACGGCGTATTCATGTTGGAAGGCGAGGTCGGCGGTCGTCCACTGCAATTGGTGTATCTGCAGGGCGACATCGCATCGATCTTGCTTGATACCGGTTGCGCCAATGATCCAGAATCTTTCATCATCCCACAGATGCGAGATGCCGGTGGCGAACCTGTTGCAATCACCTGGATCATGAACACTCATCCTGACCTTGATCATACAGGCGGGAATCATCGGATGAAATTGCACGCGCCTCAGGCTATCCTGGCCTGTGGCGACGCCGACCGGGCCGTTTGCATGGGGCCGAAGGCGTTGATGGCGTTGCGCTATGATGCTTATCGGGCTGATCATCAAATTTTCTACGATGACGATACTCGCCAGTGGATTCTCGAGCAAAGCGGCCAGCCACAAACGATCGAAATGACGTTCGCAGGTGGCGAGCGAATTACCCTATCGGGAGATTGGGTAGTGGAGATCGTCACGCTGCCCGGTCATTCTCACGGACATTTGGGCATTCTCGACCGCAAGCATGCAGCGCTTTACGGTGGGGATGCCATTCATGGCCGGGTGTACCACGGCTTCGATGGCGCTGAAAAGATGCCGCCAACCTATCTGCACGTCGACGAATACCTGGCCACGATTCGTTTCATCGAGCATCTGCCCATTTCAACCTATGTGGGTTGCCATTGGCCGGTCAAACGTGGCGATGAGATCGCTGAGTTCTGCGCCGAATCCCGCCAATTCGTCGAGCGAGCCGATCTGTTTTTGCGCGAATATTTGCGCCAACCGCACACGCTGCGCGAAGCCTGCATGGCGCTCGGACCTCAGCTGGGCGATTGGCCGCACGGGCTTGTTGACCTGGAACTGGTCTTTGCCTTGCATGGACACGTTCAACGCCTGCAAACGCGCGGATTAGTTGAAGTCAATTTTCGCCAGAGTGCGCCCGCAGTTCTAGAATATGTCATGAAACCCTGATGAAGCCGATCCCCGCAAGTCTATCCTCATCTCTCAATAAATCAGTATTCATCGACTTATGAGAATCACAGCCATTCAAACCGTCATCGTCAACGCCGAAATGCGAAATTGGGTGTTCGTCAAGGTTGAGACTGATCAGCCCGGTCTGTACGGCTGGGGCGAAGCGTCTTTGGAATGGAAGACAAGAGCGGTAGCGGGTGCAGTGGAAGATTTCGCCCCGATGTTGGTGGGTGAAGATCCCGAACGCATCGAGTTCCTCTACCAGAAGATGTACCGGCAATCCTTCTGGCGATTGGGGGTGATCGGCATGTCGGCCATCTCTGGTATCGAGCAGGCGCTGTGGGATATTCGTGGTAAGGTGTTGGGGCAGCCGGTTTATAAGCTGCTGGGCGGGGCTGTACGTGACAAGGTGCGAATGTATACGCATCTTGGCGGCGGGGACATGAAAGCCGTCTACGAAACGCAGCACAGCAACGATCCCCAGGTCTTCGTCGATCGGGCGCTGGCAATGCGTGCACAGGGATATTCTGCTATCAAGGTGCTGCTGACTCCCCCGACCGAAAGCCTGAACCCCATCGCCGCTTATCGCTATGCCGAAAGGGTGATGACCGCCTTGCGTTCTGCCGTTGGCGAAGACATGGATATCATGGTCGATTGTCATGGCCGTCATTTCGCTGGCAACGCCATCGAGTTCTGTCGCGTTCTTGCGCCCTACCGACCTTATTTCATCGAAGAGCCTGTGCCGCCAGAGAATGTCGATGTGCTGGCCGAAGTGCGCAGAGCCAGCCCTGTTCCCATCGCTACGGGCGAAAGATTGGTAACTCGCTTTGGGTTTCGTGAAGTCTTCGAGAAACAGGCCTGCCACATCATCCAACCTGATCTTTGTCATTGCGGGGGCTTATGGGAAGCGAAAAAAATCGCCGCAATAGCCGAAACCTACTACATGGGGGTCGCTCCGCACAATCCGCTTGGCCCGGTCGCCAACGCCGCCGCCCTGCACTTCGCTCTCAGCACGCCAAACTTTCTCATCCAGGAAGACATGCTCACCGATGTCCCCTGGCGTTGGGATGTGGTGCAGTCTTCGTTAGAGACCAGAGACGGCTATTGGCTGATCTCGGACGCCCCTGGCCTGGGCATCGAAGTCGACGAGGATGCGGCAAAGAAGCGCCCCTTCCAACAGGAGGTCATGCACTCTACCACCGTACGCGCCCACGATGGCGCCATCCTCGACTGGTGAACTTATCCCGCAAATCTCAGATTTTTCAACAACCAATTTATGGTAGTCTCCTTGTACAGTGTTGTTATTCGTTTTTGCCACGAATGGCACGAATTCACACGAATAAAAGACTTCAATTCGTGCTAATTAGTGAAATTTGTGGCTGATTTTCTAATCGGAAATAGATACCAACACTCCAGAGGGAGACAATCCAATTTATAAGCTACCGCAATCTCTATCCAGGAGCAATTTCAAATGAGTCTTGAATCTATCTACAATGCAGTGCTAAGCGGCAACGCCCCTTTGGCCAGAACCGAAACCCAGGCTGAACTGGATGCTGGCACTCCTGCCGAAGCCATCCTCAATCAGGCATGTATTCCTGCCATGGCCGAGGTGGGTCGTCTGTTTGAAGTCGGCGACAAATTCGTGCCCGAAATGCTGATCTCCGCCCGGGCTATGAGCGCTTCGATGGTTTTGCTGAAGCCCTTGCTGGCCGCGGCTGGCGTCAAACAGATCGGCACGGTCGTCGTCGGTACAGTGGCAGGCGATTTGCACGACATCGGCAAGAATCTGGTGGCGATGATGCTGGAGGGAGCCGGGTTCAAAATTATCGATCTGGGGACCGATGTATCGCCGCAGAAGTTTGTCGACGCAGTGAAATCTGATTCACCCAATATCGTCGCTATGTCGGCTCTGCTGACGACTACGACGAAATCGATCAGCGCCACGATCGAGGCATTGACCGAGGCTGGCCTGCGCAATCAGGTCAAGGTGATGGTGGGCGGTGCGCCTGTCACCCAAGATTTCGCCGATCGGGTGGGCGCGGATGGTTTCGCCCCCGATGCCGGTAGCGCTGCGCGAAAAGCCAAAGAAATGGTCGCCGCCTGAAATCCGGCAAGAGCCATTCGCCAAAGTTGTCGACGCCAAGCAAAAGAGGCCCTGTGAGAAACTTTTCTCGCAAGGCCTCTACTTATTTTATGTCGAGGTGGTGGCGGGCCGAAGTTCAGGCCTCACCCTTGCGCGCCCGTTGCATAAACCCTTCTATCCACAAGTCCAATAAAACCGATACGAGGATGACCAGGGCAAAGGCAATGTAAGTATATTCGTATGGCAGACGTAGCTGGCCAATCATGTTGTCGACGACGATGATGACCAGCGTCCCCAGAAAAATACCGATCATACTGCCTCGTCCGCCCTGCAACGAGCAGCCGCCAACCACCGCTGCTGCCACCGCTTGCAGCTCCCAGCCGAGACCCGCTTGCGACGAGAACGCATTCACCCGTGTCATTTGCAATATTGCGGCAAATGCGGTCAAAAAACCCACGAGCATAAAACTGATGATCTTGACTCGCCCGATCTGAATGCCCATGGCTCGCGCCGCCTGCTTGTTTGCGCCAGTCGAATAAATCCAGTTGCCAAACTTACCTCGATCCAGCACAAAGTAGAGAATGATTGCGGCCAGGACAAACCAGAATGCCTGCATGGGAATAACGCCAGCGATTTTGCCGCTAAATAACTGTTGAAAAAGCGGATAGTCACTCATCGGTAAGATATAAACTTCACCGGCGGATAATATCTCAGTTAGACCGCGATACGTGAGCATCATACCCAAAGTGGCGATAAAGGAAACGATATGCGCTCGAACAACGATCGAGCCATTGATAAAGCCGAACAGCGCTCCAGCGGCCAGGGTTATTGCAGCCGCAATAAAAGGATTTCCAAAGGTGTCGAGCGTTACGGTAAATACGAACGCGCACAGTGCAAGCATGGAACCAATCGATAGATCGAACTCGCCGGCGATCATCAAGACCCCCACACCCAAAGCGATGACCCCGAACTCCGCCCCAAATGATAACAGGTTTTGGATATTGGGCAGACCAACGAATGTATGTCTTGGCGTGAAGATCGCAGCAAATGAGATGAGAAGTATCAGTACTACAAAGACGCCGATACTCCTGAAACGGAATAGAAGATTGCTGCTACTTTCTCGAAAACCGCCACTTGCTGTCGTTTCTACCATGGCCGCTAGTCTCCGTACGTACCCCTGACAATGATGTCGGATAATTCGTCAACATTGGTGTTTCTTGTTGCAATGTCGGCGATCTTCGTGCCATGAGCGATGACGACGATTCGATCCGCTACATCGAATACATGATGCAGCGTATGGGTGATGAAGATCACCGAGACGCCCTCGCTTCGCAAATGGCGTACGAATTCCAAGACTTCGCGCACTTCTTTGACAGCCAGTGCAATGGTAGGCTCGTCCAGGATTACCAATTTGGCTTTGAAGTGAATAACGCGGGCAATGGCGACCCCCTGGCGTTGCCCGCCGGATAGCGTGCCAACCAGAGTATCGGTCGAACGAATCTTCAGCCCAAGACCCGTTAAAGCCTCCATGCTCTGCCTTGCCATCGTCTTTCGGTCCATTAGCCCCAACACGGTTGTCGGTTCACGCCCCATGAAGATATTGCGGGCAATAGAGAGTTGCGGCGCCAGGGCCTGATCCTGGTAAACAGTCTCAATGCCTAAGGCTCTGGATTCATGAGGCGACTTGATATTCACTGGTTGCCCTTCCAGGAGAATCTGCCCTTCATCCGCCTGATGGTAACCTGAGATAACCTTAATGAGCGTTGATTTGCCGGCGCCATTGTCGCCGCACAGGCCCACGACTTCGCCATACCCTATATCGAAATCGATGCCACGCAAGGCTTGTACTCTGCCAAATGATTTGTGAATATTCGTCATCTGCAGCAGCGGCTGCGCGTAGTTTGACTGATCAGACATGGATCATTCACCCTGGATTGCAATGGGATGGAATTCGGCAGCGACGGTGGTTACTCAGCCGCATACCCTCGATTGGTCAGATTGTTGATGATGACAAACAGGATAACGGCGATACCGATAAAGGTGTTTATACCAAACACAGGCACCTGCATCAGAATCAGGCCGTTGTCAATAATCTGGATGATAAAGACGCCTAGAGCGATACCGAGCATTGTGCCGACACCGCCCCGCAACGATACGCCGCCCACCACAACTGCTGCAATCGCCCGCAACTCAAAACCGTTTCCCTGTGTAGCTGCGAACGAACCCAGGCGTGTCGCCTGCATGATTGCGGCAAAAGCGCAGAGCGAACCCAAGATCATAAAGCAGACGATCTTTGTCATATTCACTCGCACGCCCATGGCTTTGGCAGCATCGACGTTAGCGCCCGTCGAGTATATCCAGTTACCAAACTTGCTGAGATGTAGGATAACGCCAAGCACGATCGCAATTGTCAGATACCAGATAAACTGCATTGGTATGGGGCCAATTTGTCCAGTAAGCAATTGGGCGAAAGACGAATCTTTGGGGATCCAGCGCAAGATGCTAATCGGCATCAGGCCGCTTACGACATAGAGTACGCCTCGCCAAAACATCAATGTCGCCAGTGTGATGATAAAGGAGGGTAAGCCTGTTCGCACCACCAATACGCCATTGAGCAAGCCCAAAAGCGCGCCAAATGGTATTACGATAAGAAAAGCGAGGAAAGGATTGAGGCCGAAGATCAATAACTGCGCAAAAATGTACGATGAAAACGGTAAAATCGCAGCCACAGACAGATCGAACTCGCCAGCGATCATCAGGATTCCAACGCCCAGCGCCACGACCCCAAGATCCGGTGCGAGTTTGGCCATAGCCGCCAGATTTCTGGGATCGGTGAATCTGTGTTCAGGCGAGAAGAGCCAAAATATGAAAAACACCCCCAGGAAAGCGAGAGGCGTGCTCAGCGTGCCGAGGTTGAGTTGCATCCATGTTCGGTTTTGCAGGGAGTTTCCGCTCATTGAGGCTCGCCAGTTCTTTGTGGGAAGAGGGCAGGCGTCTTGCCTGCCCTCTAACGTCATTGGGTGAGACGACTATTGGTTTAGCGGTATGTACCCGAGAGTTCTTCGATCAGACCAAGGTTGTCCTTGGTGATCAAGTAACCGCCGGTATCGATGTTCGGGGTTAATCCAAACTCGTTGAGCAGATACAGGGTTGAGATAGCATGATAACCCTGCAGGTACTGCTGTTGATCGATAGAAGCGATCAGATAGTCATCCTTGAGACCTTGGACGGTGCCGGGCGCCGCATCGAAGCCTCCGGCATACACTGCGCCAGGATCAAAGCCGGCATTGGCGAGGGATGTAGCCAGGCGATCTGTAACGATGCCGCCGGCGCCGAACATGAAGGTGACATCAGGGTTTGCCAGAAGGTATGCGGTGATGCGTTCCTCGGCCTTGGTCATCTCGATGCCGCCAGCATCGATGATATCCACCTCGGAAGTGACGCCGAATTCATCGAGGGCATCCTGGATACCGGAGAGCCGGACAGTTGCATAGGCTGCGGTGGGCACTTCCGCCGAAAAACCAACCTTGGCATTGGCAAGGTCTACGCCGGCATCTTTAGCCTTGGACAGAACGGCCAACCCGAGCATGTAACCGGCTCGACGCTCGTTCTGGCCGATATACGCCAGGCGTGCGTTACCCGCCGGACCCTGAGTATCGTCGTTATTGATGCCGATAACCGGGATCCCTGCCGCCAGAGCATCCTCCACCGGTTTGTCCCAGGCTTCGTCGTTGTTGATTACCAGGGCGATGCCATCCGGTTGGCTGGCCACGGCTTCCTGAAATGCCTGCTGTTGATTGGCCAGGTCACTGCCTGCCAGATCGATCACGGCTCGAACGCCATACAGGGCGGCAGCGTCCTCCATGCCCTGCTTGACAACGGCCCAGAAGGGGTCATCACCGCCGTGAGTCACCAGGCGGAAGTAGTATTCCTTCCCGGCTTCTTGTGCTGCCGGCGCGGGGCCTTCGGTCTCGCTAGGCGCTTCGGTTGCGGGCGCTTCAGCAGGTGCAGCAGGGGCGGCCACACAGCCAGCAAGCAGCGCGAGCATCATCACGCCAATGACAATGAGAATCAGCTTTTTCATTTGACATCCTCCGATGAAATGAGAGAGCAAAAGGTGAATCGATGTTGAGGGCGAATTTTTTGAAATGTTTGTGGGATGATCTGTCCTTCAAGCTGTTTTGTTTACACTGCGTCGACAGCTTGACATCGTTAGTTCATCTTCACCTCCTAAACTTAGGATCATCAATGTTGGAGTTGCACCTCATGGGGAATTCAGGGGCCAAAATGCGAATTGAACGCTAAGAGAGTCTGTCCGCCTCCTCCCCGGCAATCCTGCACCAGCAAATCACATTTTGGGGATTGTTGCCGATGGTGTGGTTGTCTTTCATAATAATCTCCACTCTACAATCTCGGGTTTCGCGCAGCGCCTGCCGCAGTTCGGTGCGCACCCTGTCCTCATCCAAGACCGGTGTAGCCAGAACGCCCGGATGCGGTTTCATCGAGAATATGTATTTATTCCCTAGCCTTTCGGCCATTTGGGAGATATTCGCCCAGGGTGAGATCGAGACGCGCCGCAGGCGCGGGATCTGCGAAACGATGTGCCAACGTGAGTCGAGTGGTTCGCAACAACCATAACAGTTCAGGCCAAAGCGTTCGAGGATCGGCAACTGGTAGGGGAAGATGAACTCCGCAAACATCTGGGGCGAGATGCCAACTGTTTCCTGGCTTTCAGCAAATCCCCACATGTCGCGGGTGCGCACCTGACCATTAAAATCATCCGCCGGAAGTTCCGTGGTCCAGCCCAAGCCGCCAGAACCGACGTATGCGCCGTCGTTGTTCAGGCTTAGTAGTTCGTTCCGTTCGAGGAAATCCAGCAAAGCGAGTGTCCCGTCGCGCATAAACGCCATGAGACGGTGCACCAGTTCGGGGTTATCGATCAGGTCAAACATAAACGGCTGAAGCCCGCGCAAGAAAGCGACACGCATGGTCATACCCAACGACCACCACCAGTTCGTCCGTAATTGGACGGTGAGCAGATCACCCAGGGTTTCTTCCGCCAACTCCGCCAGATGATGCGTTGCAGGCCAGTCCACCTTGATGGTCGGATAATGGAGTCGCGCTAAGTCATCTTCCGATTTCAGGGGGGAATGCCAGTGATAAGAGCCGCCGTTCTCGCCCCCGATCAATGTCTCCTTCAGGCCCCACTCTTCCAACCCGCCCGTATGAATGTGAAATACATTGAAGAACGGTTCAACCGTGTAATCGTCACCCATCGACTCGCCCCAAAAAATCTCCTTTCGCAAGTGCATCTCCCAGCGTCTTGCAAGTTGACTGCGACATTCGAGGCTGTTCGGCGGAATGATCTCGTTCCAACCATTTTCCGGGTCGCAAAAAACTACAGGCCGAGTGACATCAAGTCGATTATGATTCAACCAGAGTCGGCGCTTTGCGTCTTCAATCGGCCGCACCGCCAATTCCCCGACCTTCCCGGCCAAATAACGCAGGATCGTACGTTCCGATTGTTCGATCCGCAGTTCGGCGGGCTGCTGCAAAGCCTGGGATACGGACGCGTCGTACCGTGTTTGTATAGCGGCAATATCGGCTTGTGGCAGAGACGCCAATTCAGTAAGTTGCGTGTCAACTGTATCCAACTTGATGATCTCCGTCGATCAGCCTGCACTGCGAAAAGCCAGCATTCTGCAGCGCGCGATGAATCCACGAACTTAATCAGAGTACTTGTAAGTTAGCTTCCTGTCAAATCTATTACGCATCGTAAGCTGTGTAACATTTTTAGATAAATTCGAGGTTCTGTATAATTGCGCTGGCGGTAATAAGCATTCCATTGTTGGTCGGTTTTTACGAAATTATCGCTACTGAAGCACCGCTCTCATCGCTTAGTCTTCACACCGTAGGTCTCCATCTTCTATCTCACCTCGGAGGCGGAAATGAATTCGCGTGAACGTCTACTCATGTCGCTGAATCATCAGGAACCTGACCGTGTTCCCATCGATTTAGGCGGCATCGTTACCGGTATCACCAAGGGCGCCAACGCTTCCCTTAAAGCCCATTTGAACATCGAAAGCGCTGACCCCGTCATTGATCGCATTCAACAGCTTGCCGCACCCAGTGATCTCCTCCTCGATCGATTGCATGTCGACACACGCTATCTCTTCCTCAGCGCTTCGCGGGATTGGAGCGATATTGCGCTAACCGATGATACTTATCAGGATGAATTTGGGGTGGTGCGCAAAGCCGCCATTTCACCGCTCGATGGCGACGTCCTCTATTATGATTTCATTGATCATCCCCTTAAGAATGCGGAAACGGTTTCCGACATAGCCAGATTCAATTGGCCGAATCCGCATGACCCGGCTCGGTTCGCCGGTTTGGAAGAAAAGGCCAAAGCACTGTATGAGCAAACTGATTATGGGGTCATGGTTAACCTGATTGGCTCTATTTTCGAGTTTTCCTGGTATTTGCGAGGCTATATCAATTTCTTCGAGGATATGTTGCTACGCCCAGAGATGGCGACGGCTCTTCTCGATGGAATGCTTGAATTTCAGATGGCCCTGATGGGTGAAACGCTCGAAAGAATTGGCCCTTATTTGTCTGTGGTTATGACCGGTTCCGACCTGGGCACGCAGCGAGGACCGGCCATGTCCCCTGAAACCTACAAGAGCCTGATATGGCCACGCTACCGCAAGTTTTGGGACATGATAAAATCCAAGACCAACGCCAAGCTTTTCTATCATTCGTGCGGCAGCATTCTGCCGATGATTCCTTTGCTCATTGATGGCGGCGTCGATGTCATTCATCCCGTCCAGCCTTTGGCCGTGGGCATGGGTGAGCGCAAGAAACTCAAACGTGAATTCGGTGACAAGCTGGCATTTTGGGGCGGATTCGACCAGCAAGATGTCCTTCCTTTTGGCAACCCAGCTCGGGTGCGAGATGAAGCGAAACGACTGCTGGATGAGTTCATGCCTGGGGGCGGGTTTGTCTTCGCAGCTGGACACAATATCCAGGCTGACGTGCCCCCAGAAAATATCATTGCACTCTTTGATACCGTTTACGAGTATGGGCGCTACTAGGCAGGGTAAGATTCCAGGTAACCGAACATAAAACTAATCAGTTTCGCCGATGATTTCGCCTGATCGGTTTGTCTTTGCGCGCCTTGCGTCAGGCCGGCAACAGGTTATCCCAGTCGTAGATGTGGGGATAGATCGGGTGGGTCATGGCGCAAAATCGATCGTTGCGCCGTTGGCGCAACGAAGGGCGGAGGCGCAAAACCGCCTCCGCAAGACAAAGGAATCAGGAGATCAGAAATCAGTAGTCAGTGTCCAGCAATCAGGACTATGCACGAGAGACGGGACGACCACCACCCGAAATCCGAAGTCGAAGAGCCAGAGACTCGGGGTGGAGTAGCTGCGGGCGGCCAAAGTGACGTCTTTGGCGTTCCCATAATAAGCGCCACCTTTCATATAGTAACTCAAGTTGCGACCTACAGGAGGTGACTCACACTTAGAGCCCGTACAAACAGAGCGACTTTGAGTTCGAACCCAGCGGCAGAGACAGCATGAATATGTTTCGGCAGACGTCTTTCGAGCAAGCTGCTGGCAGTTTCGACCATTTTACGATAGTGCTGCTGCAGATATCGCCACCACGGAGGCAGTTGACGCTTGGAGTTCTTCTTGCGGAACGGTAGGAGTTGTATATCTGCTTCCGCCATGAGGTCTTCTACGAGGCAATCATTGTAGGCTTTGTCGCCGAAGATGCTTGAGCCTTCAGGTAAGTCAAATTGAAAGGCTTTGAGACCAGCGATATCGGCAGTGCCGCCAGGGGTGAGGAAGAACTCAACCGGATGACCCGTCTCGGTCACCAGCAGATGCACTTTCAACCCATAGAAATAGCGGCGTTTGCTGGCTATGTAGCCTCGAAAGTCCTCGGTTTGCTAGATTCTGCACCGAGATATGCGAATGTTGTCGCAGACGGGCACAGGAAAAGTATCCAGACTGTAGCGATTCTCTGCATTCAACGCCTTCCAGGTCTCGGCCAGAACGGCGAATAGCGACTCTATCAAATGACTGATGCGATGTAAGCGGCGATTGAATCGACTCTTGCTCAACATCTTGGGCATGTACCTTGGCTCCCGCAATTGAAGACGGGCCAACTCGTAGTTACAGCCAAAGTACAACGCTGATACCAGTCCCGTGGTCAGCACTTCGGCATCATTCATGTCACATTGATGGTTCTCATAATGACCAATGCTTTTCAGAAAGTCGTCACAAAGACAATAAAGCACTACAATCTGGTCGTCCATGGTGCATCTCCTGGTCCCGTTGGGGTTCGATCACCTTCCAACTTATCAGGTATGCCCATGGACTTTCAAATCATCTTCTCAAGGTAGCAACTTGGGTTAGATAGAGTGATCTTTCCTGGACATTCCCAATGAGAACCCTATACTTTAACTCGTGCCGAAGCGTAAGATAACCACACTGCCCCGCGCTTCCTCACTCTCGATCGAAATCGTTCCACCCATACCCTCGACCAGAGTTTTGGCAATCGGCAGTCCCAGGCCAAGTCCCGAAGTCATCTGACTATTATCCCCACGATAAAATCGGTCGAATATTCGTTCAAGGTTCTCAGGCGACATGCCAGGACCATGGTCTTGAACCCGTATTTCGGCAAGTGATCCGTTCGGCCCAGCCTGCACATCGATCTCGCCGCTCGAATGCTTCAAGGCATTGTCCAGCACAATCAACATCACCTGCTTGAAGGCATCCCGATCTCCCAGGATGTGAAGGCCCGGAGATACCGCTAGACGAACAGGACGCTCTGTCTCCAGCAGGTGCATCTGGCGCACTGTGTCCTCCAACAGCGGTTGGAGCAACAGAGGCTCTTTGACCAGATTGCGTCCGGCATCGGCGCGCGCCAGCATCAACAGATCATTTACCAACCGGATTAAACGATCGCTTTCTTCCGCCAGATCAGTCAAGATATCGGTCTGCACTTCTGCGGGAGCAGGAGGTTCATGGCGCAATAACTCAACATTCCCGCGCAATGTGGTCAGGGGCGTGCGTAATTCGTGGGAAACATCTGCTACAAAATCGCGCTGCATCTGCAAGGAATGTTCTACTTTCTCGTAGGCTTGTTGAAGGCGTTCCAGCATCTGATTGAATGTACTAGCCAGGCGACCGATTTCATCAGGTGGGCCGGAATACGCCACCCTGCGGGTAAAGTCGCGCTCATCACCGATGCTTTGCGCCGTCAGGGTAATGCGATCGATAGGGCGCAAGGCCAGCCCCGAGAGCAGCCAGCCGGCAGCGAAGGCAACAAGAATCGTAAGAAAACCAGCCCCGATCAGCGTGGTTGCCAGTGTTTGCAGGTTTCGATTGCGCTCGGCCAGAGAGCGAGCCACCTGTACGATCGCCGTCGTTTCCCCGTTTTGTATAACAGGGCGACTGTAAATGAGCATTTCTTCGCCATCGACGTTGGTGGTTTCCAACCAGCCCTGACCAATCTGTACGGCGATCAAACCCTCGGCGCTTAGTGGGAGTGCATCCTCCTCCCGGCCAAAAGGACTGACCAGGAGGTTGCCTTCGGCATCCAGGATGCGGATGATCTCGCGTTCGCGCAGGTCCTGAAATAGCTGTTCATTTGCGAATTCATCGAACGACTGGGGTTGTGGCGGTTTCGGGGGCGGGTTATCCTGGCTCGGCGATTCAGATATCATCCGGATCGCTGTTTCCGAGAACCTGCTGCTGCTCTGGTAAAGGTCGCTCTTGAGCGCGCTCAGGGAATCCTGAGCCTGAATCGAAAAAAGCGCTATGCCAAAGATAAATAGGGTCAGGGTGAGGATGGCGGTATAGAGCAATGTCATACGCAGTCGGATAGACATCATTCCTCCCGCAACGCATAACCGACGCCGCGCACGGTCTGGATCAATCGGGGGTCGCCATCCGCTTCCAGCTTCTTGCGCAAGTAACCGATGTAGATTTCGAGGACGTTGTCGTTTCCGTCGAAATCATAGCCCCACACTTCGTCCATTATCTGTCTGCGTTCCAATGCCTGGCGAGGGTGGCGTAGCAGTAGATGCAGCAAATTGAACTCCGTCACCGTCAGCGCGAGAGGTCTGTCTCCGCGGTACGCTTCATGGGTGGTTGGGTCCAACGTCACGTCAGCATAAGAAACAATCTGTTTTTCGGGTTGCGATTCCACACGCCGCAACATGGCATGTACCCGTGCCACCAGTTCGGCCGGAGCAAAAGGTTTGACGAGATAATCATCGGCGCCTGACTCCAAACCTTCTACCCTGTTCTCAATGGCGTCACGCGCGGTCAACATCAAAATCATGGTGTGATTCTCATCAGCGCGCATCCGCTGCATCAGGGTCAACCCATCCATCTGCGGCATCATCCAATCCAGAATGATGAGGTCGGGCCGCTGCGCCTGCACCAAAGGCAATGCTTCCAGACCATTACTGGCCGTAAGTACGTTCAGGTTTTCATAGGTAAGCGTGCGCTGAAGCATTTTCAGCAGTTTGGAATCATCGTCGACGATTAACACGGTGGGCATGGGGCAACCTCGTTTCCATAGTATAGCACCTGTCATGGTAGGTGGCGTTCCTGTGAAAACGCTGTGAATCGGTGTCAAACGGTCGATTTCTCAGCCAATTCACAGGATATCTTAGGGATTCTCACAGAGTCGACCGCTATCATCACAGTCGTTGACATCAAACCTCACAATTTTCCAAGGAGCAATCAACATGCCCGCAAAGACCAATCTCACCCTCGATCTGATTATTTTCACTGCCTTCGTGGCAGTGGCAAATCCCGCCCTGACCGGAATGACTATCCACGAATGGCTGGCGCTGGCTTTCGGCGCAGCAATCATCACTCATCTGCTTTTTCATTGGAACTGGATTGCAGCAATCACACGGAAATTCTTCCATAAGTTATGGCATCAATCGCGCCTGAACTACGTGGTGAACCTGGCTTTCTTTGTAGCCGTGACCGCCACCATGCTGAGCGGTGTCCTGATCTCGAAAAGCGCTCTGCCCATTTTGGGCATCGACCTGCATGCCGGTCAGCAATGGAAGATGATCCACACCCTGGCTGCGGACGCCTCCCTGATTCTGTTGGGCCTGCATTTCGCCCTGCACATCAAATGGGTTGTCTTCAATCTGAAGAAACATATCGTTACACCCGTGATCCGCTTAATCCCACGCCAACGCACCAGGTCACTGGCTGCACAGACACGCATTGATGGTTAATCTCAATAATCCTTCGAGGAATGGAACATGAAAACCGTACTACAATTACTCGTCATCCTATTGGCTGTCGCCCTGGTGGCTGGCAGTCTCTATCTGCTGGTCGAAAACACCAACCTTGCCAACATCCTCATTACCGTCCCCGCCGGCAATGCCTCTGCCGCCGTGAGCGATAGAGTGCTTATAGAAATGCCGGAACGCCCGGAAGGCGCGCACGAAGGCGAAGACCATCACAGCACTTCGCTCACGCAAGGCCTGGCGGATGTGTGCGGCTCACTGGCGAAGATATCGCTGATCACCGTCTTCATCTTGTTCGTGCAGTTTGTCATAGCGCGTCTGCAGCAGCGACGCAGATGGATGCTCAATTTCCACGTGGACCGAAGCGATCGCTCGACGGTTTGAAGTTCACAGCGAACTCACAGGTATTTCTTGGCCTGGTCACAGCTTTGGACACTACAGTGTGAAACGTAAAGGACAAAATGCTCCCATGAATCGACTCTGTAACACTATCCGCAAATTTAATCGCTTTGAACTCAAATACCTGATCACACTGCAACAAGCCGAGCAGTTGAAGACAACCCTCGGCAAATTTATGAGCCCGGATATCCATGGACACAACAACGGTCATTACACCCTGACAAGCCTGTATTACGATTCACAGGCATTGCGTTGCTTCTGGGAAAAGGAAAGCGGTATCAAGTTCCGGCGCAAGCTACGGATACGCCGCTACGAGACCGGCGAGCCGCTGATGGCAGATACACCGGTGTTTGTGGAGATTAAACAGCGAGTGGACCGGGTGACACAGAAGCGCCGGGCTATTTTGCCGTACAGCAATGCGCTACAGCTATGTAACGATCGCCAGATTCCCGAACACGCTCCAGAAGACAAAGATACGATCGAAGAGATATTTGTGTTTCTTTGGCAATACAACCTGGCTCCAACAACGATCGTACGTTATGACCGGCAGGCTTTCATCGGTAGCGAATATGACATCGGCTTGCGCGTGACATTCGATACCTCACTCAGCTTTCAGGCTCACCCCTTGCATTTACATGAATCCAACCGTGCTTTGCCGATGTTGCCCGCCAACCTGGCCGTGATGGAGATCAAAGTCAATGAGCGCATTCCCCATTGGCTGACCGAAATGATCTCGGCCAACAACCTGCAACTTGTGCGGGTGAGCAAATACTGTCGCAGCATCGAGTCCGCTCAGGAAATGCAATCGCTTCGCTGGCGCAGATTCCCGGCGGAAAGCTCCAATGAAGTGCTTGCCTCGACGCTCCAACTTTTCCAGCCGCACGCCTGGCAGGAAGGAGATAGACACCACACTCAACCAATAACATCAATGGAGAAAACCAATGGACATATTCAACTTCCAAGATTTAACCAGTGAATTTACCGTTATCGAAGTCTTGATCGTCTTGTTGCTTAGCTTTGCGCTCAGCGCATCGATCGGCTGGATTTATCAGTTCACGCATCGCGGGACATCTTACACGCAGAGCTTTGTCTTCACTCTGGTGTTGAACGGCATGGTGGTGGCATTGGTCATGTTGATTGTCGGATCAAACCTCGCCCGCGCCTTTTCGCTCGTCGGCGCCCTATCCATCATCCGTTTTCGTAACGCTGTCAAAGAGCCGCGTGATGTCGGGTTTATCTTCTTCACAATGGCTGTAGGCATGGCTGTTGGCACTCGCTTTTATCTACTTGCCATCATTGCCACCATCGTCATCAGCCTATTGATTCTCCTCATGACCCGCATGGATTGGTACGCCCGGGAGATGTCCAGCCAGATACTCCGCATTCAGGTGGCGAATGGCACGCCTTTCGACTCGATATTCGAACGTGTTTTCTTGAAATACACCCATACCTCGGAGCTCATCGGCGTTGAATCCGTGCATAGTGGTCTGTTGACAGAACTCACTTACAGCATTGGTTTGCGGAAATCAAACCAGGTTCAGGATTTTCTGGCCGAGATCAGAAGCCTCAACGATGACTACAAGGTATCACTGTACGCTGGTTACAACAGCGCCGATCTCTGATACAGAGCAAGCAACTGTCTCAATAGCACGAAATAGACACCAGAATACCAAGGAGATAATGGACATGTTTTCCAAAATTGATAACAGTGTCGTCAGAGCGAATCCGTATGAAATCTCAGCCGGCGTAGATGAATCAATAATTGAAAAAGTCTGGCGAGACCTGGATAGGCAAGTACCTCGTGAACAGATAAGCCGAGTAGTCGACGAAGTCACGCTAGGTTTTCAAGATGCAACGGTAACAGCGTTCTTGCCCATTCTGGTGCATCGACGAGCGCTGGAACAGCTTCGCCAGGAACTTGAGAAAATGGATTCAGCAGACGAAACTCTGGCGAATAAGCCAAATTCAGCCACGAGAATCGCAGCATAACCCATCCAGAAGCATCGAACGGCCAAATAGCTCATAGGCCGGCATCACAATGGAGGACATCATGAGTCTCAAACTGAAACGCAACATCCCCCTTTTCGTCCTTTTGTTAACTATCATCACCTCGCTGGCGATCATGATTGGCAATCAGCCCATCATCGCCTACTGAGGATCGGCAGCAAGCTACTCGTTCAGAGTCCTCGATGTACTCAGGGTGAGCGGGCAAGCTGTCAAACCCTGTATCCTAACCCCATCCGGAGAACACTCTCATGAAAAAATACATTTTAATTACCCTGCTGTCCGTCTTTCTGCTTGCGCTCAGCGCTTGCGGTAAGGAAGTGACGGCGTCCTCCGCCGCAGTTTCCGACTCCCTGACTGTGAGTTCCGCCGGTCTAGCTGCCGGCTCACAAACAACCACGCCGGTGGTTGTCACGCCGATCGCCGTTACCTATGACCAGGAAGATCTGGTCGAGACGGACCTCGATAGCGCCGAAGCTACGATCATATTGCTGCAAGGCGATGTCGTTTCCGTTGATGGTGGTGGAGCCGTGGCCGATAACTCCATCGTCACCATCCAATCCGCCGGAACTTACGAAATCAGCGGCAAGTTGAACGACGGCCAGATCATCGTCGATACCACCGACCCAGAGTCAGTGACGCTTATGCTGTCCGGTGTCGATATCAGCTCGTCTTCCAGCTCTCCCATCTACGTGAGTAATGCCGAAAAGGTAATCCTCACGCTCTCAGCCTATACCCAGAACACGGTCACCGATGAAGGTTCCTATATCTTCGCAACGGGTGAAGATGAGCCGGATGCCGCCATATTCAGCCATGATGATCTTACAATCAACGGCAGTGGCTCGCTCACTGTGAACGCAAACTTCAACAATGGCATTGTCAGTAAGGACGATCTGAAGATAACTGGCGGCAACATCACCGTGTATGCAGTGAACGACGGTATCAAAGGGCGAGATTCTCTCAACATCAAAGATGGCGTAATCATCGTGGATGCTGGCGGCGATGGCTTGCAAGCCAATAACGATGAAGACCCGGAACAGGGTTACATCGTCATCGAAGGCGGCAGCCTCGACATCACCACCGGGTTGGACGGCATTCAGGCCGAGACCATGCTCTCGATCAGCGGCGGCGAGATTGCCCTGGTTACGGGCGGCGGCAGTACCGTCTACGCCCCCGCCGATAGCGCCAAAGGCCTGAAAGCGGGCGTGGACATCACCATCAGCGGCGGCGTGTTCGGCATCGATTCCGCCGCCGACGCCATCCATTCCAACGATACCATCACCATCCTCGGCGGCGAATACCAGATTGCGACCGGCGATGACGCTATCCATGCCGACACGCAATTGACCATCAGCGGCGGCGACATGGACATCGCCAAATCGTACGAAGGCATCGAAAGCCAGAGTATCGTCATCGATGACGGCACGATCCGTGTGGTCGCCAGCGATGACGGCATCAACGGTTCAGACGGCGGCGGTGGGAGCGCCATGGGGCAGGGTCCCGGCGGTTTCGAGACTGGAGACAGCTCGATCACCATCAATGGCGGCTACATCACTCTCGACACCGGGGGCGATGGTATCGATGTCAATGGCGTCCTCAGCATGACCGGCGGCGTATTGCTCGTGCATGGCCCTGTGACCGACCGTGAAGGCGCATTGGATTACAATGTAAACTTCCAGATGTCGGGCGGCTATCTAGTGGCGGTGGGCAGCGCCGGCATGGCGCAAGCGCCAAGCAGCGATTCCAGCCAATACGCCGTCATGTACAACTTCGCCTCGGTGCAACAGGCGGGAACGCTGATCCAGCTCGTAAACGCCGATGGTGATGAACTCCTCACCTTTGCTCCGACCAAGGATTTCCAATCCCTCGTGTTTTCCTCGCCCGACCTGCAAAATGGCGACACCCTGGTCATCTATACCGACGGCAACCAAACCGCCAGTCTGACGCTCGACGGAACCCTCACCACCGGCGGCGTTGTTGGCGGCGGCTTTGGCGCTCCCGGCGGCGGTGTTCGTCCGCCTCGGCCTTAAGCACTATGTGTTGATAAAAACGATGATTGCTTTGGCATGATGCACATAGCCTTTCACCATCCACACAAAAAGACCTTGAGGAATCGGGGTCTTTTGCTTTTCAGACCACGGGCAGACAAATCTCATAGTTCACGTTAAGGGAGTAAGTGGCGAGTTTCCCTTCCGGATAGTGAGGTAAAAATAGGCTGGCCGATTGGACAATATGCCCATGTTCGGTACAATGCCACACAACCGTTGGTAAAGGCTTTGCTGCAGGTAATCTTGCGGCCACACAAACCTATAATTAGCGTTTCACCTCGCCTCTTTCAAATTACACACCCTTTCAGGAGGCTATCATGCGTGTGCGACTCTATATCCTGATTTTGCTGGCAATGACATTGGCGCTGGCTGCCTGTGGGAGCGCGCCTGGGTCCGCGCCAACACCGCTGGCACAGAACGAGCAGGCAGCAGAAGCGACCTCTGTCGATAGCGCACCGGCTGAGTCCGCTATTTCAGCGGAGGCCAGGACGAGGGCGGAGGCTCAGAAATTACCGATGATGCACTCGCAGCGATTTACGATACTGTTGGCGGGAATCCCCTGGCCTTGAAACTGATCGCCGGACACATCCACAGCCACGGTTTGGACCACATGTTGGATGCGCTGAAAGGGGCATACGGCAGCCCCATCGAAGAAATGTACACTTACATTTATCATGAGGCCTGGGGCAAGCTAAGCGACACGGAAAGGGTTGTCCTGCTCGTTATGCCGTTGAGCCCCCCTGCGGGTGTAACAAGCGAATTTTTAGAACGCACTAGCGGGCTTTCCAAGGGCGTTTTCTTCGACGCCTTGAACCACCTGGTCACGATGAATTTGATAGAACGGCGCGGCGAGCTCAGACAGGCGCGCTACGCCATCCATAACCTGACCAGGACTTTCTTGCAATCGCAGGTCTTGAAGTGGCTTCCGTAGCGCCTTTCGATGCAACTGCCACCTTCCGTGCGCATGTCGCCCGCGGCCTTTCTTATGCAACAGAAAGAGCGTCTGGGGATAGGCAGGCTGTGTTCAGTCAGGCGGATCGAGACCTGGCCTTATACCTGCCCGATCTGGCGCTTCGCATCGGCGACGACCGGGAGCGCATTTACCGATACCTACTCACCGTTGCGCCACGGATGGAGCAGGCAGGACACCGCTGGCAATGGTTGCGCGCCCTGGAACATGGATTAAGCTATGCCCGGCAGTTTGCCGATACAGCTATCGAAGCGGAGCTATTACTGCACCTCGGCTATCTACATCTATTGCTTGGCAGCTATGATCGGGCGTTGGAAGAGCTGAAGAATAGTCAGGCTATTTTTCGACAATTGGAAGATGTGCGCGGCATGGCCCGGGCGCAGATACGGCAAGCATTTGTGTTGCGGCGTCAAGGACAACTGAATGCCGCGTGGGACATGGCGAACCAGGCGCTAAACTTGCTCCCAGCCGACGATGCCGAGAGGGCGCTAGGCGCTATGGCGTTGGGTGTCATCCTTTTGGAGCGGCAGGAATATCAGCAGGCTGCCATAACCATGAAAGAGGCGCTCACCATGGCCGTTAGCAACGGCGACAAGCGCATGGAGTCTTGGTTGCATGAACATTTAGGGGCAGTCATGCGCCGTACCGGAGACTTTGACGAGACGAAATATCATCTCGCCCGTTCGCGCGAACTGGCCCCGGATGATCCGGTACACAAAGCTGTGATAACCATGACATTGGGGGCGGTTCACTTCGAGTCGGGCGAAGTAGCGCAGGCGCTAGAAGGGTTTCTCGAAGCGAAGGAAGTCTTCTTGCAGTATGCTGAACTCCCTCGCCTTGCCATAGCCTATAACAACCTGGGGATGGCTTATAAAACGCTAGGTCGGACTGAACAGGCAATCGATGCATATCATGCATCCATCGATCTATGGCGACAATTGGGAAACGCCACCCCTCTAGCGAATACCACTGCCGGGTTAGCCCTTGTTTACCAGGCGCAAAACCAACATCAACAGGCAATCGAATTGTTTGATATGGCTTTGGAAATTCTTGCTGGCAGGGCTGATGACCCGCAATCTCAGAAGTTGACTAAACGCATTCAAGGCTATCGAGCCGACTCATTGGGTGCTCTGTACAAAGGACCCGTTGCATAGTAAGCGAAGAAGACAGAGCATCGTAGATATCGAGCGGTGACCACACTATATTCAGCAAATCCTTGCACAGATCATCAAAGCCAGAGTCGCCAATCTATGCGTTCACAATGATGGCCGTCTTGCGAGTATGACGTTTCTGTTTGCCTGAGTAATGACGACGTTGTCGGTCATCATCTTGCGATTGTTGAATCAGTTGTTTCGTCGCATCCGCAATGGCAAAGAGATCTGGATCGTCTCGAAATGCCTGTTCAAGGGTGCGTCCTTGTCCCCGTCGGGGCGGGTCCGACCACTCCATTTCGCCCTCGCTAGCTTGTCGCAATACTTGCAGAATCCGCTTCCCAACAGGCTCAAGTAGCTTGTACAGGTCATCAAACTCAGTCAGCGTCAATCCGCACAGTCCTTTGAATGCTTTTTGGTTCTGCTTCGATTGCTCGTACGTGATCATCGCTTTTCCTCTTCTGCTACATCTTGACCGATAGCCGCTTCTTTTCAAACAGGTTCTTAAATCTCGCTGGCATCAGCCAGGGCGTCGATCTCATTCCGTTCGCTGAGAATCCGGGCGATCTTGCCATCCTGCATCATGATCACCCGATCGACGTACTTGCACATGCGCAGGTCGTGCGTGACCATGATGCCAGCGCGCTGCTGCTCGTGGATCAGGTCAGCGAAGGTGCGCACCACCTGATGTGCCAGATTGGTGTCCAGGCTGGCCGTAGGTTCGTCGGCCAGTACCACACCCGGTTCGTGGATCAGGGCGCGGGCAATGGCGACGCGTTGCTGCTGCCCGCCCGACAACTCGCCCGGATAGTGGCCCAGACGGTCGCCCAGACCAAGTCGCTCCAACAAAGCTTCTGATTTGACGACGCCGTTCTTAAGGGGCTTGCTGTTCAGCCGCAACATCAAATCGACATTTTCTTGGGCGGTGAGGTAAGGGACGAGGTTGTTGGATTGGAACGTAAATCCGATGTTTTCCCGCCGGAAGCGAGCCCGCTCCTTCTCCTTCATCCCGCCCATCTCCTTACCATCGATTTTGATGCTGCCCGAGGTGGGCGTGAGCAGACCGGCCAGCATAGCCAGCATCGAGGTCTTGCCAGAGCCGGAGGGGCCAACGAGGGCGACGAATTCGCCCGATTCGATACTGAGCGAGACGTGATCCACCGCTGTAACGGCGGACTCACCCTCGCCATAGATTTTTACGACATTCTGAGCTTGAAGTGCTGTTGACATATTTCTAATTGCCTGAATCATTTTGAAGTCACAAATAAATCAGTTGGATTACTTCTCGAAAGTGGATCCCGCCATCGTCCATCGTCAATGGTCTTTCGTCGAATGTAAAGCAGAGGCATATTTTCCACGTGACGTGAGTTCATCATCGATCATTGCGCCAGACCAAGCGCTGTTAGCGGTTCAACCTTCAGCAGCGCATAGACCGAAACCAATCCGCCTAATGGCCCGATGATGAGCAATGATCCCACGGCGGCGAGTACGGCGTCGGGCGTGAAGACGATGGGGATGCCGGGCGGGAATGCCAGCGATAGCAACAAAGCTCCCGTCGCGCCCAAGACCACGCCGATTGCATTCACAGAGACGATCTGGATCAGCGCCGCCAGGCCGACGGTGGAACTGGCCGCGCCGATAGCCTTGAGCATACCGATTTGCGCCACCTTTTGCAGGGTCTGAATCTGGAAGAAGCCGCCGATGACCAGGATGCCGATGAACAGCGTGAAGTAGCGCTGCGTGTTCAGAGTGCTTTGCTGGGCGGAATATCCGGGCGTCGCTTCATATGCCGTGACTCGATCCACCACTTCCACATCCGAGACCTCGGCCTGGATCTTCGTCGCCATCGCAGCGGGGTCAGCGCCATCCTGCAACTTGATGGCAATGATGTTTGAGATCAGTTCGCCGCCGGTCGATTCCTGCGTGCCTTTCGGCCGGATTTTGTCCCAGGTGAGGTAAGGCACGAACACCGAGGGTGCAAGAAAATACTGGCGACCATCGCTGATTCCGGAGACAGTCAGATCGTAAAACTCGTCCTCTGTGCCCTGCACGCTCTTGACGGTGATTGTGTCGCCGACCTGAATTCCAGCTCGAATGGCGGCATTGCGGTCGATCACCGCCTCATTGCCGCGGGAGCGGTTGAGGTTAACGCCCTGATACGCAGGGGGTTCGCCGGGATGGCCCGGTTCCACGCCAATCAGCGAGACATCGAGCGGCTCACGACCGTCAGGGAAAACCAGCGTTGTGCTGGTGAAGTTGACCTGACCGACATCCACCACCCCATCCACTCGCCGAATCTCGGCCAGTTTCGAGCGGCCCAGACGGCTGGCGGAGATGGAGAGATCGACATTGTCCTGATAGGCGATCAGCTCGCCGTTCAGTTTTTCGATGTATTCCCGATTGCCGTCGCCCAGCCCCTCGGCCAGAGCGGCGACGAACAGTACGAGGGTTGTGATGAGGGCGACAACCAGCGCTACCAGGAGGAATCGGCCCCGGTTGTGCCACAGTTCTTTGAACGAAAGATAGAATGACATGAATCTTCAATGCTCCTTGATGCAGTCTGTCACGCCAGCTCGAAAACCGGGTTACCCAATATCGAATGTGACGACCGCAGTGAGGTTCCACAGCAGGCGGCTATCTTGCTGGTCGGGCATGAGCACGACGGTGTAGACGATGTCGCCTCGCAAGTCTTCGCCAATGGGGCGCAGTATGCGCACGGTAGCGGTCTTCTGCAGGCCGGGGATGGCGTCGAATGTAATCGTGGCGGGCATGCCTTCCTCAATGTTGATGGCGTCGAACTCGGTCAGGTCTTCGGTCTCTATCTCCCAGGCGGAGAGGTCGGCCAGGCGCACGATGGGAGCGCCGGCCGCAACCTGTTCACCCACGCGGGCGTCGAGCCAGGCAATCGTGCCCGCAAAGGGAGCGCGTAATTCCGTTTCAGCCAGCGCCGCCAACGCCTGATCAAGCGTTGCCTGTGCTGCGGCCACATCAGCGCGAGCGATTTCAACGGCTTCGCTGCGAGCGCCAGCTTTGGTCAGCGCCAACTGCGCTTCGGCCTGCCGCACTTCCGCCTGGGCTGCTTCGAGGTCGGCGGGATTCGTGGCCTGCAGGGCATCGAGTTGCGCCTGAGCCCGGTTCACACGAGCGCGGGCGGACGCAATGTCGGCTGTATTGGCGCCTCGTTTCAGGTCATCAAGCCGGGCCTGGGCGGCGACGACGTTGTTGGTGGCCTGCTCAAGCTGAGCTGCTTCGGGCAGGGCGCCGATATGGGGATTGCCCCGCACACGATCATAAGCGGCCTGAGCCTGACGTACCACAGCTTGAGCGTTTGCCAGTTCGGTCTCGGCGGCGATGAGTTGTTGCTGGCTGACGCCTTCAAGCGTCTTTTGCAATGACGCCTGAGCTTCGGCTAACGTAGCCTGAGCGGCTGCGACCTCCTCGCTGAGCGGGCCATTGGCGACTCGCGCCATCCTGGCCTGTGCCGCCGCCAGAGCAGCATCAGCCGAAGCGATTTCCTCCGCCCGCGCGCCCGCTTCGAGTTCCGCCAGTTGCGCTTCGGCTCGCGTCAGTTGGGCTTCTGCCTGCGCAACCGAGGCATGCTGGCGGTCGGCGACCAGTCTCAGAAGCGGCTGTCCCTCTTCGACGGTGTCGCCCTCGCTGACGAGGATTTCAGCAACATTGCCGCTGACAGGCAGACTGAGGTCGGCGCGCTGCATGGGGACGACGCGAGCATCCACCACGATGCGGTCGCCGGGGGTTTGTATAATCGTCTCCGGTTCAGACGCTTCTGCAACCTGGGCGGCGTTGCTGCGGAACTGCCGGAAAGCGAATCCGCCGGCGGCAAGCGTCACGATGACAAGTGCAATTATCACAATGCGTTTCTTCATCGGGTTTGTTTCCTCATTTTTAGGAATACGTAGGTCAATTCAGATGGTGATTGATGTCGAGCTATTGACCGCATTATAGGATGAGCGACATGCGCTTTCCGTATCTCGTATTCCCATTGCACATATTTTGTCTATATTTTTTCTATAATTTAATTCGATCTAGGTCTTAACTCTCCGCATCTAACGCATTGCTAACGCTAATCATATGCTGCGTTTATGGTGGAGCGATTCAATGAAATCAGCATCGAATTCAGGCAAATGCCTGCCCCCTCAATAATCAAACCTATCAAATACCCTATTCGGAGGTAACACCATGCGTATGATCGTTCGACGTGACCCTATGTATCGTGAGATGAATGCCTGGCGCAGTGCCATGGATCGCCTGTTCGAAGAAGTGGCCGAGAATACCGGCTATTGGGAACGCCCCGCCAACTGGGCGTTGGCCCTCGACGTCCTGGAAACCCCTGAGGCTTTCACGGTGAAGGCTTCCGTCCCCGGCATCAACCCCGACGATCTTGACATCACCCTCACTGACAATGTGCTTACCATCAAGGGTGAAGTCCAGGAGACCCAGGAAGTTGAAGAGGCCAACTGGCATCTACGAGAGCGCCGCTTTGGCAGCTTCCAACGCAGCATCACGTTGCCCACTCCGGTGAATGCCGATGCCATCGAAGCCACCTATGTCGATGGCGTGCTCACCCTGACCGTACCCAAGGCCGAGGAGATCAAGCCCAAGCGCATCGCCGTCAAGGCTGCTCAGGAAGTCGTCTCCTAACCCGATTCCCCGTCAATCCCATACTTTTATCAGCAGACAGAGGCCAGATCAATCCGGCCTCTGTTTTTGTTTTGCCAGGTGACCCCAAGAAATCACGCATCGTTTTTGACCCCAATCCGACCAGACGGTAAAATCAGGTTTTGCATCATGGCAAACACTCAAAAGCCAGACGATGGCACATTTTCTTGCTGAACCTCGAACACAAAACCTGGAACCATTCCATGCGCCCCACCACCAGCGAACAGATTCGCGAGTCTTTCCTCGAATATTTTGAAGAGCACCGACACCAGCGCGTTGCCAGTTCCTCACTCGTGCCCTACAACGACCCCACGCTGCTGCTCACCAATGCCGGCATGGTGCAGTTCAAGGACGTGTTTCTGGGCATGGAAACACGCCCCTATGAGCGCGCCGCAACCTCACAGAAGTGCATGCGTGTGGCGGGCAAACACAATGACCTGGACAACGTAGGGCCGTCGCCGCGCCACCACACCTTCTTCGAGATGTTGGGCAACTTCAGCTTTGGCGACTATTTCAAACGGGGCGCAATCCAGTTCGCTTACGATTATCTCACCAAAGTCCTGCAAATCCCGCCCGACCGCCTGTACTACACCGTCTATGAAGATGACGACGAAGCCTTTGGCTATTGGACGCACGACATGGGCATCGCGGCGGAGCGGGTTTATCGCATGGGCAAGAAAACCAACTTCTGGTCGATGGGCGACATCGGCCCTTGCGGCCCAACCAGCGAAGTGCATTATGACTGGGGCGAAGACGCCTGCACCTGCGGTCAACCCGACTGTTCTGTCCTCATCGACAACGGCTGCGGGCGCTGGCTGGAAATCTGGAATCTGGTGTTCATGCAGTTCAACCAGGATGCAGCCGGAAAATTGACGCCACTGCCCAAGACCGGCATCGACACCGGTATGGGCCTCGAACGCATCGTCAGCGTGGTGCAGAGCGCTGCCGCCAACTACGATACCGACCTGTTCACGCCGATTATGGATCGCATTCAGGCATTGCTTGGGCATACGGATGCGCAGCGCGCCGAATACCAGACTGGCTATCGCGTCATCGCCGACCATGTACGAGCCGCCGCCTTTCTCATCGCCGACGGCGTTCGACCTGGCCCGGCCGGAGCCGGACATGTGGCGCGCGTGGTCATCCGCCGCGCCCATCGCTATGGCAAAAACATCGGCTTCGATCGTCCATTCCTGGCTGATGTCTGCGAAGCCGTCATTAGCAAGATGGGCGGCGTTTATCCTGAATTGCGCGACCGCCGCAGTCTGATCCGCGCCACGATCACGCTGGAAGAAGAGCAATTCGTCGCCACCCTCGATCGGGCGATGACGGAATTGGAGCGGGCGTTGCGGGATTTGCAACGGTCCGGAGCGACTGTGCTCTCCGGTGAAGTCGCTTTCGACCTCAAGGCTACCCACGGTCTGCCTTTCGAGGTCACGCGTGACATCTGTCTTGAGCGCGGCTACGAGGTCGACCAGACGGGCTATGAAGCAGCCGAGGTCGAGCACCGTCGGGTGAGCCAGGGCAAAATCAGCGAGGCCCAATTTGGGGCTGGGACCGAGCGTTACGCACAAATACTCGGCGAGTTGCAACGGCGCGGGCAAATGCCTGAGAGCGGGCTTATCTACGATCCGTATGGCCTGTTGAGCCGCAAAACGCAATTGCTTGCCATCGTCGAAGAAGGCTTCTTGCTGGAATCGGCCGGTGCGGGCGAGCACGTCGAGCTTGTATTGGCCGAAACGCCGTTTTATGTCGAGTCGGGCGGGCAGGTCAGCGACACCGGCGTCATCGAAGGCGCAGGCTGGCGGGCGCGGGTCGAGGATGTCAGCCGCCCTCTCTCCGGCCTGACCATCCATTCCGCCGTGATCATCGAAGGCCAGACGCATGTCGGCGCCGCCGTTACCGCCAGCGTGGATGCTCCTCGCCGCTGGCATATCATGCGCAATCACACGGCAACGCACCTGTTGCACCGGGCATTGCGCGACCATCTGGGCGAGCACGTGCATCAGGCTGGCTCGCTGGTCGCGCCCGACCGGCTGCGCTTCGACTTCAGCCACGATGCCGCCCTGACGCCGGAACAGACGCGCCAGATCGCCGCCAGCGTCAATGCCGCTGTGCTGGCGCATTTTCCGGTCAACATCGCTTACAAGCCGCTCAATCAGGCCATGTCCGAGGGCGCCACGGCGCTCTTCGGCGAGAAATACGGCGACATCGTGCGTACGGTCACGTTGGGCGAACAAGATGTCTTTTTCAGTTATGAACTTTGCGGCGGCACACACGTGGATAATACCTCGCAAATTGGGCCATTTATCATCGTCAGTGAAGGCTCCGTCGCCGCGGGCGTGCGCCGCATCGAGGCGCTGACCGGTTTTGGCGCGGAAGCTTACGCCCGCGAGCGGCTCGAATCCCTGGCTCGGTTGGGCGGCGTCCTCAATGTGCCGCCGGACCGGGTGGAACAAAAAGTCCTCGATCTCAGAGAACAGATTTCGCAGCAAAATCGGGAGTTGCAGCGCCTGCGTCAGCAATTGATGGCGCGTGAAGCCGAAGGGCTGGGCGAAGAGGCTCAGCAAGTGGCGGGCGTCAACGTGCTGGCATCCCGGGTCGAAGTCGCCGACGTTGGCGGCATGCGCACCATGGCCGACAACCTGCGGAACAAACTCGGCTCCGGTTTCGTCGTGATCGGGGCCGTGTTCGATGGCCGCCCCACCCTGATCGCTGCCGCAACGCCCGATGTCGTCAAGCGTGGCGGTCATGCCGGCAATCTGGTCAAATCCTTGAGCGGCATCATTGGCGGCGGCGGTGGCGGTCGCCCCGATATGGCCCAGGCTGGCGGCCATGATGTCTCTCGCTTGGACGAAGCGCTCGCCGCTGCGCCCGATCTGATCTCACAGCAACTTTCGTAGGTGCGCGGAGAGGACGGTCATTGCCGTCACCCCTCGCTCTGCTATTTATGAACTCACACACAGTTGAAATTCCCGCACCGGCCACTGTCGCTGCGGCGCAGGCCGCCGTCTCTGGGGTCGAACCGGGCGAGCGCGTGGTGGTCGTCGTTCCAGACCCCGCACCGGACTTCGCCTCGGAAGTGCGATTGCAATTACTGCGCAGACAGGCGGATGTAGCCAATGTGCAGGTGGGGCTGGTGTCCAAAGACGCCGATATCAGCTATTTTGCCGGACGCGCCCGCATCCCGGTGTTCGACTCCCTCGCCGCAGCCGAGGGGAAGTGGCGGTATCCCAAACCTGCCGGAGAATTGCCCCCGCCCGCCTCGGTGCGCCCGATGGTCATTCAGCCCCCGCGCGACGCCGGGCGTGGCATCGACGCTCCGGCCATCGTCACCGCCGGGGGGCGCACGATCATCGACGGCCGCTCGCGGCATCGCAAAGACCGCTGGTGGCTGCGCTCTTTCGCCTATCTGGTTTTGATCGTCGTTGTGGCGGGGCTGGTTGCGGCATTGGGCGCGCTCGTCATCCCACAGGCCACTGTGACCCTGACCCCGGCGCAGCGCCAGATCGTCAGTTCCCTGCAAGTCACGGCTCAGACCGGCATCGACGAGCCTGATTATTTGAACGAAGTGGTGCCCGCCCGCACGGTACAGGCCAGAGTCGAGGGTTTCGCATCCGTCGATACGACCGGTGCGGAAGATGCGCCGGTGAATCTGGCTGGCGGCGGCGTCACCTTTTTCAACCAGACCGGTCGAGAAGTCCAGGTTCCTGCCAACACGATTGTGCGCACAGCCACCGGCAATAACGTGCGCTTCCGCACCCTGTCTCCGGTCACGGTTCCGGCAGGGGTGGGCCAGCGCGCGGATGTCGGCATCGAAGCTGTGGAACCGGGCCGCCAGGGCAATGTCCCCGCCCTGACCATCAGCGAGATCGAAGGCCCGCTCAATGTGAGCCTGCGCGTGAGCAATCAATCCGCCACCGGCGGCGGAACCGTAGCCAACGTGGCTGTGGTCACGCAGGCTGACAAGGACAGGGTGTTGGGCCAGCTTCAGGGCGAGTTACAACAGCAGGCCTACGAAAAGCTCGGGGCAGGATTGCGACAGGGTGAGTACATCCCGTCGGAGACGGTCAACACCTTCACCCTCGCCGAGACCTATGACCGTTTCTCCGGCGAACAGTCACCGACGCTGGGCCTGCAATTGCAATTGCTGGCGCGCGGTCTGGCTGTCGATCTCGATTCCGCCGCCGACCTGACCGAACGCGCCTTGCGAGACACCGTGCCGTCCGGCCATTTCCTGCTCGAAGAGAGCTTGCGAGTCGGTCAGCCCAGTTTCGTGCGATTCGACGAAGATGCCGTGGTGATGACGTTGACAGCCAGCGGCGATACCTTGATCCCGATCCGCAGCGCCGAGGTGCGCTCCCTGTTGGCGGGCGTGCCTTTTGAAGAAGCCGCCTCCGTTTTGCAGCGCTCGCTCGACCTGGCCGACTCACCCGTTATCACCCTTGAACCCAACTGGCTGGGACGATTGCCCTACATCCCCACACGCATTCGTGTGCGCGTGCTGCAACCGGATGAGGCCACTCGATGACGACCTGGCTCGCCCTTGACATCGGCGACGCCCGCATCGGCATTGCTGTCGGCAATGATCAGGCATGGCTGGCGCGCCCTCTTGCTATCGTCGTCCGCCGCAGCAAACGCCAGGATTTCGCCGAAATCGCCCGGCTGGCTGATGAGAATCAGGCCGATGCATTTCTGGCCGGGCTGCCCTACAATATGGACGGCAGTGAAGGCGCCCAGGCGAAGCGAGTGCGCAATTTCGTGCAGGCCATGCAGCGCCAAGTCGATTTACCCGTTCTCTTTTGGGATGAGCGCCTGTCCTCCTTCGAAGCCGACCAGATCATCGCCATGAGCAGCAGCCGCAAGCGCAAGCACAACGACGACATCGCTGCGGCCACCATCCTGCAATCCTATCTCGACCATCTTCGCCAGCAGCAGTCGTCCGAAATCGATGAATCATCATCGCTAATCAGCCAGCCATAGCTGGCATCTTCAACCTTCAACCTTCCAACCTTTAACCCCTTCATGTCAGTCTTTCGCAACCTTGCCCGATTCGCCATCTTTGCCATAGCGCTCCTGGCTATCGTTGTCATCTATCGGATATCGATGGAATGGACGCGAGCGCAGGCTGCCGTCTATGAACAGGAGGGGACCGGCAGCGGGCTTGTGCGCAATGTGGACGCGCCCTGGCGCTCACTGAACCCGGACAATCTCGAAAACCAGGCGCTGCAATTCTATCTAAACGTCAACCGCAACGCCATCGACCGCCCGGTCGATCCGGCTGCCGAAGCGGTTCCGTTTCATGTGGAGTTGGGCGAGACCGGATTCAGCATCTCCGAGCGATTGCAGGAGATGGGCGTGATCCAGAGCGCCTCGCTGTTCCGGCTTTACATGCGTTTGAACGGCATTGATCAGAAATTGGAAGCGGGCGACTTCCAGGTTTCAGCGGCGATGACCGTGCCGGAAATCGCCGAAACACTGCAAGAAGCGCGGGCCGAAGATGTGATCGTCCGCATCCCCGAAGGTCGCCGCGCTGAAGAGATCGCTCTGCTTTTGGAAGAGCAGGGCATCGTCAATGCCGCCGACTTCCTGGCAGCGGTGCGGACGGGCGACACAGCTTTGCTCGGTCTGCCCGATTATCCTTTGCTCAGCAGCAAACCGCCGGGATTATCTTTCGAGGGTTATCTCTTCCCCGACACCTATCGGCTGCCGGTCGGGGCATCGCCGGCGACCATCCTGCGGGTGATGTTCGAGACGCTGGAATTGCGGGTCGATGCTGACATGCGGGCGCGCATCGCCGCCAGTGGGCTGAGCTTCCATCAGGCGTTGACGCTGGCCTCCATCGTGGAGAGAGAAGCGGCCCTGGCGGATGAACGCCCGCTGATCGCATCGACCTATCGCAATCGCCTGGGTGAGATCTGCGCGTCCGAGGTGTTCGGTTATCTGGGCGCCGACCCCACGGCGCAGTATGCGATGGGATATAGCCCCGATCAACAAACCTGGTGGCCGACCGTCGAGACGGTCGAGGACTATCTCAAATTCAACTCGCCCTACAACACCTATCTCTACCCCGGCCTGCCTCCTGGCCCCATTGATAGCCCCGGCCTCTCCTCGATTGTGGCGGCGATTGAGCCAGCCGAGACATTGTATTGCTATTTTGTCGCCAGCACGGGCGGGGCGCACGTCTTCGCCCGCACCGGAGCCGAGCATCAGTTGAACGTGCTGACCTTCCAGCGTTAAACAGACGTCCCTTTAGGGCTGGCAAACGAGACCTATCGTCTATCGTCCATCGTCCATCGTCGAAGTTACCGACCTTGTCTGACGCGCCACACCGCCGCCACATATTTACGACCCTTGGTCAGATAATCCCATAGATTCGCCCCGGTTTTGCTTTCGCCTTCGGTTCGGGGAACACAAACATAGGGCACTTCCCGCACGCGATACCCCCGGCGCACAACCCGACCCAGAAGGTCGATGCAGTATTCGCCGTAATCGCCGCGCAGGCGACTATCGGCGAATACTTCGGCGCGGGCGGCGATGAATCCGCTCGTGTAATCGTGCACCTCTCCGCCCAGCAACAGCATGGCGTAATGATTGATGATCCAGCTCAGGCTGCGGGCCATAAACCCATGCGCCACATCCGCCCCGCCCGGTATCCAACGCGACCCCACGGCCACATCCGCCCGGCCCTCGGCAATGGCATCAACCAGTCGGGGCACATCCTCCGGCGGCATCGACAGATCGCAATCCATCCAGGTCACGATGTCGGCTCCGTAATTATGGATCGCTTCATCGATCCCGCGCTGGATAGCCGAGGTCAGACCTGATTCATCGATGCGGCGCACCAGAACGACCCGCAGCCGCCCGTCGATATTCACCTCGTCGGCCAGCGACCCCACCACCTGCCAGGTGCCATCCGGCGAATCATCGTCCACGACCAGAACCATGTAGGGGTCAGGTGCGCTTGCCAACAGGCGTGTGATCAGCGGGCCGATATTGTCGCGCTCATTGAACGTGGGCAGGACAGTGCATGTTTTCATCATTTACTTTATTTGGCGACTGATTTCAGGGAAAGTTATCGGGCGGCGCTGGGCCAAGAGGGTTAATGACTCTTAACGGAAATTTAACACGGGGTTGAGGACATGGGCAATGGGATGCGGTATTCTGCACAAAAGGCAGCGTGCTGTAAAGCATGCCGTTATTGTTCCGAAAAACATCTCAAACACATTTCATCCTGGAGGAGAAATGAAACGCAGTTCGATTGTATTGATAGTCCTCATCTTGCTAACCCTGGGCCTGGCTGCATGTGGCGGCGGCGGCGATGAACCAACAGCGGTCCCGTCCCCCGTTGATACCGCCACCCCAGTCGTCGTCAAAGAAACCGTTGTCGTTGAAGTAACCAAAGAAGTGCAGTCAACCGTCGTCGTCGAGAAAGAAGTGCCGGTCGAGATTATAAAACTGCCTGAGGTCAACCCCCTCGAAGTAACCGGCGATGTCATCGCTGCGGGCAGTTCCACCGTGTTCCCGCTGGCCGAACGCATGGCCGAACGGTTCGTGGCGGAAGGCTACAGCGGCAATATCACCATCGATAGCATCGGTTCCGGCGCAGGCTTCGAGCGATTCTGCACTGCGGGTGAGAGCGACATCAGCGATGCCAGCCGCCCCATCAAGGACAGCGAGGTCGAAAACTGCGCCGCCATCGGTCGCACGCCCATCGAGTTCAGGATCGGCACTGACGCCCTGGCCGTGGTCGTCAACCCCGCCAATGAATTCCTTGCTGGCGGCGTCACCCTCGAAGAACTGGCCAAGATTTTCTCCAACGAGGCCACCACCTGGGCCGATGTCAATCCCGCCTGGCCTGCCGAAGAAATCAAACGCTTCAGCCCCGGCACCGACAGCGGCACCTTCGATTACTTCATCGAAGCCGTCATGGACCCCGTCTATGGCGATGCAGCCGAGGATAGCC
>JAGFJG010000162.1 GCA_024102915.1 Caldilineales bacterium
GGCTGCCTTTGGTGGCCCCGACGAATTTTTGTCATACTGCATAGCCGACCGCAGCGCTCCCGGCGCCACCCCCGCAGCCGACGCTTGCCCTGACGAGATGATGGCGCACAGCATGACCGAGCGCATCACCCCTGGCGTCACCCCGGCTGCTGACGCTGGCCCCGACGAGATGATGGCCCATCGATTGAACTTTCGAGTCATTTTCGATAACGAGAGGGAAGAGTATCGCATTGTCAATTAGGCAATCCTGTCCACACTTGCGGGCGACCGGTATCATCGAACACATTCCGTGCTTGATTCCGGTCGTCCATCGCGTGCGATAGAAGGAGTAGCGCCATGGCTGATGACGAGCAATCTGTTCGCCAGGTGCGGCTGGAAACGCAATTACGGCGATTGGTGCAGAGCATCGAAGCCAGCGGTTTCGCCGTGATGCCGCACAGCACCGAGGCATTGCTGAATTCGATTGTAGAAGCGGCGGCGCGATTGTTCGGGGCGGCGGCGGCTTCCATCGCCCTGGTCAATCGCGAGCGACGCACGCTGGATTTCGTCGTCTCGTATGGGGCGGGGAATGAGGATGTGGTAGGGGTGAGCATTCCGTTGGGGCGAGGAATCGCCGGCTATGTGGCGATGACCGGCCAGCCGATGGCGGTTTCCAATGTGCAACAGGATACGCGCTTCGACCGCAGCTTCGCCAAGACCACCGGCTATGTGCCCAACTCCATCCTGGCCACGCCTCTGATCTCCGGCGATCACGTGATCGGCGTGATGGAAGTACTGGACAAAATCGATGCCGATTCCTTCAATATGGCGGAGATGGAACTGCTGGCCTTGTTCGCCAATCAGGCAGCCATCGCCGTACACCAGTCGCATCAGTTCGAGAACATCGGCGCCGCACTCATCGAGGGTTTGAAGCGGATTTTGTTGGCCGATCAGGCCGCGCCTTCGGGCGACCTTTTGGCGGCGCTGGAATGGAGCCAGGAGCAAGAGGCATCTCCCGCCCAAATCCTGGCACTGGCTGATGTCTTCAACGAAATCGGCACGTTGGGCGAGCCGGAACGCCGGGCCTGCCTGCAAATCCTGGACACATTTGCCGGGTACGCCCGATCCACGCGCAGCTCGTTGCGGTGAGCGCCATGCCAACTCCAGCCTGGTCGCAGCAATTCAACACCGAAAGCATCCGCCAACTCAAAGCTGAAGGCCCGCTGGCTGCCATCGATCCGGAGTGGGCGTGGGGTGGCAGTACGGGCAAAGGCGTGCGCGTGGCGGTGGTCGATAGCGGCATCGAATTCGATCATCCGGCTGTGGCCGGGAGCGTGGCCGGAGGCGTGGTCGTGCAATGGGATACTTCGGCGGAATTCAATGTGCGCATCGAACCGGAAGAGAAACCGATCGATGTGGCCGGGCACGGCACCGCCTGCGCCGGCATCATCCATGCCATCGCCCCCGATGCCGAGCTTTTCAGCGTGCGGGTTCTGGGTGAAAACATGGGCGGCCGGGTGATGCAATTCGCCGCCGGTGTGGATTGGGCGACAGACGAGGGTATGCACGCGGCCAATCTCAGCCTCAGTACCTCGAAGCAGGAGTACTATGCCCTGTTGCACGATCTGGCGGATAACGCCTATTTTCACAACATGGTGCTGGTCTCAGCCGTGAATAACATCCCCGCGCCCAGCTATCCCTCCCTTTATTCTTCGGTGGTATCGGTGGCGGCGCACGCAGGCCACGATCCATTTGAATATTTTTACAACCCCAATCCCCCAGTCGAATTCGGGGCGCCGGGCATCGATGTGCGCGTGGCCTGGAACAACGGCCAGTATCTGACCAGCACCGGCAATAGCTTTGCCGCCCCGCATATCACCGGCATCGTCGCCCTGATTCGGGCCAAGCATCCGGAACTGACGCCATTTCAGGTGAAGACGGTTTTGCTGGCCTGCGCGGCCAATATGCGGCGGGGCTGAGCGATGGCAATTGAAAAATAGGCGGTCTTTGCCAGGGGTGGTCGGGTGGCGCCATTCAGGGCATATTGGGTGCGGGATGAGTTTGTGAGTGGTTTCGAGTTGTAATTGGCGGGTTTGGGCGAGGGGCGCGGGGAAATTGATGAAGAATAAGTAGTGGGGCTCGCACGGCGGACAGCGCTTTTTCCTGCCGCGTCGCTCCCTGCCGCTATCTGCCGGAAACCTTGGCGCGCTCAATCCGTATAAGATATAGAGTTATTTGTAAACTGAATTACACTGCAAGGCGACAATGAACAAGAACTCCAGTCATATTCTGGCCGCGGCGATCACAAAAGCCGCCAGCAAACAAACTTATTACACAATCCGTTTGTTCGTAGACCGCGGACGGATCGCCGATGCCTATCGAGCTTACGGTTATTTTCGCTGGGTCGATGATCTGATTGACGACGAGACCGGTGCACAAGATGACAAGATCGTCTTCGCGCGCCGCCAACAAGACCTCCTGGAAGCCTGTTACCGCGGTGAGACGGCGAATGACCTGCGCCCCGAGGAGTGGATGCTGGTCGATCTGATCCGCGCCGATACTGAGACAAACAGCGGACTACAGCTATATCTGCGTCACATGATGGCCGTGATGCTTTTCGATGCCGAGCGCCGGGGCCGGATCGTCTCGCAGGCTGAGTTGAGCGAGTACACGCGTAATCTGGCGACAGCAGTCACCGAAGCCCTGCACTATTTCATCGGCCACGATGATCCCACACCGCATCATCAAGATCGATATGTGGCCGTGACCGCCGCGCACATCACTCACATGTTGCGCGACGCTCACTCGGATGCTGAGGCTGGATATTTCAATATTCCGGGCGAAGTCCTACAGAGGCGAGGCATTTCCCCGCAGGATGTGGAGAGCGACGCATTCCAAGAATGGGTTTGCAGTCAGGTTCGATTGGCGCGCCAATCCTTCGAGGCCGGTCGGGCATGTACCGCTCAGGTCAAGAGCCTGCGCTGTCGTCTGGCAGGCTACGCCTATATTGCGCGTTTTGAGTGGCTGTTACAAGTCATCGAGCGTGACAACTATTGCCTGCGCGCTGCGTATCCGGAACGCAAGAGCGTACGGACGAGTCTGTGGATGGCATGGTCAACCCTGACCTCCCTCCCCAAACATGGCGCAGCCAGATTATGAAAAAAGCGAACAGAGTCATCGTCATTGGCGCTGGCATCGGGGGGATCACTGCCGCCATTCATCTGGCAAAACAGGGTCTGAGCGTGACCGTGATCGAAAAGAATTCGCGACCCGGCGGGCGTTGCGATCGGTTGAGTAAAGATGGCCACCACTTCGACACCGGTCCTACCTTGCTGGTCATGCCCCTGCTTTATGAATCGGAATTCGCCGCGCTGGGCACACCCATGCGCGAGCTGTTGGACTTGCAGCGCGTCGACCCGACCTATCACCTGGTCTTCGACGATGGCAGCAAACTAGCGCTGACCTCTGACATGAAGGCCATGTACGAGCAACTGGAGGCTATCGAGCCAGGAGGATTCCAGGGGCTTCTGCGTTATCTGGATGAGGGCCACCGCCACTATCAGTTGGGAATCGAAAGGCTGGTCAAACCCGACTTTCGTAAGGCGATCGATTTCTTCCAACTTAGAAATCTTCCCTTGCTGCATCAGGTCAAACCACTGGCGAAACACTATGCCAATATGTCGGCATATTTTGACGATCCACGCCTCAAAGCCGCTTTTACCTTTCAGGATGTGTATATGGGGTTGAGCCCATTCGAAGCCCCGGCCACGTTCTCGATGATGCCTTACACTGAATTATCTCACGGCGTCTGGTATCCCCGTGGCGGAATGTATGAGATCGTCAATGTTCTCACACATCTGGCCCAAGAAGCCGGGGTGGAGTTCATTTTCAATACGCCCGTCGAGAAGATCAATATCACGGACGGCCGAGCGTGCGGGGTGTTGGTGGATGGTACGAATTTGGACGCCGATGCGATCCTGGCAAATGCCGATTTACCCTATGTCTATCAGAACCTGATCCCTGAGGATGCGCACGCCAGGAGACTGGCCCACAAGCGATACTCTTGCTCGGTGATTAGCTTCTTCTGGGGATTGGACAAACCTTTCGAAAGCCTGCCGCCGCACACGCTCTTCCTGGCGAATGATTTCCGAGCTAACTTCGACAGCATCATCCGTGATCTAGACCTGCCAACCAACCCCAGCCTGTATATCCACGCCCCAGCTCGGCTTGACCCAACCATGGCCCCTGATGGCCAGGACACGATTATCGCCATCGTGCCTGTCGGCCACATCTCCGGAAACGGCGATCAGGATTGGGCCGTGCTGCGCGACCACGCCCGGGCACATGTTTTTCGCCGCCTACGCATATTGGGTGTTCACGACCTACAAGAACACATCAAATTCGAGATCAATTTCACCCCGTTATCGTGGCGCAAACGATACAATCTGGTCAATGGCTCGACGCATGGGTTGTGTCACACTCTGACTCAGTTGGGTTATTTCCGCCCAGATTTACAGCATCCTCGCTATCGTAACCTGTACTTCACCGGCGCCAGCACCCGACCGGGCACCGGCATGCCAACCGCCATGGTATCGGGGCGTCAGGCCGCGGCGCGAATTATGGATAACATGTGAACGGCTTTCGCAATCTGCGCAAATAGGCGGGGTGCAACTAAGCTGAAATCATAACAAGAACAGTAGTTTATTATTCGACGATAGACGACAGACGATTGACGATTGACGATCGAACTCGTTTTGTCAGTGCATCCACCATCGTCCATCGTCAATGGTCTATCGTCAACGGTTGGTCAAAAATGGTGATCTCAAACTGACGTCAGTTTTGCAGCGCAACCGATTTCGCTTACGTCCGGCCAGGCAACTGTGCGAGAAAGCGTCTATACGCCTCTTCCCAGGCGGTATTGTCGCCCGGCTTGAATGTCTCAACTGCGAAAGTCTGGCGGATCATCTCTCGCGCATCGGCCAGTGATTCGAGTTCGCCTGACGCCACCGCCTGCACCGCCACATTGCCGATGGCCGTCGCTTCCACCGGCCCTGTGATCACCGGAAGTTGCGTGGCGTCGGCGGCAAACTGGTTGAGCAACTGGTTCTGCGAGCCGCCGCCCACGATGTGCAGGGTTTCCGTCTTACGCTTCAGCACGATGTCCAGTTTCTCGATCACCCAGCGATAGCGCAAGGCCAGGCTTTCCAGGGCGGTGCGGATGATTTCGCCATGGGTTTCAGGCGCGCGCTGGCCGCTTTCCCTGCAATAGCTGCGGATCGCTTCCGGCATGTCGGGCGGGGCGAGGAAGGAGGGATGGTCGGGGTCGAGGATGGCGAGGAAGGGTTTTGCAGAGGCGGCCATGCGCGTAAGATCGTCATAGGAGTATTCGTCGCCCCCCTTGGCCCAGGCGCGGCGGCACTCCTGCACCAGCCACAGGCCCATGATGTTTTTCCAGGGGAGCACCATACCGCCCGCGCCGCCATAGCTGCTGATGTTGTAGGCCAGCGCTTCCTCGGTGATGATGGCTTTGTCATGGATCGCGCCCAGCAGCGACCACGTGCCTGAACTGAGCCAGGCGAAGTTTTCGTCGGCCGCGGGCACGGCCACCACGGCCGAGGCGGTGTCATGGGTGGCGGGTGCAACCACCTTCAAGCTCGCCACCCCGACCTCTTCCGCCACCTCGGGCAGCAGAGGGCCGAGCACGGTTCCGGGGTGGATGACGTGCGGGAAGATGTGCTTGGGGATGCCCAAGGCGTCGAGGATGGGCGCAGACCACTCGCCGGCCAACGAATCGTAGCATTGGGTTGTGGTGGCATTGGTGTACTCGCAGGCCCTGACGCCGGTCAGCCAGAAGTGCAGCAGGTCGGGCATGAGCAGGAAATCCTGGGCCAGCGTAAGCTGCGGCGAACCGGCCTTGACCATCGCCAGCAGTTGGTAGAGCGTGTTGACCGACAAGAACTGGATGCCGCCCGATTGTTCAAAAATCTGGCGCTGCGGGATGTGGTGGAAGGCTTGTTCCATCATGCCTTCGGTGCGGGCGTCGCGATAGGCGAAGGGGTTGCCCAGCAGTTGGCCGTTGGCATCCAGCAGGCCGTAATCGATGGCCCAGGTGTCAATGCCGACCGAGACGAAATCATCACCGTGCTCCTGTGCGGCTCGCGCCAGCCCACGTTTGATTTCGTCGAAAAGATGCAGGACATCCCAATGCAGATGGCCCATCACCCGCACCGGGCCGTTGGCAAAGCGATGCACTTCCTGCAATTCCAGCTTTCCTTCTCCTAACAAACCAACAATCACTCTACCGCTTTCAGCGCCGATATCGACGGCGATGTACTTGCCCATGCGTACCTCCTGAAAATTCTGTAATATATGATCTAGATCATATACGGGGGGGGGGTAATGTGTGCTAACGTGCGTACTATAAACGATTGTACGTGACATGTGAATTTTCTCGCCTGGCATGGCATGTACGCCACTCTTTATGCCCATTTTTGGGTGCAAGGACGGATGTGCCTATCTGCGATGTGACAATCGAATCGATTTGATGCCCGCACCAATTCTTCTGGTTTGAAAGACGAATGAGCGTTGCACGTTCGTGAGGAGACGACAATGAAACGCCTGTGGTTTACGATAGCCGCCACGGTATTGTTGGCGATGACTTTTGTAGGCTTTGTGATGCGCCAGAACCCGGCCAGCGCCGCGGCCATGGAGATCGCCGGCCAGTTCGGCGGCGCGGTCTACGATGCGGCTGCCACTGAAGATTATGCTTTCATCGGCGTTGGCCCGCGCTTGCTCGTGTTGGATGTATCTGCGCCTGGCCAACCGCGCAAAGTGGGGCAGACGAAGATCATGGCCGGGGTGGTGCGCAGCGTGGCACTTGTCGACAAACACATCTACGTGGGCGCAGGCGCAGGCGGGTTGCATATCGTCGATGTGTCCGATCCGGCTCAACCAGTCATCGTGGGCATTCACGAGACTGGCGGGTACGTGGAGGATGTGGCGGTGCAAGGAAATCTTGTCTATGTTGCCAGCAGCCCGGTGTGGGATGGGTCGCAGTGGACGGGCGACAGCCTACAGATAGTTGATACAGCTGACCCGGCAGCGCCGAAGCTACTCGCAACCTACGAAACGCCGGGCTGGGAGTTTGGCGTGGCAGCGGCGCAGTCCTCTGTGTACGTGGCGGATGGCGATGGCGGCTTGCGCGTGCTGGATGCGTCCGACCCTGCCAAGCCCGTGGAGGTGGGCGCGTATGACACGCCGGGCGTGGCCATGGCTGTGGCTGTGGAAGGAACGATGGCCTACGTCGCCGATTTCACGGAAGGATTGCGAGTGGTGGATGTGAGCGATGCCAGGGAACCCAGAGAGGTGGGGTTCGCGGAACTGCCGGGGCGAGCGCGGGACGTGACGCTGGCCGGGGAGTACGCATATGTCAGCAGCGACGAGGCGGGATTGCATATCGTCGATATATCGAACCCCGCTGCGCCGCAGCTTGTAGGCGTATTCGATGAAAGCGGTGATGTACGAGGGGCGGCGATTGTCGATGAAATCGTCTATGTGGCCGACCGGTCATCGGGGATGCGCGTGGCAAATATCAAGGATAAGGCTTCACCGGTGCAGATGGGCGGTTTCGATACCTTGGGCTATGTGAATGGCGTGGCGGTGGCGGGGGATTTGGAAACGGGTTTGACCCTGTACACGGCGAGCGGAGGAGATGTCAAAGTGGTTGATATGGCGGAAATTGACACGCCGTTTGTCACTACAAGCCTTGTTACGCCCGGCGATGCGCGTGACATCGCTGTGCAAATGCAAGGGCGAGAGGCACGCCAGCTTTTTGTGGCCGACAGCCCCGTGTGGAATGGTCAGGATTGGGCAGGGGGCGGCTTGCGCATCCTCGACCTGGCAGGCAGTGGGGAGATGCGTGAAATCACCTTTCTCGATACGCCTGGACAGGCGCTCGGTGTTGAGATGGCACAGCCTTTCGTTTACCTGGCGGATGGGCATAACGGTTTGCGGGTGTACAATGCAGCCAATCCTGGGCAACTGCAAGAGACCAAGTTTCACGATATATCAGGGCACACCCGCGATATAGCGTTGAGTAATGGCTATGCGTACATCGCCAACGCCGGCCAGGGTGTGCGGGTCGAAGGCGCGGATCTGCCCGATCCGGCACAACCGCTGGCCCGTTCCGAGATCGCTCTCTATGCTCATGGTCTCAGCGCCTCCAACAAGAATTTATATGTAGTCGATGCGATCGAGCCTGGCGACCCGGTATTAACTGGTAAACGCGGCTTCGAGAACGGTTTGCGCATCCTCGATATTGGTAATCCTTCCGAACTGGTCGAAGCAGGTATGGCAGAGACGCCGGGCGACATCCAGAACGCGGCGGCTGGCGAAGATGTCATCGTCGTGGCCGATGGCGACGGCGGCTTACTTTTATTCCGCCTCATTCCCTGAGACCATCTCTACGTAAATCGAGGTTAATACTATGAAAACACTATTCTCACGTGGTTCCGCATTTTTGTTGGTGATATTGCTAATGATGATTCTGGCTTCATCGCAGGTGACCGCCGGCGATCCACCGCCCTTTTCAGCAGCCAATATGCGGTTCGACGATGAAGTGCTGACGGTCGAGGTAGAAGGAGACTATGCTTATGTAGGCCTTGCCAGCGGCATGGCCATTCTCGATATAGCCCATCCTACGGAGCCGGTTGCCGTCGGTACTATTAGTGGCGACCTTGATCATAATTACACCATTACCTTGGCCATTGAGGATAATCTCGTCGTCGCCTCCGGTGGCGGTAGTACTTTTCGGATCATCGATGTATCCAATCCCCATCATCCGGTAAGACTTTTTTCTGAACCGTATTTCGCCCTCTCTGACGTACGAGATATTGCTGCCTATGGGGACTATGCATATGTCGCCGACGATCCAGACTTAGTGGTAGTAGACATCAGTATACCTACCGAACCTGAAATCGTAAGCAGAGTTGACAATCGCGGCCTATTGCCCGCATTGGATGTGGCGGAGGATGTAGAGACGGGGCGCGTGTATGTCTATCTGGTGGGGAGTTTCAGCGGCCTGCATATCATCGATGTCACCAATCCTTTCGACCCGCAAGAGGTGTGGCCATGCGACAACGAGACAATATGCGGGGATGGCAGCACGATGAGTGATATTGCCGTGCAGGACGGCTTCGCTTACATTAGCTATTGGGATGCGCCCACAGGGCTGACTGTTTGGGATGTTTCGGACGCAGAACAGCCCATGCCAGTGGGAACTTATCTCACCGAGAATTCCTCCCGTCGCGTGGCGGTGGCCGGGGAGCGCGCTTATCTCGGTGAAGAGGGAGATGACTATCTCCGCCCCTGGCGTGTGCATACCATCGATGTCGCCGATAAGGCGCAACTGCGCGGGGTTGGCGTACAGGAAATGGCGGTTGGCTATCCTGCCGGTCTTGCCGCTTCGCGGTCAAAGGGTTGCCTGTTCGCCGCCGAGCGGGCGCAGGGTTTGCGTATTCTGTGCGACGCCTCCATCGCACCTACACCGCCCTCCACCGTGTGGCTGCCATTGGTAGCCACACCTACAAGTTGAATGAGGGTAAACATGAATAATCCAGCATCCGCACGATACACCTACCGCCATGTTGTTTTAGCTGTTGCGCTCATTTTGGCCTTTATCGGCTTGGTGTGGTTCACAACACGAGCCGTGTCCGCTCCAATCGTTGCACATGGTTCCGCAGCACCGTTGGCACAAGCCGCCACGCCCACGCCTTCTGCCGAGATGAGCGCGTTTCTTAATGATGCGCCCTTCCCGCGCACCTATATGTTCTATCATAAGGAACCCACTGTTAAGGGCGGGCCGCTAAATGAGTACAAGTGTCCGCCTACCAGCCACAAGACATGGCCAGAAGAAATGGGACTGTATGCCACCGTACTTGAAACACACATGCAATATGGAGCCAATGACTCCAATCCGGTTCTCTTTGACCCAAACCAGATCGCCTGGGGCGATTGGGATTCGATTCAACCATGGCGTATCCCCGATGACAACGATCCAGACGGGGTGTCAACGCCGGGATAAAATTCCTCAAAAACGCCGGAATAGAATTCCCCAGGTCAAATGTTCTAAAAGGTGTGAGATGGTTGGTTGAGGGGATATGAGGTGGTTGCGAGGAAGGTGGTTGCGCTCTGCCACTGAAAAAGCGAGCGACCGAATCGAATCGGGCCAGCTCGCCTTTCCCAGGGTGGTAAGGCGTAGGATAAGGCGGGGTTGTCGAAGGCGTCAAACAGTGTGGCAGGGATGTTAGTGTTGGGGAATTTCTTGCTCCTCCTGAAGG
>JAGFJG010000164.1 GCA_024102915.1 Caldilineales bacterium
TGGAAAAGATGCGAGTGTCCTGAAGTATCGTAAAGTTCATCAGCCAAGTGAAGAAAACAAGAATTACGATAGAGACTTTGTTTTTACTGAATCACCGGATGGTGTGTTCCAGCGAAGAATGACAAAAAATGAGATGGAAAATCCATCTTCAATGCGGAAAGGATGGCGTAGATTTAGAGCGGTTCCGTGCAACTCACAACACTTCAGCAAAACTCGAACTGTGTACGTAGAATGGGAGGATCGGACATTCCATCCGGGTAAGGACAGACAGTGGAGTGTAGATCCAGATTTATTGGAGAGGGTTGGCGGAGCACATAGATTGTTCGCCATTGGCAGCAGTCTTATGTACAAAATCTTTTCGACTGAATCTGCCGTTACCCCGATTAAATCTGTTTGGCTCGATACTTCCCTAACGGGATTTGGCAACCAAAAAATCTACGTCGTTCAAACGAACACAAAAGTCATCGAACGCTGCCTGCTCATGACCACCGACCCCGGCGACCTGGTGCTGGACCCCACCTGCGGTTCCGGCACCACCGCTTACGTGGCCGAGCAATGGGGCCGGCGCTGGATCACCTGCGACACTTCGCGCGTGGCCGTGTCGCTGGCCCGGCAGCGCCTGCTCACCGCCACCTTCCCTTTCTACACCCTGGCCTATGCCGACCGCGGCGTCGACGGCGGCTTCAACTACAAAACCGTGCCGCACATCACCCTGCGCTCCATCGCCCAAAACACCCGCCTCGACCCGGTCGTCGCCCGCTATCAACCCCTGCTCGACGAAGCCCTCGGCCATCTCAACCAGGCCGCCGGGCAAACCTGGCAGCCGGGGGAAGGGCCCTTCGATCCGAAAAAAGGCTGGAGCGAGGAAAAGAAGAAAATGCACGAGCGCCAACTCCACCTCCGCCGCCGCAAACAGCAGGAAATCGACCGCATCATCGCCGAAGACGCGCCGCAGGAAACCCTGTTCGACCAGCCGCAGATCGACCGCAACATCGTGCGTGTCTCCGGCCCCTTCACCGTCGAGGCCATCCCCCCGGCCGTGGAAGAATTCATGCAGGCCGCATCGCCCATCGCCGGCGCGCCGGAACCCGTGGACGACGCCCCACCGACCTCTGACTTCCGACCTCCGACCTCTGGCCCCGCCGAGGGCAGCCACATCCCCCTGCTCATCGACCTCATGCGCCAGGACGGCGTCACCTTCCCCGACAACCGCCGCCTGCAATTCGCCAGCCTCACCCCCCTCAGCGGCGGCGCCCTCCACGCCGAGGGCATTGCCCCCTCTCCCTCCGAGGGAGAGGGGGGTGAGGGCGAGCGCGTGGCCATCAGCTTCGGCCCGCAGCACGGCCAGGTCAGCGCCCGCCAGGTCGAAGACGCCCTGTGGGAAGCCTCGCGTGGCGGCTATGATCTGCTCGTATTCGCCGGTTTCGCCTTCGACGCCGCCGCCATGAGCGCCATCGCCACCGGCCATCCCCGCCTCAAAGTCTTCTTCTCGCATATCCGCCCCGACGTGCTCCTCACCGACGCCGAGGGCGATTCCCTGCTCAAGACCACGGCCAGCGCCCAGCTTTTCACCGTGTTCGGCGAGCCGGACGTGGAACTGCGCCGCCGCGACGACGGCGATTTCGAGGTGGAATTGCGCGGGGTGGACGTGTACGATCCCCTCACCGGCGAAGTGCACTCGGCCCGGGCCAGCCAGGTGGCGGCCTGGTTCCTCGACACCGACTACGACCGCCGGGCCTTTCGCATCTGCCAGGCTTTCTTCCCCAACAAATCGGCCTGGCAAAAGCTGGAGCGGGCCTTGCGCGGCACGCTCAACGAAGATCTGTTCGATATGCTCACCGGGCGGGTATCGTTGCCCTTCGCGCCGGGCGAGCACCGCCGCCTCGCCGTCAAAGTCATCGACCAGCGCGGGAACGAGGTGATGCGGGTGATGGAGGTGGGATGATGGACGCCGTTGCTCGCGAGCGCATCCGGCAGCAAATCGCCGGCGCTGTGGCCGAGATCGATCTGGCGCAAATGGCGATCACGCGCGAACTCACGCCCGCGCAACGCTTTCAGCAAATGCTATCGATGATCGACTTTGTGGAAGGCATCGCCGCCTATCGTTTGCAGCAACGCCGGCCTGAATTGAGCAAAATGGATGCCCTGCGCCTCGTCAGGAGTCGCTATGCAGCCCCCTGAAACTGGCTCATTCCACGCATTCGTCCAGCGCGTGCTCGATGCGCTCGCAGCCGCCGACATTACGTACCTCATCGGCGGGGCCGTAGCCCTGGCAGCCTGGGGCGACCCGCGCACAACACGTGATCTCGATCTTGTCATCGAATTGCCTTTTGAATCAATGGCCGCCTTGTCCGCCGAATTGGCGCAGCGCGGCATGCTGGTTCCGGTCGAAAACATGGTTGACTTGATGATCGAGCACCGCGCCGACTTGCCGCTCAACGCCATCGACATGAACAGCGGCTACAAAGCCGAATTCTTCCTGCTCAAACCCGGCGATGCCTTCCGCGCATCCAGTCTGGCCCGTCGCCAACTGGTTGACCTGGGGCCGCCGCTGGGCGAAGTCTACGTCCACGCGCCCGAAGACCTGATCCTCAACAAGCTTCACTATTATCAAATCAGCCAGCAACCCAAACATGTGCGAGACATCGCCGGCATCGTGTTAAATCTCGGCCCGCAACTGGAATACGACTATATTGACCTTTGGGCGCAATCACTGGGTCTGCTTGATACCTGGCAGGAAATACAGAGACACATCGCGAAGCCAGACAATTGACAACCCGACCTCAACTCATCCTACCAGGAGCCGATCTACCCAGAGATGCAATTGCCCGACCGCATGACGAAAAGTAGAATAGGGGTGGAGAAACTACCATGGTCATACAACTAAACGACACCACTTATCATCACATCCAACTCGATAGCCAAGGCGTGCCCTACATTGCCGGAACGACTATGAAAGTCGTTGAGTTGATCATGGCGCAATTGGCGTATGGTTGGAGCGCCGAAGAGCTTCATTTCCAGTACCCGCATCTTACCCTTGGTCAGATTCACTCCGCCCTCGCCTACTATTGGGATCATCAGGCAGAGCTGGATGCCGACATTGAACGCAGATTCAAAGAGACCGAACGAACCTTCCGTGAATCCGGCCCATCTCCATTGGTTAACCGATTGCGAAAAGAAGGCCGTTCGCTGTGAGTGTCGGCCTTTACATGGACGAGCATGTGCCGAGAGCAATCATGAACGGATTACGTTTACGCGGCATCGATGTATTGACCGCGCAGGAAGATGGCATGGCAGGCCAGCCAGATGCAGCCCTGCTGGATAGAGCAACTGAATTGCGGCGCGTCATTTTCACACAAGATGATGATTTTCTGGCGGAAGCGCATAAGCGACAGGACATAGCTTTTGCCGGCATTGTCTACACCCATCAATTGCGGCTCGGCATCGGCGCTATCATCAGTGATCTCGCCCTGATCGCAGCAGTTGCTGAGTACGAAGAAATGGTTGGTCGCGTCGAATTTCTCCCACTTGGCGGTTGATATCGAATCAGGACTATGACCCTCACCGTCGACAACCCCATCCTCAACTCACCCTACCGGGAGCCGACAAGCTACTGGCTCTATGACAACGACGGCATGCCCCGCGTCGAAAATGGGCGGCGGCGGGCGGGGTATTACTTCCGGGCGCGCACACGGGCGGATGAGCGTCAGTTGTCCTTTCTCTCTGACGAGCAATTCGAGGAATTGGGCGTCGTCAATCTCATCCGTCAGCGCGTGCGCGAATGGCGGGAGTCGGGTTATGCCGGGGCCACGCCGGTCAGCAAGCAACTGCTGGCGCACTGGCAGCAACCCGACCGCGAGCGCCGCCTGTTTTTCTGCCAGATCGAAGCCGCCGAGACTATCATCTGGCTGACGGAAATCCGGGGCGACCGCAAGCTGGGCATCGATTTGCCCGTGGACATGCCGCTGGATGGCGAAAGCGGGGCGCTCACGCGCTATGCCATCAAAATGGCGACCGGCAGCGGCAAAACCGTGGTCATGGCCATGATCATGGCCTGGAGTATCATTAATAAAGTGATGAACCCGCAGGACCGCCGTTTCTGCGACGCCGTGCTCATCGTCACGCCCAACCTCACTGTGCGCGAGCGTTTAGGCGGCGGGGCTGGGCCGGTCTTGGTAGAGGTCGAGCCGGAAGATGGGGATGAGGAAGAGGAGGAGAGTGAGGACGAAGTGCTGCGCACGGCGGCCCCGCTGCTGGTCGAGCCGGAACGGGCGCTGATCCCCGGCGCCCGTGGCAACTACTGGGATCGCTTCGATCTCGTGCCCTCGACTTACGCACCTTATTTGGGCCAAGGCCGCGTGCAGATCGTCAACTGGCACAAGCTCGCCATCAACGATGACAGCGGCAAACGCCAGATTGTGCAGCGCGGGCGCGAGGGCAACGCCGCCTTCGCCAATCGCGTGCTGCGCGACCTGGGCAGCAAGAAAAATTTGCTGGTGATCAACGACGAAGCCCATCACGCCTATCGCCCTGCTCCATACAGCGACGAAAACCGACCGGATGGGATGAGCGCCGCCGAATGGGACGAAATCAAGGCGACCAAGGAAGAGGCGACGGTGTGGGTCAGCGGCCTCGACCGCATCCATGCCGCCCGCCGCATCAACTCGGTCATCGATCTCTCGGCCACGCCCTTTTACATCCAGGGTAGCGGCTATCCCGAAGGCTCGCCCTTTCCCTGGATCGTCTCTGACTTCGGCCTGGTGGACGCTATCGAGTGCGGCATCGTCAAAATCCCGCGCGTGCCCGTGGCTGACGACACCGGCCAGCCCATCCCCAAGTATTTTCGGTTGTGGCAGGCGATCAATGAGGCCCTGCCCGCCAAAGACCGGGCCACCGCCCGCCGCAAGCCCAAACCGGAAGCGGTGGTGCGCGAGGCCGAAGGCGCGTTGCAGGCTCTGGCCGGCGAATGGCAGGACACTTTCAAGCAGTGGCAGAAGGACGGCTATCTCGTGCCTCCGACGCTGATCGCCGTCTGCGACAACACCAGCATCGCCGAATACCTGTACGAGAAAATCGCCATCGAGGGGGCTGTCTTCCCTGAGCATCTCAAGAACGAGCCGGGGTTGGAACGCACTATCCGCATCGACTCGAAATTGCTGGCGAACGCCGAGGCGGAAACGGGCAGCGGCAGCAAGGCGGAGGTGGCGGAAGCGTTGCGGCGCAAGGTAGCGACCGTGGGCAAAGTGGGCGAGCCGGGTGAGCAGGTGCGCTGCGTGATCAGCGTGGGCATGCTCACCGAAGGCTGGGACGCGCAGAACGTCACGCAGGTGTTCGGACTGCGCGCATTCGAATCGCAACTGCTGTGTGAACAGGTGGTAGGCCGGGGTCTGCGCCGCATCTCCTACGATTTCGATCTGGACGAAAACGACGTGCCCCAGAACGAGGAATACGTCGATATCTACGGCATCCCCTTCGAGGTTATCCCCACGAAGAAGAAGCCCACCAGCGCCCCGCCCCAACTCAAAGACTCTACCCTGGTCAAATCTCTGCCGGAACGCGAGCGCCTCAAAATCGAATTCCCGCGTGTCGAAGGCTTCGTCTGGCAAGTGAGCAGTCAGATTACCGCTGACATCGACAGTGTGCCTGTGCTGAAAATTGAACCGACGCAGGAACCCACCGAAGTGATCTCAGTCGCCCGCGTGGGCTACCAGACCGGCGGTTCCATCGTTGCCCCCGGCGAAAGCATCGTCACCACCCGCGAGGCGTTCTACGAGCAAAATCGTCCCCAGCGCATCGAATATGTGATCGCCGGTCGTGTGACCGAAGCGTTGCTGGCGCACGAGAGCTTCCGTTTCAGCGCCCGGCAAATTCTGTTCCCACAGGTACTTGCTATTGTCCGAGCATATCTTGACCGCCGTGTGGTCTACAACGGTATGGACCGCCGTGAGTTGGGTCTGGAAAAATACGTGCAGTTCATCAGCGAGCGACTGGCCGACGCCATTCGGCCCGCCGATGACGATGGCAAAAGCACGCTGTTGCCCCGCATCGAGCGTTTTCGCCCGCGCGGCTCCACCGCCGAAGTGCTCTTCCGCACCACCCGAACTTGCCGTCCCACAATCAGAAGCCATATCAGCCATGTTGTGCTTGATACGGCAACCTGGGAGGCGTCGGCAGCCTTAAAATTGGAGACGTCGCCGCTGGTGCAATCCTACGCCCGCAATGACCACCTTGACTTCGCTATTGCCTATACTTTTGCCGGCGCGCCGCACAATTTCTTCCCTGATTTTCTGGTGCGATTGGTCAATGGCGTCATGCTCATCCTCGAAGTCAAAGGCCAGGAACAGGAACAGGATCGGGCGAAATACACCGCCGCCCAGCGCTGGTGCGAGGCCGTGAGCAACTGGGGGCAGATGGGACGCTGGGTATTTGATTATTGTGCGGGGCCAGGTAGTGTCGGGGAGTTACTGAGAGAATACTTTACGTGAAAGGTTTGACTGGTAACGAGCTGAAATAATCTGGGCTACCACCCCGGCAGCCACCCCGGATCATAATCGAAGGTGGCTGTATTCTTTGTGAGCAAGACCAGCCCCGACCCGTCCGACTGCACCCGCATGATCTCGCTGTGGCCGTCGTCTGGCCGGAAGCCGCTGAAGACAATGGCCTCACCGCTATAGGCCCAGACCGGATCGCCCGGACGCACAGCCTGCGGCGCCAGCAGTTGGATATTGCTGCCGTCGGCCTTCATCACATAGAGTGCCTGACCGGCCGGGCGCGTGCCCCAGAAGGCGATGCGATCCCCCGTGGGCGACCAGTTAGGCTGACCATCACCGTTGGGGTTCACCGACAAGCGGTTGGGGCTGCCGCTATACAAGGGCAAATCGAATATTTCGCCATTGGCGTTGAAGCGATTCGATTGAAAAACAAGCTTGTTGATGGCCGGGTTCTTAGCCCAATCGGGGTTCAGATCGGCGGCGACATCATCGGTCTGCTGAGAAAGATTGCCGGTCTGTACATTCATGGTGAAGATATCCCACTGCGCGCCATCCCAGCGCGAGAAGGCCAGATGTTGATCGCTGAAGCTGACTGCGCCCGACCAGCTTGGATGCAAATCCTGCACCGCACCACTGGTGAGTTGGCGCGCATTGAATCCATCGCGACTCATCACCCACAGATGCACATTTCCCTGATTGTCCGCCCGGCTGAAAGCGATGCGGCTGCCATCCGCCGACCCGACCGGGTCTTGCTCGCTGACGCCGGGCGTGTTCGTGAGCCGGGTGACGCCGGTTCCATCCGGTCGCATCCGATAGATTTCGGGATTGCCGTCGCGCACACTGATAAAGAGAACCTGCGGCGGCGCTGTGTCTTGAATCACTGAGATAGCGTCGCCGTCGCCGCTGGCGACATAGACGCGCCCGTTGAGCGGATCGAGCAGGATTCCTTCCTCGGCGCCGGGCGGGACGGGGATGGACGTGATCAGTGAGCCGTCTAAGGTTTCATAGACCTTGACCTCATCGCCGCAGGCTACGAACAGATGCCCTGTGCCCGGATTCACCGCCAGCACGTAGGGCTCTTTCCCCACCGGAATCGTATGCACGACGTTGCCGCTATTCACATCAAGCACCGAGACGGTGTGAGCCATACCCCGATTGGCGACATACAATCGCCGGGCGACCGGGTCGAAACTGATGCCATACGGCGAGGGGATGCCGTTGAAATGTTGGGCGGTAAAACCATCGCGCAGGCGCGTGATCTGATTGGAACCGTGGGCCGAGAGATACACGTCGCCCGTCAGCGGGTCGGTGGCGAAATGCGAGGGTTGTTGGCCCACATCATATAGCGTGCGGATGGGCGCGGGCGGGTCGGGGAAGAAAACGGTGACGCTGTTCGAGCCGAAGTTGGCGACATAGCCAAAGCCGTAGTGCATGACGATGCCATTCGGCATCTGTTCGGCGGGGAAGTTGCCCATCAGCGTGTCGGTCCAGGGATCGACCAGACTGACGTTGTTCGTCTGGCGATTGGTGACGGCAAGCAGCGCCCGGCGTACGCCAACGTACCAGACCAGTTGATTTGGCCCGGTGGGCTGGTTGCTGAGTTGCACGCTCGTCCGCACCGCCAACGTGTCGGGGTTGATGAACGCCACCGACTTGCCCATGTGATCATCGCCGTGCAGCGCGGCATAAAGCTGGCTGCTGTCGGAATTCAGGGCCAGTCCGTGCGGATGGCTGCCGGCAGGCAAAGTGATCGTAGCGACCAGCCAGGGCGTGGGCCAGGCCTGAGGTTGGGCGGTGGGAAGATTGGCGATTGCCAGTGTCGGCGTGTGAGTCGGGGTGGGCGTGATTGTGGGCGAGGGCGTGGCCGTGTGGGTCGGAGTAGCGGTGTTTGTGATCGAAGGCGTGGGTGTGACAGTGGGCGTGGGTGTCGCCGTGGATGGCGGCTGGGGCGTGAACGTGGCGGTGGGGATAGGCGGGGCGCTGTTCAGATCATGCAGGAACACACCTCGGTCGCTGGTGACATACAGCCGTTTAGGGGCGGCGTCGAGCACGAGCAATTCGGTGACGGGCCGGTCGCCATAGGGCGTTCCCGGTAGCTTGATCCATGCCAGCGTGGCGGGATCACGGGTGTACAGGCCGCGTACGCTGCCCAGCCAAAGCCGTTGGCCGCCGTCGTTCGGGTCTTCAGCGATGTCGAACAGACCGTATGTGCGATCATTGAGATGATTAATATCGACCACATCGGCCAGGCCCTGGGGGTTGTTGAGCCAGGTGGCGCCATCGTCGGGCGTGAAGAAAAAACCATACAAGGCGGCGGCGTACACCCGGTCTGGGAAGAACCGGCTGGCGCGCAATCCGCCAATCCATCCTAATTCGGGCAGGAACGGCGTCGATTGCGTCCAGTCCGCACCGCCGTTGCGGCTGACCAGCACCGCACCCCCGCCGCCCTCGCTGACCCCGGCCCCCCACAGCGTCGCCCAGGCCGGATCGACGCTGTCAAGCAGCTTTAGATCGAGTAAACCGAAAATCGGGTCAGGCTGATGCTGCCAGGTGAGGGCGGCATCCACGCTGCGGTATGGCCCATTGCAGCCGGCGGCATAGAACCAGGGTTGGGCGGGATGAGCCAGCAGCGGTTTGAGGTTTTGGCCCGAAAGATAGTTGTGCCAGGTGGCCCCGCCATCGGTGCTGCGCCACAGCGGCACGTCCGGCCCGCCCATGTAGCAGGGATAACCATCGCTTGCCAACAACAGGTTGGGCGTGGCCCCGACGATGGCGTGATAGGGCGGGATCGAACCGACTTCTTGCCAGTGTCCGCCCGCGTCATCCGAGCGATAGAGCGCGCCATTGGCTTCAGCGTATACCGTGCCCAGGTCGGGTCGCCCAACCACCCGGCTTGCCCAGCCTTTGGGCAACACCAGCGCCCCCGTCGGCGGGCAGAGGATGAGGCTGGCGTCATCGATGAAGGTGCGACTGATGCCTCCATCGCCGCCGTTGTAAGTGCCGAATTGCAGCCGCACCGTCTGGCCGATCAGCGGGGTCATGTTGAGCGTGATCTCCCGCCAGACCAGGTCGCGCACACGTTCGGTCAGCAGCCAGTACAGTGTGCCATCGCTGCGGATGGCGACCACGTAGAAGAAATCGCTGGCGGCGGCGAAAGCGGCCAGGTCTTCTTCGCGGGCGGGGAGATTCGTTAAGGCGGCAGCGCCGGTGGCAGCGGCGTCGCCATAATCGCGATAGCGCCAGAAGCGCAGGCTGGCCGAGGCGAGTCCGGCGGGCAGGGTGACGGTCTGTTCCACCGGCGAGTAGCTGACCACATTGGCCCCGCCAGCAGCGATTCCCGTACGCATGGCTCGTTGGCCGCTATGAACTGGCGATGTCACATAGGCTGCCGGGGCCGGGTTCGGTTTGATCACCCAGGCGAGGTTGGTCTCGAAACCGCCGTTCTGCAGGCTGTCATAACAGGCCTGGGGCGGGATGGCAGTGGCCGAGGGTGTGGCGGTCGGCGTTCGTGTTGGGGTCGGGGTCTGTGTGACAGTCGGAGTCTTTGTGACGGTGGGGGTTAGTGTGATAGTTGGGGTTTGTGTGGCGGTGGGGGTAGGCCGCAGGGGGACGAACGCCTTGAGCATCATCGGCAGGTAAGTGCGTTGGGGCGGGCCTGAAGTGGGGCGGCAGGCAAGCAGCGAGACATCATCGACATACATGGCTGTGGTTTTGCCATTGCCGTTGTTGAACGTGCCAAAGTGCAGGCTGATCGTGCGCCCGGCATAGGCGGACAGGTCGAAATTCACGTATTGCCAACTCTGGGCGTTCGAGCGAGTCCATAGCAACGTGCGCAAGATTTTGCCATTCTCGTCGATGATAAGCGCGTATTGGGCGTCATTCGCCAGTGGCGCTGCCGGGTCGATGTCGTTGGCGAAGGCTTGCAAGATTGCGTCGTCGGGCGGATCAAGCGCGGCGTTGCCTTCCTGTGAAATGGGAAAGTACCAGAATCCCAGGATAGCGGTCTGGGCCCCGGCAGGAATGGTGATATTCTGGCGGGCGGAGGAATAGCTATAGACATCGGGTGCGCCATCGATGCCGGTGCGAAGGCTGCGATTTCCTTGATGGGCGCGAGCGACGCTGTATCCGGCCTTGTAGGCGGTGGCCGGGAAAACCCAGGCTGCATCGGTCTCGAAACCGCCGTTCACGATCAGCGGATCGCACGACCCCACGGCATAGCTCCATACCCCCTGCGTGGTAGCCAGATGCGCTTCCAGCCCAACTTCCTCGCTCCAGGCGCTGGCCAGATCGTTGATATCGGGATTGCCCGGTGCTGCGCCGAGATCGACCCAGCTATCTCCGCCGTTCAGGCTGCGAAACAGGCCGTGTTCCGGCCAACCCAGGAACTGACCGCTGAGAGCGGTGAAGAGCGTTCCGTCGGAATTGAAGTTGGGCGAGACGGCAAGCTGGCGGGGATAGGGTTCGTAGGCGCCGGGCAGGCCGTTCCAGGCGGGCGTCCAGGTGTTTCCCTGGTTGGTATAGCGCAGGATGCCGCTTTCGGGCGTGCCGTCGCCGATGCCTTCGAGCGTGCGGAATGCTGTCCAAAGGGTCTTGTCGGCGGCATAGTTGGGCGAAACAGCGCTATCGAATGTGGGATTGTGGCCGCCGAGCGCCTGCCAGGTCATGCCGCCATCGGTGCTGCGATAGGTGCTGCCGAAGCCTCCCGCAAACAGCGTGTGATCATGGGCATAGTCGGCTGAAACCGCCAGATGGAAAACGCCGAGGTCGCCAGGGCCTGGCAACGGTTGCCAGGTGTCGCCGCCATCGCTTGAGCGTTCGAGAGTGCTCTCGGCCATAGCGAAGAGGGTGTGGTCGATGGCGAAGGTGGGGGATGCGGCAATCGGTCCCACCTGCATCCGGCTCATGACGATCTCCCAGGTGAGGCCCTGGTCGGTCGAGCGATAGAGCCTGCCGAAAGGAGCCAGAGGCGCGCCGGTCGCCTGGGCCGAGGGCGACAGATTGCCGTTGAAGCTGGCAAAGAGCGTCATCGTGGTCGAACCCGATGCCACGGCGACGATCTGGTTGAATGCCCCGCCGGAGTAGGGTTGCGATAGAGTCGGGTAAAATACTTCCGTCCAGGTCTGCCCACGATCGAGGCTGCGGAAAATGCTGCCATAGGGCGGGCGCGCCAGGGCGGCGGCGAACAACATCCCGTCCTGGTTATAGAAGGGCGAGGCGGCGACAGCATTGACGTGCGCCGGTTGACCGCCGTCGGCATACGGCCCGCCGCTCCGCCACCCCACTGGTGACGAAAGCGTACTTGCGTCGAGCGCTGCGACCGGCGTCGCCTGCCGCTGAAAACTGGACGCAACAAAGCTCACCATGATTAATATCAGGGTAAACATGGAAACGAATATGAATTTTTTCATCGTGACGAACCTCCTCGAGCCGCCACTTCACATAACAAACCGGCAAGCATCGAAAGTGAGCTTGCTTTCAATATCTAAGACGCACAACAGCGCAAAAAGTTTCGCAAAATGACCCCGAATATGACTTCCAGCACTATACCATGTGACTTTCCGGCGGATATGCTGTAGCCATAATCAATTGAAATCCCGCCGCCAACGTAGCGTTTTCACTTCTCGGAGGTCACAATGTCCACTCAAATGTCACCAAAACCCGGCGCCGTTCACGACTCTCGCAATGGCATTATCGCCGGGGTCGTCCTGATCGTTATCGGCGCTTTGCTCATCGTCGCCCAGTTTGGCCGATTTGAAGATATCGGCCTGCTCATCCCATTGGGACTGGGCATCGTTTTTCTGGCCTGGGGTTTGATCACCCGCACATTCGGTTTGATCATCCCCGGCGGCATCCTGGCCGGTATCGGCTTCGGCGCCGCACTGACCGAAATGACTGCTCTCAACCTCCCTGCCGAAAACGCTGACTCCGTGATCCTGCTCTCGTTTGCAGCCGGTTGGTTCTTGATCGCCTTACTCTCGAAACGGACTGCTGGTCGCTGGCACTGGTGGCCGCTGATCCCTGGCGGCATCCTGGGCGCTGTGGGCGTACTGCTTTTGGCGGGCGAATCTGGACTACAGGTTTTGATCTGGTTGGGATACCTCTGGCCGCTGGCCCTGATCGGGGCTGGCATCTATCTGGTTTACCGGTTCGCAGCCCGCAAAGGCTGACCCACACGTTCAATCGGCCAGGAAGAACGTTTCGCAAGAAGCGTTCTTCTTCATTGATGCCAACCCTGCTATCATCGACAGCATACGAATCCAACGCCCTGCCAGAGGTCATTCATGCCTGCTATCGTCACTGTTGAGAATCTGAGCAAGCAATACAATCCGCCCGACGGCGAGCTGGCCGTCAAGGAGGTTTCGTTCGAGATCGCCCAGGGCGAGATTTTCAGCCTGTTGGGGCCGAATGGCGCCGGCAAGACGACCACCATCTCCATGCTCAGTTGCTTGCTGGCTCCCACCGGCGGTCGGGCGACTGTGGCCGGACATTCGATCATCGCCCAACTGTTGCAGGTGAAACAGGCTATCGGCGTTGTCCCACAGGAGATCGCCCTGTATCCTTCCATCTCCGCCAGCGAAAACCTGCACTTTTGGGGCCAGATGTATGGTCTCGGCGGGGCTAGATTACGGGAGCGGGTAGCCGCCGTACTTGAGATCGCCGGGTTGAGCGACCGGGCCAAAGACAAGGTCGAGACTTATTCCGGCGGCATGAAACGACGGCTCAACATCGCGGTGGGCCTGCTGCACGAGCCGCAGATTCTCTATCTGGACGAACCGACCGTCGGCATCGATCCGCAGAGCCGTCGCCGCATCCTCGACACCATCAAACAACTGAACGAACAGGGCATGACCGTGCTTTATACCACGCACTACATGGAAGAGGCGGAAGAACTCAGCGACCGCATCGGCATCATCGACCACGGCGAACTGATCGCCATCGGCACGCTGGCCGAGCTAAACCGGATGGTGGGGGAATGCGATATCATCCGGTTGGAGGTCGATCTCAATGGCGCGGCAGTTGAGGATTTGATCAAACGATTGGGCGAGTGCGATGGTGTGAGCAAGGCTGCGGCTGAAGATGGCAGGCTAATGTTGCAAGTCGCCGAGGCCGATACCGCTCTGGCGGAAATCGTCGTCGCCGTCAATGAATCCGGCGCGCACATCCGCCAGCTCGAAATCCAGGAGCCGAACCTGGAGGCCGTATTCCTGCACCTTACCGGCCGAGCGCTGCGAGACTGAAACCTATCTCAAGCCGCGCCGAGTTGTTCTAGCAAGTCTGCAAATGCCGAAAGCGCCTGCTCCATTTGCGCCGCAGTCTCCGGCAGGTTCTTCACCAGGAAAGCGATCCTATCCCCATCCAGATTGTAAGTGTAGATATTGCGAACCACGTGACGAAAGCCACGATAATCATCAAGCCTCTTCCACAACTGTAAATCCAGGATTGCCGGTCGCACGCCCGGAATTTCGAGCGTCATTTGCTCCAAAAGCTCTTTATGCCAATGTGCGCTATCCGGCAATGACCGGTCAATCCGCGTCGCAATCATCTCAAAAATCCGCTCTGCGCCTGCGTAATAGCTATGCAAATTGAGCGCCGCCGCATCCACATAATAATCATCGGAAGAGCGAAGCGATTGCTGCCAGATACTCTCCGTACGCTCCACAATTATCTTTAGTTCAGCCAGTCCCCGGCGGATATGTGCTGACACAGTCAAATATTCACCATTCATATTGCAATTCCCTCTTCAACAATCGCTTTTGCAAGCCCTGATTTGCACCACTCCATCGCAACGAGATCGATTTCAAAGTCGTAGTCAATGCCCTGCATCTTAGCAACCGCCGTAAAGTAGTCGTCAGCCGCGATGCCCCAGGCAGCAAGGTCGATGTCCGAATTTTCGGTGAACCAACGCCCTTCCGCCAGCGAGCCAAAAACGATAACTTTGGTTGCGCCGAAATCGTCTCGAAGCATCTGTGCAGCTTTGTGCGCCACCTCCCAACCTCGTTTGCGACGCGCCTGACTCTCCGCTTCCTTTTGCCGCTGTCTTGCCTGAGCGGTGGCACGGTAAATGGCTAACTTCTCGGCAGTCAGATTGTTCAGCATGTGGCCACTCTTCATCAACAGTTTAGCACAGAATCGATTGCCGGTATAGGAATAATTTATGCACAAAATCTGGTCCGTCGCCTACAAAGATACCCTGATTCGCTTCCGAGATCGCAACGGCATTTTGCTAATGCTGGCAGCGCCATTGGTGTTGGCCGTGATCATCGGCGCGGCCTTCGGCGGTTTTGGCGGCGATGATCCGACCCTGATCACCGATATTCCCCTGATCATCGTCAATCAGGATGCGGGCGATTTGGGCGAGGGCATCGTCGATGTCTTTGCGTCCGACGAACTCAGCGATCTGTTGGAACCGCTCGTGATGGATGATCTGGTCGAGGCCAAGAGGCAGGTCGAACAAGGCGAAAGCCGGGCGGTCGTGTTCATCCCCGCCGATTTCAGCGACACCGTACGCAGCCAACAAAACGCCGCAACCGCCATCGAGCTTTTCACTGACCCTGCCGCCACGATCAGCCCCATCGTGATTCGCTCAATCCTCACCGAAGTGGTCAATGGCTACAATGCCGGCATCGTGGGCGGGCGTGTGGGCGTGATGCAATTATTGCAACAAGGCGATGTCCCGGCAAGCGAAATGGCGAGGCTGCCGTCCGTGCTGAGCGAAACCCTGAGCGCTCAGGCAGGGCAAAACGCCAGCCAGATTGAATTGGAGACCGCAGTCATCGGCGATCCAAACGCTGACGATTGGAATCCGCTGGCCTATTTCGCTCCCAGCATGGCTATCCTCTTCCTTATGTTCACCCTCTTCGACGCATCCCGTTCCATCCTGCGCGAGGAAGAGGACGGGACTTTGCAGCGCATGATCAGCTCGCCCACCGCATTCAGCCAGATTTTGGCGGGAAAGAACGGCGGCGTTTTCGTCACCGGCGTACTGCAACTCGGCATCCTGATCGGCGCGTCGGCCCTGTTCTTCGGCGTGAAATGGGGCAGCTCGCCCTTCAACGTTATCTTGATGATCGTGGCCGTGGTCGCTGCCGCCTCCAGCCTGGGCGCGTTCATCACCGCCTTTGCGCGCGATGCTACCCAGGCCGCCATCATCGGCTCGGCCATCGCCCTGATTTTCGCCATCCTCGGCGGGAACTTCTTCGTCGCCCAGGCCTATCCCGACTGGCTGCAACCCCTGAGCAGACTGACGATCAATCGCTGGGCGCTGGATGGATTCACCGACCTGTCTTTGCGTGGCGGCGGCTTCCGCGATATCTGGCTTGACGTGGCCGTGCTGCTGGCGATGAGCGCCGTGCTATTCGCCCTGGCCGCCTGGCGTCTTCCCCGCCGTTTCGTGCGCTAAAACAACCTCCCCAACCAAACCAACCATCCTACCAGCCAACCCCATGTCCTTTCCCATCCTCGCCATCGCCCGCCAATACCTGCGCACGACCTACAGCAGTCGCACGGTAGTCATCTTCGCCCTGGCCATGCCCCTGCTCTTCACCTTCGTTTTGGGCAGCGTGATCGGCGGCGGAGGCGAAGCCAGTGCGACCGTCTGGCGGCTGGGCGTAACGAACCAGGACGATGGGTTGCTGGCGGCAGCGCTGGTCGAGCATTTGCAGGCCAGCCCCGACCTGGATGTGTTATCTCTCGACCAATCCGCCGCCCTCGCCCAGACCGAAGCGGATGAATTGGTCGCCGCTCTGGTCATCCCGCCCGGATTCAGCCAAACGCTGGTCGATACGGGGGATGCGAAGCTCGGTTTGACCGTCAGCGCCACACAATTGCAGGCGAGCCAGGCGGTCGAGCAACAGATTCGGGCGGCGACTTCGGAGTTGGCTGCACAGGCCGATGCCGCCCGCACCGCCGTCGAGATCGCCCGAAAGATCGGGGTTTTACAGCAGGCTGGGACGGATGAGACCGCATACTTTGCCGATGCGCTTGCCGCCGTCCAAACTCAATGGGGAGACAGCCCGCCTTTGACCGTACACTCCCAGCCGGTCACGCGCCTCGAAAACCCCGACAATATCCCAGACGGTTTCGCCCAAAGCTCGCCCGGCATGCTTGTCACATTCGCCCTGGTCTTCATGTTGAACGGCGCCATCGTCCTCATCCTGGAGCGCGAGCAAGGCACATTGCGACGGCTGCTGGTCATGCCGATCCGCAAGGCGGGCATTCTGGGCGGAAAACTGCTGGCTATTTTCGCAGCCGGTCTGGCGCAGGCGCTCATCCTCATCTTTGCCGGCCAATTCCTCTTCGGCGTGAACTGGGGCGAAGCGCCGCTTGCCCTGGTCGTGCTGGTGATGGCCTTTGTCTTCTCGGTCACCAGCCTGGGCATGTTTATCGCTGGCGTGGCCAGAACTTATGCCCAGGCCAACGCCCTCGCCAATATCCTCATGTACAGCATCGCCGCCCTGGGCGGGGCCTGGTGGCCGATTGAAATTACCCCGGAGTGGATGCAGCGCCTCGCCCAGATCACGCCAACCTATTGGGCGATGCAGGGCTTTCACGACATCATCTCGCGCGGCCTGGGGCTGGCAGCCATCATCCCAGAGGCGTCCGTACTCCTCGGCTTCGGCGTGATCTATCTGGCAGTCGGCGCCTGGCGATTTCGCTACGAATGATATGCCTGGCAGTTGAAACGGATTGCCGCACTTCTGCAAAATCAGTATGATGAAAACCATGAATACGGCTCGAAACGAATCTCATACCGTGTTTACGCCCTCCGGACAAAGCCGCATTTCGACGCTTCTATTCCAGTCGAGCGGCTATCTGGTGATCGTTCTGGTCAGTTTGATGGCGCTGCTCGATCACTTCAATCCGTCGGGGCCAGGGTACGAAATTCGTTGGTTGGTTTTGGCCCTGCTGCTGGCATTCTTTGTTATGGAAGTCGCCTGCCAGCGTTTATGGGCGTCGAGATTGCGGATGCAGCGGATCATTCTCGTCTTGCAGGCGGCGATCATCGTCCTGCTGATTCTAATCTCGCCCACTTCCGGTTACTTCCCCACCCTTTTCTTTGTGCTGACGGTCAAAGCAGCAATGCTGTTCGAAGAGCGAGAATGGCTGCTCTGGCTTCTGGGCTTTTTCCTCGTCACCGTCGCCACATTGAGCGTTGAAGAGAATTTTCAGATGGGCATCCTGGTGGGGGCGCTGTATGGCGGCGCTTATTTCTTCTTCGGCACATTCGCCAAGATGACACGCGATGCCGATACCGCCCGTAAAGAGATGGCCCGGCTTTTGGCCGAACTGAGCGACGCCAATCAGCAGCTACAGGATTACGCCGATCAGGTGCAGGAGCTGACGATTGTGGCAGAACGCAGCCGCATGGCACGCGAGATGCACGACACGGTCGGGCACAGGTTGACCGTGTCGGCTGTGCAACTGGAAGCGGCGGAGCGCATCTGCGCACGCGACCCGGAAAAGGCGAAAGAGATGATGGCGACAGTCCATGAGCAGGTGAACGCGGCCTTGAGCGAGTTGCGGCAGACCGTGGCCGTGCTGAGAGCGCCTTTGGATGAGGACTTGGAACTTGGACAATCGTTACAGCGACTCGTCAGCGACTTCCAGGCTGCGACTTCGATCGACGTCCATCTTTCCGTACCCGACCAGCTTCCCGAACTCCCTGCCCCCCACCGCAAAGCCCTCTATCGGGCAGCGCAGGAATCCCTGACCAATATTCAGCGACACGCCAACGCCCGGAAAGCCTGGATGAGCCTCAGTGTCGAGGAAGGCGTGATCGAACTGAGCGTGGGCGATGATGGGGTTGGGGTTCCCGCCGAAAACACGGGAACCGGTTTCGGTCTGCGGGGTTTGCGCGAGCGCGCGGCATTGCTTGGCGGCGACTTCACGCTGACGTCCCGGCCAGGTGGTGGTTCGCTGGCGACTTTCCGCATTCCCCTGCAAACGGAGGCTGCGTATGTCTGAACGACTCCGGCTCTTGCTTGTCGACGATCAACGCCTGATGCGCGATGGATTGCGCACCTTGCTCGAATTGGAAGATGACATGAGGGTGGCGGGCGAAGCGGAGAATGGCGAGGAAGCGCTTGCCCAATACGAGAGCCTGAAACCCAACGTCGTGCTCATGGATGTGCGTATGCCGGTCATGGATGGCGTCGAAGCCACCCGCCAGATGTGCGAACGCTGGCCCGAAGCGCAGGTGATCATCCTCACCACATTCGACGACGACGAATACGTGTTCGAAGGGCTGCGTGCAGGCGCGCGTGGCTATTTGCTAAAAGCGGTTTCGGGCCACGAACTGGCCGAGGCGATCCGCACAGTGGCGGCTGGCGGGGCGCTGATCGATCCGTCGGTCACACGCAAGGTCATGGCCGAATTCGCCCGCATGGCTCCGACCGTTCCTCGCTCCAATCCCGACCTGATCGAGCCTCTGTCCGAGCGGGAGATCGATGTGTTGCGGTTGCTGGCTGAGGGCCTGACCAATCGGGAGATCGCCCAACGTCTTTTTCTGGCCGAAGGCACGGTCAAGAATTATGTGACCAGCATCCTGGGCAAGATCGAGGCGCGGGATCGCACGCAGGCGGCATTGCGTGCGCGGGAGCTGGGCTTACTGTGAATCCGCCACAAACGGCGTGAAAAGCCGCCAACTGGCTGCTGGCGGTTCGGGATTGTTCACCATGAGCAACAGGCGGTTGAATGCGTTCAGGACTTCGATCGAACTGAACGCACAATGACCATAGTTGGGGGATGATACGGTTTGCAGCCAGGGCTGGCCGACTGCCCGCGCCTTATTCACGTAAGCGGCCATGTGCCAGAAGGGCACGACAGGATCGCCGGCGGTGTGCGCGAGCACCAGGGGCATGCGCAAGAAGCCGGTGGTTTCGTAATCGATAACGATTTCATCGACGGCCGATTTGTCGGCGGCGTAACGGGCAATCTCCTGGTTCAGAGTTTCATCATCCTCCGAGCCTGCGTAATGCCGCATCATGTTATCGAAGGGCTGTCCGCCCAGCTTGACGCTGGCGTCATTGGTGGCATGCACGCTATACCACAGCAGGCGTTCTGTCGATTGGATTTTCGAGTCGGGCTCGGAGGCATCGATGGCAGCGCCGCTGGTCGCCAGGAACAGGTCGAGCGCCGAGGAGTTGGCGGGGTCTTGCAAGACAGGGAGGATTTGGTCGGTATATGTCGTTTCCCAATCATCGATAAGTGATTGCGGGATCTCGGTGGCGCTGGGCGGAAGCAGATCGGGGAAGTAATAATCGAACAGGGCACGAGCATCGCCGAAGTAATCGACCTGGCGACGGAATCCGCCGTATGGCCCGCACAACGCCAGCGCCCCATCGAAAACGTCGGCGTGACGCTCTGCCGCCAGCGTCGCCATCAGGCCGCCCTCGGATACCCCGACCAGAATCACTCGCCCCGGCTTCTGGTACTCCGCCGTGAACACAACGACGAGATCGGTCAGATCGGCCAGACCCTGTTGCACGGCCAGTCCGTTCGTGCTGTAGCTGGTGGTGGCGAAAGCATAGCCCAAAAAGTTGGCGATGTCGGGCAGTGAAGTGCCGTCCGGCAAAACGAGTTGGTCCTCTGGGATGCCGATGGGTTCTTCGGGCGATACATATCCGTGAGCATAGATCAGCAAATCGCCATTCCATTGCGCCGGCATGCAAATGCGATAGATCGCTCCGCTGGCCTGCTCACCATCCTCGCCGCAGCTCATCGGTTTTAGCGAGGCGAAATCAGGGTTATCCGGCAGATAGGCGGGGCCATCGTAGCCGGGCGGGGGCGGCGTGTGTCCGCTGCCAAAGGCGAAGACTGGAAAGTCTATTCCACAAATGGTAAGAAGGAATAGAAGCGGAATGATGAAAATGACGAACTTACGCATACGAGTGTCACCTATTCGAAAAATCTCTTTGTTTCACTCAGAGCTCGCGTGCAACAAATTCAGCCAGCGCCGTGGGCGGACGGCCCAACAGCCAGGTCAACACATTCGGATTGCCCGCCAACCCAAAATGCTCGTAGTATGCGAACATCGCCAGCAGCGTATTGATTGCATAGTCGCTGAGGCCACTTCGTTCCGCATCCATGCGCCACGCATCCCGGCTGATCTCGGTTGCCGTTACGATGTGACCGGTGCTGACCTGGATGGTTTCGGTAACCTGCGCCTGCGAGAGCGGAGCGATTCCGGCGAGTTCGTAGATGGCTCCGTCGTGTCCGGGTTGGGTGAGGACAATGGCCGCCGCTTCGGCCACATCGCTCAAATCGACCAGGCTGATGCGAGCGCCGACAGCGTAGGGCACAGGATAGATGCCGTCGTGAAGGATGGATTGGCGATGCACCAGGATGTTCTGCATGTAGGCGGTGGGCTGCAGAATCGTGAATGGGATGCCTGACTCGAATAGCAGCTCCTCCACCCGCAGTTTTTGCCAGTGGTGGGGCATCGATTTCGTTTGGGGATGCAGCACCGAATGATAGACGAAATGCCTGACCCCCGCTGCTTTCGCCGCCTCGACCACCTTTCCGCCCACCTCGCGTTCGTGCGGGTGCATGTTTGGGCAGATGTGGTACACGCTCTCCACGCCAGCCAACGCCGCGCGCAGGTCGGATTCGTCCTCAATACCCCCTACAACGGTCTCGACCGCCCCCGCCTCCAGCGCGGACCCGACCTGCTGGCTGTGCCGCACAAATGCGCGCACCCTGGCATCCCGCTGCGCCAGCGCCGCCGTGACCGCACGCCCTGTCTTCCCCGCCGCGCCGGTGATGAGGATCATGATCTAACGATAGTCGAAGGCGACCCGAATCGATTTGCTGCGCTTATCCTGTGCGGTTGCAATCGCTTCCTGCCAGCGCTCCAATGTAAACCGATGCGTGACCAATCCGTCAATCGTCAGTTTCCCCTGTTGGAGTAGTTCGATGGTCAGGGCGAAAGTCTCGTATTGCTTGCCATTCCAGGTTTCGCAGCCGTGCGAGTTCAACCCAATAAGGTCGATTTCCTGATTCCAAATCGGCGTCAGATCGACATGCATTGGCGCCAGCGTGATCCCGGATTGCACGACTGTGCCGCCGCTGCGCGCCCATCGCAGACTATGCTGAATCGTCTGAGCGGAACCAACACAGTCGAAGACGACGTCGAATCCGCCCAAACACATACGGTTGCCCATCATGCCGTTGTACACGATTGCGCCTGTGATACGAGCAACAGCTTCGTACGAATCTTCGCTGCCGATGATTTCATCTGCGCCAAACTTCCTCGCCATCTCCTGCTGGTGGGGATAGCGGGCCATAATCGAGATGTGGCAGGCCGGGGACAGCGCGCGTAATGCCTGGAGAGTACATAGGCCAGCGATGCCGCTGCCCACGATCAGAGCGCGCTCATCCGCCTGTGGCAGTTTTCGCAGCGCCGTGTGCACGCCAACGCCAAGCGGCTCGACCATCATCGCCTGTTCGTCGCTTAGCGTATCGGGGACGGGATAGACCTCGAACTCGTGGGCGGTATAGCCGTCACCCCAGCCTCCGCCAACACCGCGTGGGCCGATTCCCTTGGATGCGTTTTCGCACAAGGGATAATTGCCCGCCTCACATTGGCGGCAAGGCGGTTCGATCTCCTGGCTGAGGCAATTCGCACCTTGAAATCGGGTCCACATGATCACCCGGTCACCCACTTTTAACGTTGTTACATCAGGCCCGACTTCTTCGACGGTGCTGACCACCTCATGACCGAGATAGAATCGCTGATGGCCGGGCAATGCAGCCGGGGCGATTTTTGGATCGGCATCCACCGTGAGCAGGCTGAGATCGGTGGCGCAGATGCCGCACATCCGGTTTTTCAACCTGATCCAGCGCGGGCCGGGCAACTCCGGGTCTGGCAAATCGACAAAGCGCGAGGAAGATAAGCGCGAGTAAACGACATTGCCCCAGACCGGTTTGACCGCTTTGACGGCCAGCATGCGTGGGATGTCTTTGTCGACATAAATCGTTCTCATGCAGAAACTCCACGAATCTCTCGGACGATTCTACGCCAGCTCAGGCTGCTGCTCGATAACAACGTGTCGGCGCGGAAGAAGCGAGCGGAGAGTGATACGAAAAAGTAGGTAGTCGCCACCAGTCCGGCCAGGCTGACGATGATCTGCCAGGCGGGTACGGCGGTGACGGCCAGCCGGGCGACCATCGCCGTGGGTGCGGTGATTGGGATCAGGCTGAGGGCCAGGGCGATGCCGCTGTTCGGGTTGGCGACGAATGCGCTATTTAGCCAGAAGGGCAGAAGCAGTGGCAGGATGATGATAAATGTGTATTGGGCGCCTTCGCGAGCGCTGGGGGCAAGAGCGCCCAATGCGCCCATGGCGGAAGCGAACGCCAGATAGCCCAGGAACAAATAGACCACGGTGAGGATCAGAAAATCGGCGGGGGGACGATAATCGATGGGTATAGGCATAACGGCGGATCCCCGGTTGGCAACGAGCAGTGCGCCCCCCATCCAAAACGCCATTTGCAGGAGCGCAACTATGCCCAATCCCGCCAGCTTGCCGACCATCAAATTGCGCGGTCGCAGGCTGAGGAGCAGGACTTCGGCTGTGCGGTTTTCCTTTTCCCGCGCCACGCTTTGCAGCATGTATCCGCTGGTGAAGCTGATGATGAAGAACAGGATGAACATGGCCGCAAACGGCAGGGCAAAACGCAGTACGCCGTCAGCTTCACGCGGGTCTTCGGGGGCGATGGTCGTCAACTGCAATCGAGGCGTGGGGTCTCGCACCAGTCGGGCCATCGCGGCATCGCCGAGCAGATTGGCGTTGAGCACATATTCGAGCACTTCGGCCTGATTGAATCCACCGAACACATTGAACTGGCTGGTAATGAGGTCAACCTTACCGTTGCTGAGATAATCGGCGTCGATCAGGAAATATTGGGCGATTGCGCCGCTATCCATCGCCTGATTCGCCGCGTTTTCATCGGCAAACGCCCGCAGACTTTCCGGGGAGATATCGGCGGGCAGGTCATGGATGATGCCGGAGAGGTCCACGAATCCCGTGGTCACCTGTGCGTTCGACGCAGTCTGTACCGGGTCCGGGTCGAAGGCGTCTCCAGCCACGATCTGCGGCAGGACGCTGACCAGGATGATGAACAAAGGCAGGGCGATTGTCGTCAGCCAGAAGGAGCGCTTGCTGAGGGCGGTGCGAATTTCATAGCGGATGACGAGAAATATGCTTGACATCGTTTACCTAGCCTCGATTGCGCGCTATCCGCAGCGCCTGTACCAATTTCAATGATTGGCCGTAGCGTAACATGCCGGTGCGGAACACGCTCGCCGCTACAAATACAGCGACCACTGCCGTTAGCGTGACCGAGGTGAATCCGGCCGCCAACTGCCAAGCCGGGATGTCGGTAACGCCCCAGCGCATTGCCACCGTGATGAAGGCTGTAGTGGGGAATATCGTCAGCGCCGTGAGCACAGGGCTGTTGGGATTGGTGAAGACCAGGACGGTGAAGAAGAAGGGCATCACAAACAGCAAATTGATCAACCCGGCTATCTGTTGCCCGTGTTGCAATTCGCCGACAATGCTGCCGATTGCTGTCGTGATCCCGGCGATGAGTGCATAGGTGGGCAGGAAAAAGACCAGGACGAGCAACAAAAAGGGCATGGAGACCTGTAAGCCCTGAAGGAAGTCGACATAACGACTGGCGAATGTGACGCCCAACACCAGAACCAGCAGCCATAACCCGATTTGCGTCAGGGCGACTGCCAGCAATCCCAACACCTTGCCGCCCACCAATCTGGAGGGTGAGGTGGATGTAAACATAACTTCCACGGTAAGATTTTCTTTTTCCGAGGAGATGGCCTGCAACAGGAAGCCCGAAGACCCCAACACCACGAATACAAAGAACATGCCGATGAAAAAAGGCAGGATGAAATTGATAAAATTCGACTCATCCGCCTGACGTTCCCCGTCTTGCGACTGAATACTGACGTCGATATCGCTCAGGACTCGCGTGCGTATCGACTGCGGCTGGTCGGCCAGCAGCGCCCAGCGCAGAGTGGCATTCAGTGAGTCTATCGCTTCATCCGACGGTGATTTTTCTTTGTAGAAATACTCGGCGATGCCACTCTGAGCATAGTCGGCGGCGAGGACAGCGTACCCCTGGATTTCACCTGTCTGCAACGCAGCGTTCGCCGTGGGGATTTCAGCGAAAATTCGCAATTGGTCGCTGGCGGCGAGGGGCATCTGGCCCGATTGGTCGACCACGCCCAGAGGCAAAGCCTGAACCTCGCCGCGCACCGAAACCACGATGCTGAGGGCGAGGATGGCCCCAATCATCGCAGGGATGCCGAGCGTGGCCAGCAGAAACGACCGCCGAACAGCCAGCTTCACATATTCGTAACGGGCGATCAGAAACAGATCACGCATGGTCTTCAGAGTGTGGTTGAGCACGGCCCTGCACCACCGTGACAAAAATGTCGTCAAGCGATGGGGCCGCCAGCTCGAATCGGTCGATACGCACGCCCGGACGCCTGATCAGTTCGCTGAGAACGTTTTGCGGCTCGACGTCCATGTCCAGCGCCAGGTGCCATGCGCCGTTGACCTGCCGGGATTCCAGCACACCGGGCACATCGTCGAAGTCGCCCTCGCCGACCAGATTGATGGCATTGATGGAAAAACTGCGCTTGATCTCGTCCACCTCGCCGTATAGCACCGAACGACCTTCGTCGATCAGGACGATGCGATTGCACAACGCCTCGACCTGGTACATCTGGTGGGTGGACATAATAATCGTGCGGCCAGCCTGGCTCTGTTCTTCGATGATCTGCTTGACCAGCCTTGTGTTCACCGGATCCAGCCCTGAAAAGGGTTCGTCCACCACGATCAGATCGGGTTCGTGTACCAGGGTGGCGATGACCTGCGCTTTCTGTTGCATACCCTTGCTCAGATCCTGCACCTTTTTCTGGCGGTGCTCCCAGAGGTCGAGCCGTTTTAGCCATAGCTCCAGCCGCTGGCGGGCTGTTCCTTCATCCAGGCCCTTCAACCGGGCCAGATAAACCAGCGTGCGCTCCAATTGCTGGTCTTTGTAAAGGCCACGTTCCTCCGGCATGTAGCCGATGCGATTCTTTTTTGCCTCGGTCAGCGGGCCATTGAATACCGAAACCTTGCCGCTATCTGGCCGGAAGATGTCCAGCATCATGCGGATGGTCGTGGTCTTGCCGGCGCCGTTCGGACCCAGCAAACCGAAAATCTCGCCGGGGTAGACCTCGAACGAAACGTCTGTGACGGCCCGGACGTCGCCAAAGGCCTTGCTTAGATTGTCGAGCGATACGGTGGGATTGGTGTTCATGATCAAGCGGCAGACGACAACCCGGCGGGCAGGCGTCGATGAAAATCGGTGGCTTGTTGATAAAGCTGGGCGACGGCCAGCAGCCGGGATTCGTCGAACAGCCCGCCGGTGAACGTGAAACTGTTCGGCAAATTCTTGTCGCCCATGCCGTTCGGCAAGGTGAGCGAAGGATGCCCGGTGAGGTTGGTCAGCAACAGGTTGTCCCCGGCCAACGATGGGGCGACGTAGAGGTCGATGTCTTTGAACAATTCCGCCATCGCCGCCATGAGCATTGAGCGCACGCGATTGGCCTGCACGTATTCTACCGCCGGGATGAGGCGGGCCTGGCGAAATACGTTGGGCCAGGCGTCCTTGACCTGGCGCACCAGGAGATCGTCCCGGCCGCTGCGCGTTAATTCGTCGAAGGCTGCCGCTGCTTCCACCATCAGGATGAAACCAAGGGCAGGGATGGGGTAGTCTGGCAGGCTGATGGGGATCAGGTTGAGGCCGAGGCTGCGCAGCGTTTCCAAAGTCTGCAAATCATTTTCTCGTCCGTTGTAATCCTGATCGAAAGCGTTGGCGACATAGCCGATGCGCAATCCTGCCATATCGAGTTCGACCGGCCAAAGGAAAGGGTAGTCACGGGCGGCGGGGTCCAGGCCGTCGCTGCCGTGGATGGCGGCGAAGACAAGCGCGCAATCCTCGACCGAGCGGCACATCGGCCCCAATTTGTCCATACTCCAACTCAGCGCCATCGCCCCATGCCGGCTGACTCGCCCGAACGTGGGCCTCAGCCCGGTGACGCCGCAAGCGGTGGACGGCGATACGATTGAACCCCAGGTCTCGCTGCCGATGCTGAAACCGACCAGACCGGCGGCTGTGGCTGCGCCCGGTCCGGCCGATGATCCGCTCGATCCCTCGTCGGTGTTCCAGGGCGAGCGCGTTTTGCCGCCGAACCAGACATCCCCCCAGGCCAAAGCGCCCAGGCTGAGCTTGGCGGCGAGCACGGCTCCGGCCTGCTCAAGTTTCTGCACGACGGTGGCGTCTGCATCGATGCGCTGGTCTTTGAAGGGCGCGGCCCCCCAGGTCGTAGGATAGCCCCGAACCGCTAACAAATCCTTCGCTCCCCAAGGGATGCCGTGCAGCGGCCCTCTGACTCGCCCCGCCGCCAGTTCTGCGTCCGCTCGTTTTGCCTGGTCCAGCGCCAGTTCCGCCGTCAATGTGATGGTGCATTCCAGCAGCGGGTCGAATCTCTGTAGCCGGTCGAGATAGAGTTCCGTCAGGGCGAAGGAGGATATCTGCCGGGTGTGAATCAAGTACGACAGTTCCGACATTGGCATCAGCGCCAGCGTCGTCTCATCGTTCGGGATTTGGATAGGGGCAGGGGGCTGCTCGGAAGCTAGGGAAAGATGTGAGGGTGGGGCGCTAACCTGAAATTGCAGGGCCGGAGCGATGCTGTTGGCAATGGGCATGTTGCGCAGCGCCTCGTAGCTCTTGCGGCGTTCGTCCACTTCGTCGAGCATGAGGTCGATCTCGGCGGCGGTGAATTCCAGGCCGATCAACCGGGCGGCGGTGGCAATGTCGATTGGTTCAATCGCTTGCGATTCCGGCTGAATCTCGGCGGGTTGGGCGTTCGAATTGGACATGGGGCTTTTATTTCGCCGACCAATAGGCCTGGGTGGTGACGAACAACACGCCCAGGACAAAGCCCATGGCTGCGGCGGCAAGCACAGTGGGAATGGTGTTCCGGGAATTGCGATACAAAGGCGGCGTGGCGACGATGGCGATACGGGCTTGCGGCGATCCGGCGGCGAACTGCGCCTCGACTTCCCTGGCTTTGTTGTCGAGCGTTTCGTACAGGTTCCAACTTGAATCACGCTGGCGGACGAGTTCACGCATACGCGCCCGCTGTTTCTCTTGTTGGGCCAAAAGTTGCTGGCGTTGGGCGGTGAGCGAGGACAATGCGGTCGTCGTGGCATTGGCAGCCTGTTCGTCCGCAGGGAGAATCTCGCCCTGCAGGATTTCATTCACTTGCGCCATGACCGTGTTCTGCAAATCGGCGCTGGCATCGGGCGGGACATCCAGGCTGGCAGCGCTGAGCATTTCGGCCAGCAGACCCCCGATGGCGGCGGTCGCCTCTGCCTGTCCCTGCGCGACCCTGACCAGCATTTCGTCCACGTCGGCCACGGTGACCGGGTCATTGGCGGCGAAGGCGGCGGGGTCGATTTGCAGCAACAGGTTGGGGGTTGAGTCGGCATCGGTCATGCCCGCCCGGATGAACATCATGGCCAGGGCATCGCCGCTGACTGTGGCCGTTCCCTCTGCGCCCAGCTCGATCTGCGAGCGCAGGTCGGTTAAGCGAAGTTGCAGTCGTTGCAACGATGCCCGTCGTTCGTACCAGTCATTGAGTTCGTTCTGACGGTCTTCCGACTGGCGGCCAAGGGCATAATCAATCTGGCTGAGAAAAGCGTCACGCGTCGAGGCGGCCAGCTCGTTCGCAGCGATGAGACCGGTGTTCGCCTGGATGCTCAGCATCTGGTCCTGTTGTTCCTGCAGATTGGCGATCTGGGCGTCGATTTCGGCCACCTGTCGCTCCAACTCACCGGCGGAATCAGTGGCGATGAACGATTCCAGCGCCTCCTGATCGCCCTGATATTCGGCGAAGGCATTGGATGCCACGGCACGCGCTTCCTGCGGATCCCGACTGCTGTAGGTGACAAACGACTGGTTGGCCGCCTGTATATAGCGCTGCGCCCAGGCGTTGGCGATCACGGCGGCAAGCTCAGGATCTTCCCAGGTGACTTCGAATCGCAGCAAATCCCCCAGGTTTTGCACTTGCATAGCTCCGCTCATGGTGGCGAATGGCGTTTCTTGCGGCGATATTTCATCCACCAGATCGTGATAGACTTCGAGGACGAGTGACTTGCTTTTGGCCAGGGCAAGCAGCGCCTGGTCGCGTGAGCCTGTGTCGCTGCTGAAGGCGGGCGCTTCCTCGGGAATTGTTGTGAACTCCGGATCGAAGGCGACCACCGAGCGCACATTGAGCAATGAAATGTCAGCGATGGCAGTGAATGTGTCTTGCATGAAGCGAGTCAGAACGAAGGCGGTCACCGCCGGAATTAAGGTGAAGAGGGCGATCACCCACCATCGCCGCAAGACGATGGCAACGAAGCCACGGACATCGAATTCCTCATCAAAATAAACTGTTTGCTCGGTGGCCGGGTTGGGGCTGGTTTGGCTCATAGGCTGGTCGGGGCAGGTGAAAGTTCGGGGAGAGCATTTGTGTTTGGGGGCTGATTGGCGACTACGCTCAGTGCGCGCACGCCAGCGATGATCAGTCCGGCGTGAATCCAACTGGCCGTCAGCCAGGATCCGTCAGTCGATTGATAAGCGAAACCGATCAGCGCCGCGTAGGAAACGAGCAGCCCCACCATCAGGCCACGATTGAGTTCGGCCAAGGGCCGGCGCAGCGCCCGCAATGATGAGGCGAACAGCGAAATCAGATAGGACAGGAAGAGGATTGCGCCGAGGACGCCGGTTTCCTGAAGCAGGCGTAGCGAGAGATTACCGATCCAGGCAGGATGGTAGCGGATGTTTCCATGCAAGACGGCAAAGGAGCCGGGGCCGGAACCGATTATAGGTTTGTGCAGCCAATCTTGAACTGCCAGGGACCAGTCGGACAGCCGGGCGGAGAAAGTATAGTCGTTGCCCAGGTCGAGGAAGGTCTTGATACGGATGGCGAATGCTGAATGTTCGGGCAGTAGGAATGCTGTGCCGACGATCAGCGTGGCTAGGGCAGGCAGGGCGAGGGCGAGCAGGAGCAGCCGGAACAGCCGTTTGCCGCTGCTGGGCGTTTGCAAAATCCATAACAGGCTGGCCCCAAGCGCGAAGGTAAGCCAGGCGCCGCGCGAGAGGCTGAGAATCAGTGCTGCAAGCAGGATAGCCAACCCCGCCCAAAACACTGGCCTACGCCTTGCGCCCGGAACCCGCATGATCACGGCCAGCAGGACGATTGCCCATGAAGCCACGTGGCTGCCGAATAGATTCCCTTCCTCGAACGTGCCGTACGGAATCGGCTCCGGGAAATTCCAGCCCACCTGCACGCCGATGTTCCAGCCGAACTCATAGACCACGCGGGCGGTAATGCCGAAGAGCGCTTCCAATACGCCCGCAATCAGGAAGATTCTCACCGCCCAAAGCCATCGCTCCCGGCCATCGACCAGATTGACGATGAGAACCAGGGTGAGGATGACGATTGCCAGCCGCAGCGAGTTCTGAATCCCGGCCTGTGGCGCTGGCCCGACCAGCGAGGCGATCACCCCGACCAGCCACCAGCCTGTCAGAAACCACAGCGGTTTGGGAAACCGGATCCGGCCCATGCCGACAACCAATCGCAGACCGCCAATGGCCGCGAGCAATACTGCCACCGTTTGTTCGGCGCGGATGGAGACCGGGCCGGCATCCCAGCGATATCGCGTGAGCAGGGCGGCGATGATAATCAACAGGATTGCGCTGGCAGGCCAGGTCGTCATCAAGAGCAATGCGCCTACGCCTACCGCAATCATCGCCAACCCCATGTACAGATACGTCTGATTGCCGGAAAACAAAGCCTGACTGAGGACGCCCAGAGCGATGGCGACGATCAGCCAGGGGATGATTGCGGGCGGTTTGAGCCGGGTGGTCATGGATGAAGAGGGTCAGTCTGCGCTGAAAGGTGCGACGGTTGGTCATTGTACGTTTTGCCTGTGACATTCGGCAAGAGCGCCTGGCAAGCCAACCTGATCGACGGAAGCGGGGTCACAACGGCAGCAGAATGGAGCCAGAACACTTGTTCAGTTTGGGCCAATTATGCTATCATGAGCAGTTGCGAAATGATACCAACATGAACTCAATGCGAATTTTCAGTCCGCTCCGGCCCGCCCATTTGAAGTAAACGACATGACCGACACTGCGCCGCCAGCGCCCCAAATCAACTTTCCCGAAGTCCCACTGGCCGATCGGGGACATGGTTATAGAGTTGGCACAGAATTGTTTCTGGTTCGCCACGGCGAATCGATGCGAAACATCTACAGCAATCTCGTATGCTATGATCCGAACCTGACAGCGCTCGGTTGGGCGCAGGCATTGCGCCTGGGTGAGTGGATGGCGGAACATGCACCGGTCGATGTCGTTGTCACATCGCCGTTGCGCCGGGCGCACAGCACTGCTCTGGCCGTCGCCAATCCTCAGGGACTGACGCCGGTCGTTATCACCGGGCTGGAGGAGTTTAGCCAGGAGTTCTTCCACGAAATCCCCGTGCATCACCCCACGATGCCCTGGCTCGGCCGTGATTGTTGGACCCCGGAGTTCGCACAGGCCCCGAATTTCGTGGCTTTCCGTGACCGGGTTCTCGCGGCCCTGAGCGAGGTGCTGGAAATCTACAGCGGGCAGCGCATCTGCATCGTCAGTCATGGCGGGACCATGAATGTGCTCATCGCCGCCCTTGCCGGCAGCAGTCATCTCTCGGTCTGGAATGAGAATACGGGGGTGAGCTATTTCGTGTGGCCGGAGTGGAAGCGCTGGTTGATGCGCTATGTCAATCGCACTGACCACCTGCGTGACCTCAATCCCGATGATTACCCGCGAGTGCCCGAATCGGATCGAACCGACAATGGGCAGTGGCGGCTGCGAGATGATCTGTTCCGGGACTGGGCGGAAGCCCGCCCGCACTCGCAACTCTCGTATCTGGCCAACGGGCTGAGGCGCAGCGACCGCATTCTATTCGTGCGCCCGCCCGACGCCATCACGCCCGTGCGCGTGGCCTTGCGCAGCCGACAGGCCGTTGTCCTGAGCGAAGATTTGTTTGAGTTGGAAGCGGGCGAATTGCGCCGGGCTATGCTCAACGCCAATCACATTCGTTTTCAATACCCGTTTCATCCGCTGCCCTATCCCGATGGCCATTTCGATTACGTCGCCATCCCCGAAACCGAAGCGCTGAATGACGAATTGCAGCGCGTCCTGGCCCCACATGGCAAACTCGTTTTCTTTGCGCAAGATGGACGGCATGGCTGAGCGCACCCCCGCTCTTCAGACGCAGTGGTGGCGCAAAAGTCTGGCAGCCGTACTCTTTCTGTTTGGCCTCATCGTCCTGTTCATTTCCATCGCCGCCGTGACAAGCCTGATAATTGGCCCCCGCTTGCACAGCGACCAGGAATTGCTGACTCGCTACCTTCAACTTTCCCGACCCGGCTATTTGCATGTGACCCCGCTCTCGCATGAATCCAATTCCAGCGCCCGGCATCGACGCATCCGCATCGAGAGCGGCATCGATACCCCTGACGCCGTTCTCACCTGTCAGGGCTTGTTCATCTATCATTATGTCTCCCCGCCTTCCTGGGATCTCGCCTGGGATTCCGCCGAATGCACTCGCTCTGATGAAACTTTGCGCCTGGCCCGTCGCATTCTCGATGGCGGCAGTCTGGCCCACACCTACGCTCTCTATGGCGAAACCCAGGCCAAGGCTGTACAGGGCTTGCTGCAAAAGTGGTTGCGCCAGGGCGTTCTCACGCTATCGGATATTCCCGGCACAGAGAACCGGGCGATGTTGACGGAATAGTATTCCAGGTGACCGTCACTTTCAAAAGTGACAGCCGTCTCTCTCTCATTTCTCCCGATCTAATTTATGGCTCAAGATAAACTCATCGTTCGTGGCGCACGCGAACATAACCTTAAAAACATTGACGTTGAGATACCCAGAGACAAGCTCGTCGTGCTGACCGGGCTCTCCGGTTCAGGCAAAAGCTCGCTGGCCTTCGATACGATTTACGCCGAGGGGCAACGGCGGTATGTCGAATCACTTTCGGCCTACGCGCGCCAGTTTCTCGGCCTGATGGAAAAGCCCGATGTCGACCAGATCGAAGGCCTATCACCGGCGATCTCCATCGACCAGAAAGGCTCCAGCCGCAATCCTCGCTCCACCGTGGGCACTGTCACCGAGGTGTATGATTATCTGCGCCTGCTCTTTGCGCGCGTCGGTCAACCGCACTGCCCGAACTGCGGTCAGCCCATCACCCGCCAGACCACCGAGCAGATCGTCGATGCCATCGCCCAATACCCTGAACAGAGCAGGCTGCTCATCCTGGCCCCGCTGATCAAAGACCGCAAGGGCGAGCACAAAGCGGTGTTCGAGGACGTGCGCAAGGCGGGATTTGTACGCGTGCGGGTGAATAACGAAGTCTTCGATGTGAACGAAGAGATCGAACTGGATCGCTACAAGACGCACAGCATCGACGCCGTGGTTGATCGTGTGGTCGTGCATCATGGCGGCGAGAATGGCGACGGCCTCGACATGAATCGATTGGCCGATTCGGTGGAGACAGCCCTGCACCTGGGCAGCGGCGTCATGACGATTTCGGATGTCAGCGATACGGAACATCCCACCGATCGTCTCTTCTCGGAGCATTTGTCCTGCGCGGCGTGCGGCATTAGCCTGCCGGAGATCGAACCCCGCACATTTTCCTTCAACTCACCGCACGGCGCCTGCCCCACCTGCACCGGCCTGGGCACCCAGATGGAATTCGACCCCGACCTGATTGTGGCGGACCCCACTCTCAGTATCAGTGACGGCGCCATTCACCCCTGGGCGCGCGACACCAGTACCTACTATCAGGCATTGCTCGAAGCGGCTGCCCGCCACTTTGGCATCCCGGTCAATACCCCCTGGCAAGAACTGAGCCGCAAGCAGCAGGATACGATCCTCTACGGGGGCAAGCGGGGCGACGACATCCGGGTGCGCTATGTCAATCAGCATGGGCGAGAGCGTTCGTACCAGACTTCGTACGAGGGCGTGATCCCCAACTTGCAGCGGCGCTATCGCGAGACCACATCAGAATACATCCGCAGCGAATACCTGGAACGCTATATGACCAATCGCCCCTGCCCGGATTGCGGCGGCAAACGCCTGCGCGCAGAAGCCCTGGCGGTGACGGTCGATGACAAAAATATTGACGACATCACCCGCGCTTCGGTGGCCGAAGCCCTGGCCTGGGTGGTGGGCCTGCGCGGGAGTTCGATGGACGAGCATTACAATGCGCCGCTCCCGGATGAGGCGCCGCCATTGTCGCCGTTGAGCCAGCGGGATTGGACGATCGCCCGGCAGGTGCTGAAGGAAATCCAGGCGCGGCTGCGATTCATGTACGATGTCGGCCTGGACTATCTTACGATCAACCGCCAGGCCAGTACGCTTAGCGGCGGCGAGGCGCAGCGCATCCGTCTGGCCACGCAAATCGGCTCGCAGTTGATGGGCGTGCTCTATATCCTCGATGAGCCGAGCATCGGCCTGCACCAGCGCGACAACGCCCGCCTGATCGGAACCCTGTGCGATCTGCGCAACCTGGGCAACACCGTTCTGGTTGTCGAGCACGACGAGGAGACGATGCGGGCTGCCGACTGGCTGCTCGACCTTGGCCCTGGCGCCGGCGAGCATGGCGGCGAGATCGTTGCCGCCGGCTCCCCCGACGTGGTCGCCAGCGATGAACATAGCCTGACCGGAGCATATCTGTCGGGCAGGATGAGCATCCCTGTGCCAACAGAGCGACGCGCAGGCAGTGGCGAGGAATTGTTCCTGAAAGGCGCCTGCGAAAACAATCTGAAAAACCTGGATGTGCGATTTCCGCTCGGTAAGTTCATCGTCGTCACTGGGGTGAGCGGTTCGGGCAAATCGAGCCTGGTGGTGGATACGCTCTATCCCGCCATCGCTAAAAAGCTTTACAGCGCTCGCGCCAAACCAGGCCAGCACGACGCCCTGGAAGGACTTGAGCACCTGGACAAAGTCATTGACATCGACCAAACGCCGATTGGCCGCACGCCGCGCTCGAATCCGGCGACCTACACCGACCTGTTCACGCCCATCCGGGGTTTATTCGCCAGCCTGCCGGAATCCAAGTTGCGCGGGTACAAGCCCGGCCGATTTTCGTTCAATGTCAAGGGCGGGCGCTGCGAGGCCTGTCACGGCGACGGCATCATCCGCATCGAAATGCAATTCCTGCCCGATGTTTACGTGCCTTGCGAAGTCTGCCACGGCAAGCGTTACAATCGAGAGGCGCTGGAAATCAAGTACAAAGGCAAGAATATCGCTGACGTGCTGGACATGACCGTGGAAGAGGGCCTGGAGTTCTTCGCCAATATCAACAGCATCCGGGGCCGGTTGGACACGCTCAACCGGGTGGGCTTAGGCTACATCCGCCTGGGCCAGCCGGCGACCACGCTGTCGGGAGGCGAAGCCCAGCGCATCAAGCTCTCGAAGGAATTATCCCGCCGTGCCACCGGCCAGACGTTGTACATCCTCGACGAGCCGACGACCGGCCTGCACTTTGCGGATGTGGCGAAGCTGCTGGAGGTGCTGCACGATCTCGTCGACCGGGGCAATACGGTGCTGGTGATCGAGCACAACCTGGATGTGATCAAGTCGGCGGATTGGCTGATCGATTTGGGCCCGGAAGGCGGGAACAACGGCGGACGCATCCTGGTGGAGGGTACGCCCGAAACTGTCGCCCAGCATCCTCGATCATACACCGGGGAATTCCTGAAAAGGGTGCTGCCGGCTCCTGTAAGCGCTTGAACTTCCAAGACAGTCAGTCGCAGATTTAGCGGATAAACTTCCCAGACCTTTCTTGCCCAGACTGAGGTCTACGGGTTAGAATCTTTCCAGATATCGGCGTCTTGTGCGCCGATTCTCTTTGGCTTTTTCCAGACGAACAGCTTACGTTCTTCAACGAGGAGGAACACGACAATGACAGCAATGAAGCGGCGATATAGCGCTTCGGACGTGGCCAACGCCCAGTTCGACAAAGCGGTGCGTTTTATGCACTTGCCCGATGATCTGGTCGAGTACTTACGCACCCCCAAGCGCGAATTGACCGTTAATTTCCCGGTACTTATGGACGATGGCCGCATGCGGATGTTCACGGGTTACCGGATTCACCACAGCACGGTGAAGGGGCCGACGAAGGGCGGGATACGCTATCATCCGGATGTCACGATTGACGAAGTGCGGGCGCTGGCGATGTGGATGACCTGGAAGTGTGCGCTGATGAATATCCCTTATGGCGGAGCCAAAGGCGGTGTGCAGGTCGATCCCAAGGAGTTGTCGCGCAATGAATTGCGGCGGCTGACCCGGCGCTATGCCACCGAAATCAGCATTCTGATCAGCCCGGAAGGCGATGTGCCTGCGCCCGACGTGGGCACCAATCCGCAGATTATGGCCTGGATCATGGATACTTATTCGATGCATCGCGGCTATAGCGCACCGGCTGTCGTCACCGGGAAGCCAATCAGCGTGGGCGGCTCGCAAGGCCGGATCGAAGCGACCGGAACCGGGGTGATGTTCACGACGATTGAAGCGATGCGACATCTGGGCATGGAGCCGGGCGACACGCGCGTTGCTGTACAGGGTTTTGGCAATGTAGGGTCGGTGGCTGCGTTGCGGCTGTGGGAACAGGGCTGCCGCGTGGTCGCTGTCAGCGATGTCAATGGCGGCATTCGTAATCCCCGTGGATTGAATGTCCGTGATCTGATGCGGCATCAGGCGAAGAGCGGCACGGTTGTGGACTATCCGGATGGCGAGCGCATTTCCAATTACGAGGTGCTCACTGCCGATTGTGACGTTCTCGTCCCGGCGGCGTTGGAAGGCGTGATCGACGAGATCGTAGCGCCGGAAGTTAAGGCGAGATTGATTGCCGAAGGCGCCAACGGGCCATGTACGACCGAAGGCGAGGCGATTCTGTTGGAACGTGGCGTCGTATTTATCCCCGACATCCTCTGCAACGCCGGCGGAGTCACCGTATCCTATTTCGAATGGGTGCAGGATTTGCAGGCGTTTTTCTGGACCGAGGACGAGATCGTGGAACGGTTGCGCCGGATCATGCTGGAGAATTTCCACGCCGTATGGGATGCAGCCCTGGAAAAGAAGATCGACATGCGCACTGCCGCTTACACGCTCGCCATCGGTCGGGTGGTGGATGCCGTCGAGGCCCGCGGGATATATCCCTAGCCAGTAAGCATTAGTTCTCCCCGACCGTAAACTGCACCTCGACTGCATCGCCGTCGTCGAGCCGTTGGGCGCGTCCGCCATCGATCCGGCTGTATAATCCCGCCCGCCACGTGTATTCCCCTGCCGGCAGCGCCACGCGATAGGGCTGGACGAGGATGTCGCCCGGCCACCAATCACGACTGAGCAACGCCATGCCGTCGGCCTGCGCCGCCATCTCGCCCTTGCCATTCACGATGTGATTGAAGGCTGTGAAATCACGCGTCCGAACATCGGGAGCGGGGTCAGTCACCCGCCAGACCAGGGCGATTTCAAAACCTTGACCGGCCGGCATTTCCTGCGGAAAGTTGAAGCCAAGCAATTCCACACCCAGGTCGAATGCGACCGGGGGTTTCAGTGTGACGGTCGTGAGATTATCGGGCGATTGTTTCGGCAGGTGAAACAGGATCGCCGGGGGCCGCCCGGCTGCGAGTTCGCCTTGCCACAATCGCTCGCCGAGTGCGTCCAATTCGGCTCTGCCTTCCGGCGAATCCAAGGCCCAGAAATACAGGCTATCCTGGGCATCACTGAGAAGCAGGGCGGCGGGCGATTTTGGTGCGACAAATCGGGCGAAGGGCGGGCTGCCGATCAGCGCGGCGACCACGGCGGCATCGCCATCTTGCGCCGGGTCCACGCCAGACACGGCCACACGAATCTGGTCGAGATTCAAGTCGTCCGCAGCGCTGGCGGCCACGTCCATTGCTTGCTGCCATTTCTGCAAAGGCACGCCGAATGCAGCTGCGCCCGCCCCGGATTGCACTTGGCCCAGGACGTTTGCGTAGGCGGCTATCCAGGCAAGAACAATGCCTACGACGATGACCCAACCCACCCCGGCGACGTAACGACGGGCGGATGAGGACGCAGGTGTATCGAGCAGGCCATCGATGCCCAGGGCGAAGAAAAGGGCGGGGAGAGGGAGGAGGATGGTCCAATATTGCAGGTAGATCGCCGATGGGGCGACCAGAAATGCAAGCGTCGGTCCTAGCCCCCAGGCCAGCAAGAGTTGTGCGGTGAGCTTACGTTCAGGCTTTCGCAGCCACAGCGCCGTGCGGATGATGCCGGTCATTAACAGGAAAATCGATAGCAACCCAGCCAACCTGATAGGCGACCAGGCAGGGCTAGTCGCCACCATTCCCATCAGACTATCGATGCCCCATCCGGCGAAAAGCTGTGAGGGTTGCGCCAGTCTTTCCAGCAGGGGTTGACCGCCATTCACGGCGGAACCGACGAAGCCAGATGCCTGGTCGAGTGATGCCAGCCCGGATCCAAGCCAGCCGAGAAGTCCCCAACCGTAAGGAACTAACAGAATCAGCCCGACCAGGATTCCCCAGCCAAATCGGCGCGTTCGCCAGCGTTTGGGTGCGACCAGAATGGCCGCCAGCCAGCTCAACCCCTGTACCAGCGCCAGCGTGTGGGTGAGCAATTGCAGTGATGCCAGCACCGGGAACCAGAATGTCGAACGCTTGTCTCTGCGGACGACGACGTTCCAGGCCAACAGCAACAGCGCAACCGAGAGTACGACCTGCACGTGCGCCCATAGCTTGCGGTCATAGAGGATGAGCCAGGGATTGGCGGCGAGGTAAAGTGAAGCCACCAAGGCCGCCCTTCTTCCGGCGATTCGCCTGCCCAGGACATAAACCAATGCAACAGCCGCCACCCCCAGCGCCCCGGTAAACCAGATAGCCGCCTCAACCCGACCGCCGGTGAGCGCCAGCGGAATCGCCAGCAAATAAGCATCGAGCGCCGATCGTTGCAATCCCAACGAGGTGCCGCCGCTGAGCAAGGGCCACGATTCCCCGGCGGCGATCTCCATCGCCATCCCGGTGATATGCGCCTCGTCGTATTTGAATTCCACCCATCCCGGCTGCCACCAGCGTAACCCGGCCGCCAGCATCAGGACGACCAGAACAGGCAGATTGGCGATGAGTCGTCGCCGCATGGACGGTTTGGCGCGGGGCTGATGCATATTTGCATTCAAACACGGTGCGGCGACCTGCCGCAAATCCATGCATCGCAGTCGATTTTGACCTCGTGAATTGGGTGTTCAGATTCCGGATGGTTTGCGCGTCTATTCTCGCCCGACTATAATGATTTTGTTGCGTTTGTTCCGCCCATTGCATAGGCGCTCACAGCAGGAGGATGTCAAGAACGGATGGTTTCGCGCGTGCTTTTCGTAGGAAAGGTTGCGGACAATCGAAAATTTCACGTCAGCCTGCAGGATCAAGGCTACGAAGTGCGATCTGCGGAAGGTCTTCGCGCCACCCTCAAAGCGCTTGCGGACTTTGAGCCGCAATGCCTGATTGTCGATATGGCCAATGCCAGTGAGCAAACCGTGAGCCGGATCACCCGGTCTGGCTCACGCCGGGATGACAAGCCTTTTATTTTGTTGTTGACCAATCATCGCACCATCCCTGACGATATCGTTTACGATGATTTTCTGGTGCGGCCATTTACGGCCAATAAGTTGGGAAGTAAGGTCGCTGCACTGCTTGAATCTCGGGCTGGTTTTGTGTTGCGCCTGGGACCAATCACCCTGGATCGGCGTACGCAACAGGTGCAGACGCCGAATGGCGAATGCCAGTTGACGCCCAAACAGTACGAACTCCTTGATTTCTTTTTCCAACACCCAGGCGAAATTGTCACACGCAAGCAGCTGATGGAGCAGGTGTGGAAAACATCTTATCTGGGCGACACGCGCACGCTGGATGTTCACATTCGCTGGCTGCGAGAATGTGTGGAGAAGGATGCCAGCAATCCCGTCCTCATCCGCACGCACCGGGGACAGGGGTATAGCCTGGAAATAGAAGGCCCTGTCGAAACAGTCGGATAGGAGCGATTGCGCGGGCTAATAAGCGATTCGGTTCGGTGGCTCGCCGTTGGCATAGTGTGCGATGTCATCACCGCCAAACACTCGCTGAACCCAGACCCTTTCGTGTTCTCGACCGCCGTAATCAGCGTCCCACGGCAGCGGCGGCTGTGGGGATGGCAGCGCCGCCCGATGAGCGGGGTGGGGAAGTGTGGGCGGTGGGGATTGCACGATCACTACGGGCGGGGCGGTATAGGCAGAATCCTGTCGTTGTGCGCTATCGTTTCTCGATTGTGAACGCACGTAGAAAAAGAGGATGGCATTTGTCGGCAGCAAAATGAGGACGCCGACCAGAATGCCGATCACAAGCGCCAGGGCGTCGGTGCTCAGCCGCCACGCAGCCACAGCGCTGAACAGGCTGACACTGACGACAAAACCGGTGATCAGACAACCACGCATCGTTTAAACACGCCCACTTTTTTGAGGAAATCGTCGCATCTGTTCAGCGATCTCATCTTCACTGCACAGAGCCGCCTGCATGCGAATGCTCTGACCGCGGGAGACGAGGAGGAAATCGCCGCGCCCGCGCAACTTCTCAGCGCCGCTGGCAGCGATGCCCGTCGCCACCTTGGCATCCTCCGGGCTGCCCACCGCCCCCACCAACCGCACAGGCAGATTGGCCTTGACCAGACTGCCCACCACCGTGGCGGCAGGACGCTGCGTCGCCACAATCACATGCACGCCCGCTTCCCGGCCTCGCTGCGTCAACCTCGTCAGCGAATCCTCCACCGCCTTGCCGCCCACCATGCGCAGGTCGGCCAACTCATCGATAACGATGACGAGGGCGGGCGTGCTGC
>JAGFJG010000168.1 GCA_024102915.1 Caldilineales bacterium
TGTTGCAGCTTGGCGGCGCGTTGGATCAGATTGTCGATCTTGGCCAGGCCGTCGAGCAATGAGAATTCGCTGTGAACGTGCAGATGGACGAAATCTTCTTGCGGGATATCAGACATGGGGCTGCTTACACCGTTGCTGGGTGATTTTGGCGCCAGAGGTTGCCAGGCTTCAATTTTGGCAATCACTGATCCAGAGCTTGGGGGGGGAAACCTCGCACCAGGGTGACGAGGCCGTTTGATTATAGCCCGCCCGGACGCTGCTCACAACCTCCCGCGAACGTGCGTTCTATCCGTTCCGAACACAGGTTTGTCCCCCCCGAAAAAGGCGGTTTAACGCAAAGACGCAAAGAAAGTCATCGAGTTTCGCAAAGAATCCAATAGTGAAATCACCTCTTTTGACCCTTTGCGATCTCCGCGACTTTGCGTTTTAGCTTTTTGCAGCAGGGCCAGGTTCAAGCGCTAAATCACCTTGCTTTTGCTCGGTCTCGATGCAAAAGCCTCCACTCACCCTGCCTTGCGACTAGCCCTGAATCGTGTCTCCGGCTGTACAGTTATTTTAAGCCAACTCGTCAACCGGCTGGCTGGACGCCAAATCAGACCCGGTGACCGCTTGCCACCTCTTCGCTGGCAAAATCCTCAGGGCCGACGCCAGCGCCAACCAGCACATTGCGGCCCAGCCGGACTCCGGCAGGAATTTCACTGCGCTTGCCCACCAATGTGATGCCCGTATTCAGAATACCGGGAGCGTGCTCATTTGGCGTATTGTCATCGCCCCAACCGATACAGGCCCCTTCACCGATCTGCACCTCTTTGTCGATGATGCTGCGGTCGATCACAGCGCCGGCGGCGATATGCGTATCGTTCATGATGATGCTGTCGCGCACGACCGCGCCCGCTGCCACGCTCACGCCAGGGCCAATGATCGAATGGTGCACTTCGCCCTCCACCACAGCGCCATCGCATAACAAGTTCCCGCTGACATGGGCGGCTTCGCCCAGCAACACGGGCGGGCGTTGTTCCGAACGGGTATGGATCACCCAGCGCGGGTCATTCAAATCGAGAGCGGGGATGTCGGCCAGAAGCCCCATATTGGCTTCGTAATACGCGGGAATCGTGCTGACGTTCGCCCAATAACCTTCGAACTCGTAGGAATAGACCTTCTTTCGGCGCACCAGGCGCGGCATCAGGTCGCCGCCGATATGACGAATCTGGCTGATCGAGCCGCTGAGCGCATCCATTAACACCGAAGCCTCGAAAACATAGATGCCCATGCTGGCCAGGGTCGAACGCGTGCGCCGCGGCTTTTCCTCGAAACGCGTGATGCGGCCGTCGGTGTCCGCCGAGACCATGCCGTACCGCCCGGTGAGATGAGGATGTACCGGCAGGACGCCAACAGTCACGTCGGCCTTACGCATGCTGTGCGCGGCCAGCATCGGCTCATAGTTCATCTTGTAGATATGATTCCCCGCCAGCAAAAGCACCTGCTCCGCCCCGCTCTCGCGCACCACATCGATATTGAAGCGTATCGCATCCGCCGATCCTTCCTGCCAGGCGCCCTGCGCCTCAGCGCTGCTCTGGTAGGGTTGTAGCAATCGCAGCCCGCCCTCCGAACGATCCAGGTCCCACGGCTTGCCCGCCCTGATGTGCTCGTTCAACGAGCGGGGCATGTATTGGGTGAGGATAGCGATGTTGTAGAGGCCGGAGTTCACGCAGTTTGAAAGCGGGAAATCGATAATGCGGTACTTGCCGCCGAAAGGCGCTGCCGCTTCCGCCCGGCTGGTGGTCAACGCATATAGGCCGGGAGCAGCGCCGCCAGCCAGGATCATAACCAGGACTTTCATGCTGTCTCCTCCATAGTATCGGCAGAGGGAGCCGGATCGGGTGCGGGCGGCGGTTCGGGAGCAACTGGCACGCTGATATAATTTCGGCCAACGGTGGCGCCGCTGGGCGTCAGATTATTGGGCAAGCCCTGGAAATCATCTTCGTCCACGTCCGACAGGATGAGCACATTGCGTCCCACGCGCATGTGGGCGGGGATGTGAGCGGCTTTGCCGACGACGGTGATCCCGGTGTCGAGCTTGTCGGGCATATTGTGGTTCGGGGTCAAGTCGTCGCTCGCCCCAAGCTGGACGCCAGGCCCCACCACCACTTGCTTGTCCACGACCACTCGATCCAGTACAGCGCCCGGCCCGATCCACACGTCGTTCATGATCACCGACTCGCGCACGACTGCGCCCGGAGAGACATAAACGCCGGGCGAAAGCACCGAGCGAATCACCTGCCCATGAATCGTGCATCCGTTGCTGACGAGCGAACCCTGGAGATGGCCCTGAGCGCTGCATTTGACGGGCGGGCGTTCCTGGCTGAGCGTGCGAATCGGCCACTGCGTATCCCACAGATTCAGCGGGCTGTTCATATCGCACAGTTCGAGCGAGGTGCTCCAATAGGCGTCAATCGTCCCCACATCGACCCAATAATCATCGAATTGATAGGCGTACACCTTGTCATGACTGATCATGCCGGGGATCACATGCTTGCCGAAGTCGAGATTGCTGTACTCGGCATGCGCGGCGCTGAGCCGCTCCACCAACGTGTCCACCGAGAAAATATAAATGCCCATGCTGGCAAGCGTGCCCTTATCCCGCTTCTTGGGCTTTTCGTGAAACTCCAGAATGCGCCCGGCCTTGTTGGTCGTCATGATGCCAAAACGATCTGTTTCTTCCAGCGGCACGTTCATCACTGCCACGGTCAGATCGGCGTCTTTCTCTTCGTGAAATTCCAACATCGGCCGGTAATCCATTTTGTAAATGTGATCACCGGAGAGAATCAGGGCGAGATCGGCATCGTGGTTGAGCAGATAATCGATATTTTGCAGAACAGCGTCGGCAGTGCCCTGATACCAGCCCTGCGATTCGCGGGCCTGATACGGCTGTAACAGCCTGACGCCGCCGCGCATGCGATCCAAATCCCACGGCTTGCCGATGCCAATGTGTTCGTTCAGCGAGTGCGGCCGGTATTGTGTGAGAATCGCCACATCAAACAAGCCCGAGTTGACGCAATTCGACAGGGCGAAATCGATAATGCGATATTTTCCGGCGAATGGCACCGAGGGTTTGGCTCGTTTTTCCGACAACACAGTGAGCCTGGAACCTTCGCCGCCGGCCATGATCATGGCAACCACACGCATAGAACACCTCAGTCGTGAAGGGGCAGTGCAGAGGGCAAATTCACAGTGACTTGAAGACTATCAAAGACGCCTTAATCGTGCAAGAAGACCGTTAAATCGGACGCCATTCCCGCCAGATTGCCCGCTCGATCGTGCGCCGTTTCGACTATCGGCTCATCCCCAACCGCCGTTCGGTCATCGAACCGGCCCTGATGTATAATCTTATGATTCTTTTCGCATTCACTCTGCCGCCATGTCACTCCTGACCGCCCAAAGCCTTGCCATGTCCTATGGCCCCCTTGATGTATTCAGCGGGGTGGGTATCGCCGTGGCCGCGGGCGACCGCATCGGCCTCGTTGGCCCGAACGGCGAGGGCAAAACCACGCTTCTGCGCATGTTGTCGGGCGACCTCAAACCAACGGAGGGGGCGATCCACCGGCGGCGCGGCCTGACGATTGGTTATTTGCCGCAAGACCCGCCGCCTGCGGGCGACCGCAGTCTATGGGATGACATGCTCGAAGTCTTTGCGGATTTGCGGTCGGAGGAGGCGGCGCTGCGGCGGCTGGAATCCCAGATGGCTGATCCAGATAATGCCGCGGCTGCCCTGGAAAGCTATGCCGAGCGGCAGCATCGTTTCGAATTGAATGGCGGCTATGAATACCCATTGCGCATCCGCCAGACTTTGACGGGCCTGGGATTCTCGCCCGACCAGTTTGACCAACCCTTGAATCAGTTGAGCGGCGGGCAGCGCACGCGCGGGCTACTGGCCCGGCTGATACTGGCTAAACCCGACCTTTTGCTGTTGGACGAACCGACCAACCATCTCGACCTGAAAGCGATCGAATGGCTGGAAAACGCCCTCATGGGTTGGCAAGGCGGAATGGTCATCGTCGCACACGACAGGTATTTCCTGGATCGGGTCGCCACCCGCATTTGGGAGCTGGCGTGGGGCGAACTGACCATCTTTCGCGGCAACTACAGCCATTACGCCATCCAACGTGACGAACGCATCGAGCGCCTGCACAAGGAATTCGAGGCCCAGCAAGCCGTCATCGCCAAAGAAGAGGACTATATTCGCCGCAATCTGGCCGGGCAGAACACGCGCCAGGCGCAGGGGCGACGCACACGTCTGGAACGGATGCTGGCCGATGGCCGCATCGCTCGCCCGCGCCGCCGTCGTCGCATGAGCGTGCAGATGCAGGCGCGCTTGCGCAGCGGCACGCTGGTGCTATCGACCAGCGATCTGGAGATTGGCTATCGGGCGCAATCAGGGCCGGTTGTCAGTCACGAACGTTCCGGAGGTTATGTTTACTCCGGGAACGGCGGCAGCAAGCCGGGAGATACGCGCCTCTTCCAGGCGGATGAGGTCATCCTCAAGCGCGGCGAGCGCGTGGGCCTGATCGGCGCCAACGGGTCGGGCAAGACGACTTTCGTCAAAACCATGTTGGGCCAGATTTCTCCGCTGGCAGGCGAACTGCGGCTGGGGGCCAGTCTGCGCCTCGGTTATCTGGCGCAGGTGCAGGCCGCCCTGAATCCCGAATGGACGGTGATGGAAGCCCTGCAGGACGCCGATCCAAAGCTGTTGCCCGCCGAGACCCGCCACATCCTCGCCCGCTATCTTTTCACCGAAGATGACGTCTTCAAAAAGGTGCAGACGCTCAGCGGCGGCCAGCGTAGTCGCCTGGCCCTGGCGCGACTCAGCCGCCAGAATGCGAACTTCCTGATCCTGGACGAGCCGACCAACCACCTCGATATCGAATCCCAGGAAGTGTTGGAAGATGCGCTGAGTTCGTTCGACGGAACCGTGCTGCTGGTGTCCCACGATCGCTATTTGATCGATAACATCGCCACACAGGTCTGGTCGATTGACGAAGGGCGACTGACGGCTTACCGTGGCAATTACAGCGACTATGTGGCCGCCCGCCAGGCCGCGCAAGCCCAGGCGACTGAATCCGAAACGACGACGACCGAGGCGCAGCAACACCGGGCGCGTTCGCAAGAAGAGCGCCGTCGCCGCCGGGAGGAAGAAAAGCGCGAGGAAGCGGCCGCAGAGGTCGAATCACAGATTCATGCCCTGGAGACGAAACTGGCCGAGATCAGTACAGCGCTGGCATCCGCCAGTTCCGCTCAACGTCTCGACCAAGTGCAAATCCTGGGCGAACGATATCTAGCGGTCGAACAAGAACTCAACCATCTGATCGAACATTGGGCGGCGTTGGCCTGAACTAAGTTTACTGAATACCAACATCGACGTTACCCGAATCACTCATTTCACCTGGTCGAAGCGCACATGAATGACAGCACCATAATCGGATTGACCGGCAACATCGGCACCGGCAAGACCACCGTTTTGCGCATGCTCGCGGAACGAGGCGCCCACGTGATCGACGCCGACGAGGTTGCACATCGAGTGATGGACAAGGATGGCAGCGCTTATGCGGCGATCGTTGAAGCTTTTGGGCGAGGTATCCTGGCAAAAGATGGCAGCATCGACCGCCAGCATCTCGGCCGCATCGTCTTCGACAACCCGGCGAAATTGGGTCTGCTCGAACAGATCGTGCATCCAGCCGTGTATGATGTGATCAATACCGAAGTCGAACAAACGACAGCATCCGTCATCGTCATCGAAGCCATCAAGCTGTTGGAAGCAGGCATGGCTTCGGCGCTTTGCGATCAGATTTGGGTCGTGACTTCGCCGCAGGAAGAACAAGTGCGGCGACTAATGGATGATCGCAATATGAGCCGGGCGGCGGCTGAAGCCCGTATGGCATCGCAAAGCCCGCAAGCTTACAAAACCAACCAGGCTGATCTCGTGATCGATAATTCCGGCACTCTGGCCGATCTGGAGGCGCAAATAGACGCCGCCTGGAAAGCGATCTCGCTGAGGCAGGCTGCCTGAGAATGTTACAAAGGATTCAAGCCGCCAGACAGCGGACAGCTCATGCGGCACTATTAGGCGACCGACAAACGTAGGTCAATGATCGAAGATTAAAGACTAAGGTTCGAACCATCCTCGCGAGGTGCCAGCTAATCTTTTATCATCGATACTTGATCAAGCGAGCAAGTACAAAACCACCATGAACGCGTTGAAACTCCAGTGGGAGAAACATCCCAAACTTCTGTCCTTTGCGATTCTGGCAATCGGCATGCTCATCATTCTCTATTTTTCCGCACGCCATGTCGGATTCACGAGCACGCAATGGCTTGTCCTCGGCGCAGCGACCCTGGCTTTGGCCGCGCTCTGCGTGTGGATCATCAGTTGGGATGCAGGCGATCCGGTCGATGGGCCGGAGCCCGTCGAGCCGACCGATTCAACCGCCCAGACAATAGGACGCAAGGACGAGGGGTGACGAAATCCGTTCGTCTCATCGCCCACTTACGTCTATGTTCGTCCATTGAAAAGCCGTATCAAACGGACGCAAAAAATACATCCGACGCAACTCCCGACCGCTTTCTGACGTAGAGAGGGAGGTCGGGTATTCCCGATAACTCGAAACACCAGCAAAACTGCATGAGCGATAAGCGCGATTATTATGAAATCCTGAGTGTAAGCCGTGATGCCTCGCCTGAGGACATCAAGCGGGCTTACCGGCGATTGGCAAAACAATATCACCCGGATATCTACAGCGGCGTGGATGCCGACGTCCGCATCAAAGAGATCAACGAGGCCTACGAGGTGCTCAGCAATGCCGACAAACGTGCCGCCTATGACCGTTTCGGCCATGCGGGCGTGCAGGGCGTGGGCGGCGGGGCGGGGCCTGGCTTCCCGGATATCGGCGATATCTTCGAGGAATTCTTCGGCGGGGGATTTGGCTTCCGGCGGGGGCCAGCCCGCGGCCCGGCCCGCGGCGCCGACCTTCGCTACAACCTGACCATCGAGTTCGAAGAAGCGGTGATGGGCGCGGAGAAAGAGATCGACGTCAGCCGTGAAGAAACCTGCTCGTTGTGCCAGGGAACCGGGGCCGAGCCGGGGACCTCACCCGTGCGCTGCCCCACCTGTAACGGCAGCGGCGAAGTGCGGCAACGCCAACAGACCATTCTCGGCACTTTCGTCAATGTCACCACCTGTCCGCGCTGTCGGGGCGAGGGCGAAATCGTCACTTCGCCCTGCTCGCAATGCAAAGGCGAGCGCGTGATCGAGACCACCCGGCGTCTGCGCGTGAAAATCCCGGCTGGCGTGGATGAAGGCACGCGCATTCGTCTGCCGGGCGAAGGCGCCAGCGGCACGCGCGGCGGCGGCAATGGCAACCTTTACGTTTTTATCAGCGTCAGTCCTCACCCATATTTCCAGCGCCGGGAGAACGACATTCTGCTGGAACTGCCGATCAACATCGCCCAGGCGGTGCTCGGTGCGGAAGTGGAAGCGCCGACATTGGAAGGGAAAAAGCTGATCAAGGTGCCGCCCGGCACGCAACCCGGCAAGGTTTTGCGGCTGCGCGGGCTGGGCGTGCCACATCTGCGCGGCGGCGGGCGCGGCGATATGTTGGTCACGGTGAACGTCAAGATTCCGACCCAATTATCGGAGGGCCAGCGAACGCTATTCGAAAAGCTGGCTGAGTCATTAGGTCCGGCGACGATCGAGAAACACGAACCCAGCTTCTTCGACCGGATGCGGGAAGCGCTGGGGCTGTAGCGTCCTCAACGGCAGGGTGATGACCACAGTCCTCGAATTGGCCCTGGCGATTGCCGAACGGTCGGTCGATGCCGAGGCCGTGCAAATCGCAGTTGGTTTGATCGAATCGATAGTCGGCGCGGACGTCGTGCTCGAACTGACCGGGTTCGGCAATTATGGCGAGATCGATCATGTCCAGACACTGGCCCGCGCCTATCTCAGCCCCGATCCGGACCCCACGCCCCGGCTGCGGGAGTTGGCGGACGCGCTCGCCAATTCACCCGCTGCCGAGCGCTTCGGAGAATTGCAGGTGCGTGAACTGACGGAGGAAAGCTGGGAAGACGCCTGGAAACAGCACTATCATCCTCTGCGCGTAGGCCGTCATCTGGTGATTTCGCCCACATGGGAGCAGCCGGATACACAACCGAACGATCAAGTTATCTGGCTAGATCCCGGCATGGCCTTTGGCACGGGCGGGCATCCCTCCACCACCCTTATCCTCGAACTGCTGGAAAAATACATGCAGCCGGGGATGCGTATGCTGGATGTGGGAACCGGCTCCGGCATCCTGGCGATCGCGGGCTGCAAATTGGGGGCGGCTGCGGTCATCGCCACCGACATCGACCCGACAGCCGTGAAAGTGGCAGGCGAGAATAGCCGCGTCAATCAGGTCGATGACCGAATTGCGATCGTGGAAGGATCTGTGCCCGGCGATGGACAGTACGATCTGGTCTGCGCCAATATTTTGGCCGACGTGATCGCCGAACTTATCCTGCATGAGCAATTGACTGATCGGCTCGCGCCCGATGGCATTCTGCTGCTTTCCGGCATCATCGCCCCACACAGCCACATGGTCGAACTGGCTTTGGCCGCCAGCAACATGCAGATTATCGATCAGCAGCGCCAGGATGATTGGTTGGCGCTGGCTGCACGATTGCGCTAGCCCCCTGCATCCTGGCGTTTTTTTCGATGCACCGCTTCTTCGTCACCCCGGCTGCGATTCAGGCCGACCGCATCCGCTTTAGCCCCGAACAAGCGCGGCAGATGCGAAGCGTGCTGCGGCTGAAGCCGGGCGACCAGGTGTTCGCCCTTGACGGAGAAGGCGCTTGCTTTCAGGTGACTGTCGAGTATCTGGGCAAGCAAGACGCTGTCGGTCACATACAGCAGAGGATGGAGGCGGGCGGTGAGCCGGGCGGCGAGATCATTCTCTGCCAGGCGATTGCCCGCGGCGACCGTTTCGAGTGGGTGCTGCAAAAAGGCGTCGAACTGGGCGTGACACATTTCCAACCCATGATCACGCGGCGAACCGTTCGCAAAACACCCGGCGATTCCAGTTGGCGGCGCTGGCAGCGGATCATCATGGAAGCGGCGGAGCAAAGCGGGCGGGGACGTGTGCCGGAGTTGTTGCCCGTCGTCGACTTTGCAGAGGCGATCCGACAACGCCGGGGGACAGCGCTTCTGCCTGCTGTAGCGGCTGCGGAGCCGGTGACCGATTACTTGTCAGGCATTAGCTGGCCCGTTACAATTTTCATCGGCCCGGAAGGCGGGTTCGCAGCCGAGGAAGTCGAGTTCGCCCGCGCCCAAGGTCTTACGCCGGTCGGGCTTGGCCCTCGTGTTCTCCGCACCGAAACGGCGGCGCTGGCGCTGCTGACGCTGGCGCTGGACAGGTTGGGCGAATTCACACGCTCTGCCCCTGGCGCCGCTCAGGACATGTAACGTCTTGCGGTTTCGACGCGTCAAATAGTATCGAGCAGTTCATCGAACTGACGACCGCATACTAACAGCAGCATTCGCAAATTCGATCAGTGATTGGAGATTAATTATCAAAGCCCGATCCGCCTTTGCGGCAACCACTTCGCTCTTTGATCGTTTATCCTCAATCATTGAATTCATACAGATGAATTGGAGTTTATACCATGACAGTTGAGAACTTGATTATCATTGGCAGCGGCCCTGCCGGATTCACGGCGGGCATTTACGCCGGACGGGCGGAGTTGAACCCGCTGTTGATCACCGGCAACGAGATCGGCGGACAGGTCGCCATCACTTACGAAGTCGAGAATTACCCCGGTTTCCCCGAAGGCTTGAGCGGGCCGGAGTTGGTCGAGCGCTTCCAAAAACAGGCGGAACGCTTTGGCGCTCGCATCGAATACGATTACGTCAATGCCGTTGATTTTACACAGCATCCTTTTGTGGTGCGCACGCAAAGCGGCAAAGAATACAGGGCCAAAAGCGTGATCGCCTCGACCGGAGCCACGCCTCGCAAGCTGGGCATCCCCGGCGAAGATGAGTTGATTGGGCGCGGCGTCAGCTATTGCGGTACCTGCGACGGCTTCTTCTTCCGCGGCAAAGAAGTCGTGGTTGTGGGCGGCGGCGACAGTGCAATCGAGGAGGGTCTGTTCCTGACCCGGTTCGCCACCAAAGTGACCGTGATTCATCGCCGCGATGAATTGCGCGCCAGTAAAATCCTGCAGAATCGCGCCGCCGAAAATGAAAAGATGGCGTTCATCTGGGATACCGTCGTGACCAGCATCAACGGCGACGAAAACGGCGCGGTGACGAGCATCATGTTGGAAAACGTGCAGACAGGCGAGGTCTCAGAATTCGCCACCGACGGCGTGTTCATCTTTATCGGTCATGACCCGAACGGCTGGATGTTCGAAGGCCAGTTGGACATGAAAGATGGGTACATCGTCACCAACAGGCGCATGCATGCCAGCGTGCCCGGCGTTTTTGCAGCCGGAGAAATCCAGGACAATCACTTCCGGCAGGTGGCGTCGAGCGTCGGGCAGGGCACAATGGCTGCCATGGAGGCCGAAAAATTCCTGGCCGAACTGGAAGATACCGATTACGAAGTCGTCAAGGCCGAAGCCCTGGGCCTGGAATTAGCGCCCGCCTGATCTCACAAAGCGCTGAAAATATGACAGGCGCTCGAGTGATTTCGAGCGTCTGTTTTTCTGGGAGGCCGCCGCATCGCCGAATGACGAATGCGGTTGCCAATAGTAAAATGTTTGGGATGGCGAAATCATTACGATAATCTTATGGCAAGTGCGAACATACGGTTCCGACCCTTATTGGCTTGACCCGTAATTCTCTGTTAAGAAAACGTTGGTAGATTGGAATATTGCCGATCAGCGGCATTGCGCAAAACCTCATTGCCACTTCCAAATCCCTCCCCCTTCTCTAATCCCAACAACATGGATAACCCTACCATTCTCGTCGTCGAAGATGAGCCCAGCATCGCCGAGGTCGTCAGCCTTTACTTGCAACGTTCCGGTTATGCCGTCACCGTGTTGAACGACGGCGCGGCTGCGCTGGAATGGCTCTCTGCCCACAAGGCCAGTCTGGTCGTGCTCGACTTGATGCTGCCTAATGTCGATGGCCTGGAGATTACGCGCTGGCTGCGCTCGCATAGCGATACCCCGATCATTATGCTCACCGCCCGCCGCGAGGAGACCGATCGCATTCTGGGCCTGGAAATGGGGGCGGACGATTATGTGGTCAAGCCCTTCAGCCCGCGTGAATTGGTCAGCCGGGTGCGGGCTGTGCCGCGACGGACAGGCGGCAGCGGCGGGGTGGAGGAAAAGCGGCTGAGTTTCGAAGACATGACCATCGACCCGATCACGCGGCTGGTCGTGATCCAGGACGAAGAAATCACCTTGACCGCCAGGGAATTCGACCTGTTGTGGTGGATGGCCCGGCATCCCCGGCAGGTGTTCAACCGTGACCAACTGCTCGATCAGGTCTGGGGAATCTCCGAATACATCGACCCAAGTACAGTCACCGTTCACATTCGCCGACTACGCGAGAAGCTGGAATCCGACCCGTCCAACCCGCGCCACATCCAGACGGTCTGGGGCGTGGGCTATAAGTTTGAACCCTGACCAATCGTTTTTCCAATGAATTCAACAACGCTTACGTCCCGCACCATTTCATCATCGCGACTGACCCTGCGCTTCATCGTCGGGGTACTGATCACGCTTGGCCTGGCGCTGCTCTTCTTCTACTGGCTGATGCGTCCGTCGATGTTCGAGATGCAGGCGATGACGCTTTTCCTGGCTTTTACGGCGGGCGTCTCCGTACTGGCCGGGTACATCGCCTACAGGTCAGGCTTGTTGCAGCGCCCACCCCGGATCAGTTGGACGCTGATGGGCGGCTATATCCTGGCCAGCCTGCTCACCTTTTTGAATGTGTGGATGACGGCGCGACTGATGTTCGCCAGCCCGCACGACCTGCAACTTGCCACCGTTTTGCTGGTATTCGCCACCGGCATCGCCCTTTCGCTGGGATACTTCGTCTCCGCCGCCCTCAACGACAGCATCGCCGAACTGAACCGGGGGGCACAGGCAATCAGCCGGGGCGATTTGGAAACCCGGGTTCCGGAGGCCGGGAACAACGAGATGGCGGAACTGGCGCAGACATTCAATGACATGGCTGCCCAACTTCAGGCCGCCGACCGCGAACGGCGAGACCTGGAGAACATGCGGCGCAATCTGGTGGCGTGGGCAGGACATGATCTGCGCACGCCGCTGGCCTCGATTCAGGCCATGACCGAAGCCCTGGCCGATGGCGTCGTGGATGACCCGGACACCATCCAGCGATACCTGGGGACGATGCGCCACGATGTCCAGGCGTTATCCAATCTCATCGACGATCTCTTCGATCTAGCCCAGTTCGCCGCCGGCGGACTGCAACTCGACCGCCATCCGTTCGCCGCTGCGGATCTCATTTCGGATGCCGTCGAGCGCTTTTCGGAAGCGGCAACTCGCCAGGAAATCCGGCTTGGGGGCGTTGCACAGCCGGGCATGGCGCTCATCGATATCGACGCCCAAAAGATGGAACGGGTGCTGGCTAATCTTGTCGATAACGCCATTCGCCATACCCTGGCTGGCGGCTCTGTGCGCGTCCAGGCGCAGCAAGAAGGAGAGGACGTCAGATTTGTGGTCGAGGATACCGGCGAGGGCATTTCCGAGGCCGACCTGCCGCATGTCTTCGACCAGTTCTACAGGGGGGAAAAGTCTCGCAGCCGGGCCACGGGCGGCTCCGGACTGGGATTGGCTATCGCCAAGGCCATCGTGGAGGCGCACGACGGGACTATTGTGGTGGAGAACCGCAGCGAAGGCGGCGCTCGGTTTACTTTCACGCTTCCGCGCAATTAGGGTATGATGGATTTTCAGCAATGAAACAAAGCTGGACAAGCCAAGACCGATGAAGTTATCCACGGATTGACGCAGATTCTTTTTTCTCAATCTGAGTAATCTGTGGATGCTTATCATGCATATTGAGAAGACTCTAAGGAGAACAACTTTATGTCCCGCGATATATATCAGTTATTGGAATCGAAAACCTTTGTGGTTGGCGATGGCGCCATGGGCACGATGATGCAGCAGGCTGGCCTGACCGATGGCGGTGCGCCCGAACTGTGGAATGTCGAACACCCCGATGCCGTGATCGCAATCTATCAGGGATACGTCGATGCCGGTTCACAGGTGATCGAGACGAACACATTTGGCGGCACCAGCTTTCGCCTAAAACTGCATCATTTGCAGGATCGGGTGTTCGAGTTGAACAAAGCCGGGGCTGAGTTGGCTCGTCAGGTGGCCGGGAACGAAATCCTGGTTGCCGGTTCGGTCGGGCCGACCGGCGAACTGTTCGAGCCGATGGGGTCGTTGACCCATGACGCAGCCGTATCCGCTTTCGCCGATCAGGCGAGCGGACTTGTCGCGGGCGGCGTCGATATGTTCATCATCGAAACGATGAGTGACCTGCAAGAGGTGTTGGCTGCCGTCGAAGGCATTCGCCAGGTAAGCGATCTGCCTATCGCCGCCACCATGACTTTCGACACCAATTATCGCACGATGATGGGTGTGACCCCGGCGAAAGCGGTGAAAACCCTGGCTGATGCGGGCGTCAAGATCATCGGCGCCAATTGCGGCAATGGGCCGGACGAAATCCGCCGCGTGGTGGGCGAAATGGCGGCTGTGCGACCGGGAGGCATTTTCCTGATGGCGCAAAGCAATGCCGGTTTGCCCAAATTTCACAACGGCGAGATCAAGTACGACGGCACGCCGGAAGTGATGGCGGACTATGCGTTAGACATGGCATCGATGGGCGTTGACCTGATCGGCGCCTGCTGCGGCAGCACCCCGGCGCATATCCACGCCATGAAAGAAGCGCTCAACACGCGCCCGATTCCAGCCTATACGCCGCCAGAACCGGTGGTCAGCGTTGATGCAGTCCCACAACGCAGCGAGCGCAGGCGCGAAAGACGACCCCGCTAAGATTTAGTTCAAACAAGCCCCGCCAATTCTCGACGGGGCTTGCTTCATAATCCGGACAGGTGGGGCGAGTCGACTATGTTGGGGTGTAGTTTGCGAGAAAGCGGTTGACCGCATCGCCGTCGGGGATGCCGCTCTGTCCGCCCGGTGCGGTCGCCTTCAGGGCTGCGGCAGCAGAGGCAATCTCAATAGCCCGATCGACATCTTGGTCCTGGGCGATGGCGGCGGCATACGCGCCGTGAAACACATCGCCGCATCCGGTAGTATCCACGACATCGACCCTGAAGGCCGGGAAATGGCGGACATCGTCGCCGTGCGCGGAATACCAACAGCCTTCACCGCCTGCGGTCACGGCGCAACAGGCCTGGGCTTTTATCGCGAGCTTCTGCACCATCTCTGGCGGTGATTCGATGCCTGTCACCCGCTGCGCATAACCGACGCCGACAATCAAATGATCAACCAATCGCATCAGGTCGGATGATTCCGTTTCGCCCACGCCCTCGAAATCGGCAATCACCGGGATGCCATGTGCTTTCGCCAGTTCGGCGGACTTGATCCCGGCCTCGACGACAGTATCATCCAGAAAAAGAACACGACAATTCGATATGAGCGCGTGGGTGATCTGATGCGCCTGCGGGCCGGTCACGCCGGACGAGGAAAACAGGATAGTGCGTTGTTGGGTGGCGGAGACGACGATGATGGTCGAGTGGAAGGGCCGCGCCGTTTCCTGGTAGAACACAGAGGAGCAGTCCACCCCCTGGCTTTCGAGCTTTTGGATGGTGAACCGACTGAGTTCGTCGTCGCCCAGCACGCCGCAATAGCCTGTTTTCGCGCCGAGACGGGCCGCAGCGACGAGCGCAGTCCCGGCCAGCCCGCCTCCATCCCGCCGTTGGGATAGCACCCGGGTTTTCGTGTCCGGCTGGGGATAGTCGGCGACATACAACAGATCATCGACGGCGACCGCCCCCAGGCCGAGGACGTCCCAGCGTGGCGTCACAGGCCTGCTTCCGCCATTGCCTCGGCGGCCGATTTGCCATCGTGGATCACGGCTTTGAACGCATTCACCGCAGCCGTCACCTGCCCAAAGCCCCACACGTTGCGCCCGATGGTAGCGCCGCGAGCGCCGCTGCGCATCACGTCGCCCATCATCGCCAGCGCCGCCTCCAGGTTCGCTGCCTGCGGGCCGCCAGCGGCAACCAGGGGCACGGTGCATTCAGCGGCGATCTGGGTGTGAGCGCTGACGTCGCCGCAGTATGGGGTCTTGACGATATCGACGCCGATCTCGCAAGCGCAATGCACCGCCCAGGCTATCGCTTCGGGAGCGAAAATGATGTTCTTGGTGTGCGGGTCGCGGGGATAGATATGACAGATCACCGGAAGATCGAAGCGGGCCGCCTCACGCACGCAATCGGAAACCATGCGCAAATAAACCGCCTCGGTGTCGCCATAAACGTACGCAACGACGGCAATCGCATCCGCACCCAGCCGGATTGCATCCTCGGGCGTGGCGACGAATTCGCAGGCGCTATCGTCCGGGCGGACGAGGCTACTCTGGATGATGATGGGGATGCGGCCAGCGTATTTGGCCCACGTGGCGGCGGCTATCCCTTTATGCATGGTGATGGCGTCGGGCTGGGCGGCCACGATCTCGTTGATGGTTTTGCTCATGGTGCGCAGGCCCTCGGGTAATGCCGTAGCATAGCCGATAAAATGGTCGACGGCTATCGAACAGAGGTTGCCAGAGGGGTGTGAGAAAAGGCGGTTCATTCTCACGAGTTTGCCGGTGTTCATTTGATTGTCTCCGTTGTCCGTTTGTAGCTTTGTAGGGTTTGATCGGCGCGTATTGCCGCGAAAGACGTTTGTTGTAATTGACGAAAGTCGACGAACCCGAACGAAATGACGAATGATTGCATCGTCCATTTTCGTCCTGTCGTCTCTTCGTCCGATATCATTTATAGAGCATTGTAGTGCGGCATCGCGAGCCTGAACAATTTCGACATGCCGCGCGCAGCGGCTTTAACTCCCAAGAACAACGTCGGGATTCTTGCCAGCAACGGGAATCAGGGATACGATCCCTGCATTGATCTGCCAGCCCCAATTCGCCAACCCTAACCATGATCAAAAACTTCCGGGTCGTCACCTATTCATGCTATTTGTCGATGCTCTTTTTGGGGATTTCGGGGGCGCTGATCGGGGCCGCCGCCAAAAGCATCGGCCTGAGTCCGTATCAGATCGGGATCATGATCGCCGCCCAAAATCTGGGATTCATCGTGTCGGTGATGATCACGGGCGCGCTGGCGGACACGCATTCCAAGCCCAAAATCCTGGCAATCGGCAGCCTGATCTTGGGGATTGCTTTCCTGGTTTTTTACAGCATCGGCACGTTTTGGTTGAATCTGATCATCATGTTCGCCATCGGGGCCGGCATCGGCGCCTACGAGGGCGTGACCGACGCCCTGCTTTTGGACATCCACGATGAGCGGCAGAATTACTACATCAACGTCAATCACTTTTTCGTAACGCTTGGCTCGATCATCATCGCCGTTTATCTCACTTTCCTCAGCCTGAACTGGCGAAATGCAGTGATTCAGTCCGGCGTCATCGTGCTGGTTCTGGCGGTCATTTTCATCTTCATGCGCGTCAGACGCCGGGACATCGAGCATGCTCCTTATCTCGACCGGTTGCGCATCCTCACACGGGACCGGGTGGTCATCGTCCTGTTTTTGGCGACCTTCCTGGCGGTCGGCGTCGAGGCGGGAACAGTCGGCATCCTCACGTCTTTTTTGACGGAACTGCGTGATTTCACTTCGTTCTCGGCTCAGTTTGCCCTCATTGTTTTTCTCATCGGCATGGCGATTGGACGCCTGCTGGTCGGGTATTTCTCCGGCGTCGATCAGATTGCCAATACTTTGCTGATCCTGTTTGGCGCATCCGTTTTTATTTATGGCGCTCTTTATTTTCTCAGTGTGGGACAGGCAAGCTATGTCTTTATCCTGCTGGCGGGTCTTTCCATGTCCGCCATCGTGCCTTTGCTTCTGACGTTGGCGGGCGTACTTTATCCGGCCATGTCGGGCACTGTGCTCGGCGCCGTGAAAGTCGCCCTGCCGCTCGGCGGCATTGTTCTGCCTTTTTTGATGTCGATGATCACACGGCAAGCCTCGTTTCAGGCGGCGCTCGCCATCTTCCCACTGGCTTTCCTGCTCGGCTTTGTCGTCCTCTTTCTCAGCGTTCGTGATGTATCCATCCCCGTCGTCAAGGAAGCGGTCTAAGCAACCGATCTCTCCTTCATAACCCATATCAATTCCATGAACATTCAGCCGCAAATCATGCATAATGGCCGGTTTATCACGCCAGCCGAAGCGACCATCCCTGTATTCACGCCAGCTCTCGTCGGCTCATTTGGGGTCTATGAGACCATCCTCGCCCGGCACGGCAAGTATGTCGCCCTGGTCGAACATCTGGAGAGACTGGCGATTTCGGCACAGGGAGCGCAATTGCATCTGGCCGCCGATATCGATACCCTCAAGCGCTGGTGCTATCTCTTGCTGGCCGCCAATCGTCCCGACGGCCTGGTGCGCGTGCTCGTCCTGGATCTGGGTGAACCCCGCGCCGATGTCTTTCTCTATCAGGCGACCTATTCGCCGCCTTCTTCTGCGGACTATGAGCATGGCGTGGCGGTGGCCGTTTTTCATGGCGAGCGGGCCCTGCCCAACGTCAAGTCGTTCAATACACTGGTGCCAGGGCTGGCGCGCAAAGCGGCTGTGGCGGCAGGCGTCCACGATGCCCTCATGGTGGATCGGGACGGCAACATCACCGAAGGCTCGAACTGCAATGTCTTTGCCGTGATCGATGGCGAATTGGTAGTGCCGCCGCCTGAGGCGATCCTGGCCGGAACCGTAATGGAACGGGTCATTCGTCTGGCCGTCGAAATCGACATCCCTGTGCTACGACGACCGCTGCCGCTGAGTGGCGTGACCGGCTGGCGAGAAGCGTTCCTCACATCCACGCGCCGGGGCGTGTTGCCGATCAATCGTGTCGGCGAACACAGCTTAGGCGATCCAGGGCCGGTAACAAAGCGTTTGCATGAAGCGTATGCCGCCTGGGAGGAAACCGCCCTTTCGTCATGACCAGCTGATTTCGCCGGTGAGGAGTATGAATCATGGCTGAAGAGAGAAGCCCGTTTCGGTTTTTAGCTGCCAGCGCCCGCGGGTTAGAGCCGTCCGCCACGCTTGCCATCAATGAGTTGATCAACGATCTGTGGGACCAGGGCCGTGAGGTTTTTCACCTGGGGTTCGGCGAATCCCGCTTTCCCGTGCATCCCAAAATCGCCGAGGCGCTGCGGGCGCAAGTTCACCAGCAAAGCTATTTGCCGGCGCAGGGTTTGCGTCACGTTCGCGAGGCGATAGCCGCCTTCTATCAAGATCGGTTTCGCGTCCCGGCGCACCCCGACCGCATCATCGTGGGACCGGGCAGCAAGCCTCTCATTTACGCGCTGATGCTGGCGCTTGATGGCGATCTATTGCTGACGACGCCATCCTGGGTGAGTTATCAGCCGCACGCCCTGCTGGCGCACAAAGCCTCGCATCGCGTTCCCGGCGTGCCCGAAAACAACTATGAATTGGCCCCGGCACAATTATCTGACACCATCACCAGGGTGCGGATGAACGGCGGAGATCCAGGCATTCTGATGCTCAACAGCCCCAGCAACCCCACCGGTCGTGTGCTCGACGCGCAAACACTGGAAGCGGTGGGGGCAATTTGCAGACAAGAGAATATCGGCATCCTCAGCGACGAGATTTACGGTCTGATCAATCACGGCTCCGTACCGCACGCCTCCGCCTCGCAATTCTATCCCGAAGGAACCGTCGTGCTGGGCGGGATCAGCAAACACCTTTCGCTAGGCGGTTGGCGTTTTGGCGTGGCGGTGTTGCCGAATACAGAGGCCGGAGGAAGATTGTTAAAAGAATTGCGTGTCCTCGGCGGCGAAATCTGGTCGGCCACGACCGCGCCGGTGCAATACGCGGCGCAATTGGCCTACAGCGACGACCCCGAAATTAATGCCTATATCGACGAATGCGCCGCCATCCATGCCATCCGCACGCATTATCTGTGGACGCATATCATAGCGATGGGCATCCGTTGTCCCCGGCCAGAGGGCGGGTTCTACCTGTTCCCCGACTTCGAATGGTGGCGAGAGCCATTGCAGAAACTCGGCGTCACGACCTCAGCCCAACTGTCGCTGTTCTTGCTGGAAAAATTCCAGATCGCCACTCTGCCCGGCTCCGCTTTCGGATCTCCCCCTACTCAACTCTCGTTGCGGCTTTCTTCCAGTTATCTGGATATGGAGTCACGCGAAAAAGCGCAGGCCATCCTCGACGCCTATCGCGTCGATCCCGATCCGAAGGCATTCATGAGCGATCATCATCCCGCCACCAATCGGGCATCGCAGCAGTTGGGCAGGGTGATCGAATACTTCGAGATGCAAAGCAATTAAACGAAGCTCTCGTGTTTGTGGTATAATCAGAACTGTAGAGAAAACCCAATTCTGGGTGGTTCCATTCTGATTTTCAAGTGTGTCGGGGAATTAAGCGCATTTTGGTGGCCGTGGCATTGTGTGGGGAGATGATGCCTATCCGCCCATAATGGCTGTTCCCTCTCAATGATGAGGAAAATATGTCTATAAGTATCACAGCTCCCATTAACGCGCGCCATCTTTCCGCCGCATCTCCCAAATATCGGGCTTTCAACCTCAGGAATTTTCGCAAGATTCCTCAGATCGAACGCCTCTCCGCATCCGATGCATTCGCTGTCGAGGTTGTCGGAAATGTACTGCCTTTTCGGGCTAACAACTATGTGATCGATGAACTCATCGATTGGGATAAAGCGCCGGACGACCCGATGTTCCGGCTGACATTTCCGCAGCGCAACATGCTGCGTCCGCGTCACTTCGACAGGATTGCCAACCTGCTTCTCGACGATGCGGACCAAAAGATGTTGCAAACGGCGGCGACCGAGATTCGCTGGCAACTGAATCCGCACCCGGCCGGACAATTGGACAAGAATGTGCCCAGGCTTGATGGCAAGAGGGTGCAGGGGATTCAGCACAAATATCGCGAGACAGTCTTGTTTTTCCCCAGCCAGGGCCAGACCTGCCACGCGTTCTGCAGTTTTTGTTTCCGCTGGCCGCAATTTGTGGGAATGGAAGATATCAAATTCGTAGCCAAAGAAGCGGATGCCCTGATCCGCTACCTGCGCCAGCATCCCGAAGTCACCGACGTATTGTTTACCGGCGGGGATCCGCTGGTGATGACAGCGAAGAACCTGGCTGCATACATCGATCCCCTGTTGGAGGCGAACCTTCCCAATCTGCGCACGATCCGCATCGGCTCTAAATCCCTGAGCTACTGGCCGTATCGATTTCTGACGGATCGGGATGCGGACGATTTGCTGCGCCTGTTCGAACGAATCGTGAAGTCCGGACTCCATCTGGCGATCATGGCGCACTTCAATCATACGGCTGAGTTGAAAACGGCCGCGCTGGAACAGGCTGTGCGCCGCATCCGCAATACCGGCGCGGTCATTCGCACGCAATCGCCGCTGCTCCGCCACATCAACGACGATGCGAATATGTGGGCGGAGATGTGGCGAAAGCAAGTGAGCCTGGGCATGATCCCCTATTACATGTTCGTGGTGCGAGACACAGGAGCCCAACACTATTTCGGTCTGCCTTTGGTCGAGGCCTGGCACATTTTCCAACAGGCCTACCAGCAAGTGAGCGGCATCTGTCGCACCGTGCGCGGCCCCAGCATGTCGGCGTCACCGGGCAAGGTGCAGGTGCTTGGCGTCCCCACGGTCGGCCAGGATCGCACGATCGCCCTGCGCTTCCTGCAAGCCCGAAACCCGAACTGGGTGCAACGCCCCTTCTTTGCCCGCTATGACGCGAAAGCAATCTGGCTGGACGAATTGAGACCGGCATTTGGGAAATCCCGCTTTTTCTACGAGGAACGGCCCGTAGAATTCAATCGTCAATCCTTGCAGGTCACTGGCGGAATCGATGAGAATCTCGGGTATGTGATCAGGACATAAGCCTGGAATCAACTATGTAGATATGGCCCGCGCCGCCTTGCAAAGATAGACACAGACGCCCAATTTGGCTACAATACATTCAGCGAAGTTGGGCTATCTCTTTCATAATTTGTCTCGCGCGGAGGCGAACATGTACTCACGACCCTGGCTGGAACACTATGATCCTGGCGTACGGGCCACTCTCAGACCCTACCCGCAGATCACCCCTGTCGATATCGTGCACGAAACCGCACAACAACGACCTGATCACGCGGCGCTTTGGTTCAAGGGCAAAAGCCAGACTTATGCCCAATTGGATCGCCTGAGTGACGAGTTTGCCGCCGGTCTGATCAAACTGGGCGTAGAGAAAGGGGATCGGGTGGCGATTATGGCCGCCAATACGCCGCAATATGTGATTGCCGAGCTGGGCGTCTGGAAGGCGGGCGGGGTTGTCGCCTCCATCAATCCGCTCTACACCGGCAAAGAATTAGTGCACATGCTCACCGAAGCCGATGCCAAGATCGCCATTGTCATGACCCTGTTTTACGACAAGGTCAAGCAGGTGCAGTCGCAAACGCCGGTCAAGAAGATCATTGCAACCAATATCAAGGAATTCTTGCCGGGCATCAAGGCGCTGCTCTTCGCATTGCTGAAAGAGAAGAAAGATGGACATCGTATTACGCTGCAAAATGGCGACAGTTGGTTCCAGGATGTGTTGAAATCGGGCAGGGGTTCGGGACGCCCGCAGGTGAGCATCGCCCCTGACGACCCGGCTCTGATTCTGTTCACCGGCGGTACCACCGGACTATCGAAGGCGGCGGTGGGCACGCACCTGGGCATGGTGAAGTCGGGCATGCAGATCTTCGAATGGTTCAAGAACACCCTGGGCGAATGGGACGATGTTTTTCTCACGAGCCTGCCGCTCTTCCATGTTTTTGCCGCCGTGGGCGTACAGATGGCAGCCCTGACCGCGCGCGGCACGATGGCACTGGTACCGAACCCGCGCGATTTGGACGATGTGATCGACACCATCGAAAAGACCAAATCGACATTTGTGCCCGGCGTCCCCACGTTCTATAACGGCCTGCTCGCCAACGCTCGCGTGCGTGAGGGCAAGGCCGATCTCACCTCGATCAAGCTCTGCATTTCCGGCGCATCCGCACTGCTCAAGGACACAAAGGAGCGCTTCGAGGCCTTGGCCAATTGCCGTATCGTCGAGGGTTACGCCCTCACCGAATCGATGATGGCGATCGTCTGCACGCCTGTTTTGGGTGAATACAAGGTCGGTTCGGTGGGCATGCCCGTCTCGGATGTGGAAGTGCGCATCGTCGATTCCGACACCGGCCAGGAAGATCTGCCGGCCGGCGAAGTGGGCGAGATATTGATTAAAGCCGACCAACTGATGACAGGCTATCTGAACAGACCCGACGCCACGGCGGAGATTTTGAGCGATGGCTGGCTGTACACGGCCGACCTGGGATACATGGACGAGGACGGCTATCTCTTCATCGTGGACCGCAAGAAGGACGTGATCAAACCCAGCGGCTTCCAGGTGTGGCCGCGCGAGGTCGAGGAAGTCATCGCCGCCCACCCCAAAATCAAGGAAGTCGGCGTGGCCGGCGTGCCTGATGATCACACTTCGGAGGCGGTCAAAGCCTGGGTTGTGTTGGAAGAAGGCCAGGAGATGTCGGACGAAGAGATTCGCGAGTTCTGCAAAGAGCAACTCGCTGGTTACAAGGTCCCCAAGCAGGTGGAATTCCGCTCCGAATTACCCAAGAGCGCTGTGGGCAAGGTGCTGCGCCGCGAATTGTCGAAGCCGGAGTAAGGCGTAAATAAGTAATCAGTAGGCAGTGATCGGTATTCAGTGAAGAACCCAACTGATCTCTGTCTACTGATTATTGCTGAGCTGATCTAGCCGCGCGGCCGCACGATGACCGTGTGTAATACACCGGAGCGATCGTAAACGACATCCACGATCTCTAGCTCCACCCCCTCGCTGGCAGCCAGCGCGTCCAACGCCTCGCGGCGACCCTGGAAATTGGTGCGGTCGGGCGGATGGATCAGAAACACCGTTTCAGGATCGTGCAGCAAAGGGCGGATGCGTGCGGCGAAATCGTCATCTGGACGATCCACCGGCTCGTAACCAAACACTTCGATGGGGTTCACCCGACCGGCGGTGACGAGGATGATGGGCGCTTCAAAGCCCCAGTCAAGGGCATAGGGCGTGAGCATGTTATGGGCCAGCAACGTCTCGCCCAGGCGGTAGGTTGCATCCGAATGGTCGGCATACCCCCCGCTGATCGCCAGCGCTCGATGATAGTTCACATCGACGGCCAGGCTGCTGATCGCCAGCGCCAGCGCCAGTCCCGCCGCTGCCAGATTGGCCCATCGCCGAGGGAGGCTGCGGAACAACACGTTCCACCCACCGGCAGCGCCCAGAGCCAGAAAGGGGGAAAAAATGGCAAGGTGGGTGTACCACAGATCGGTCGGGGTGAGCGGGCTCTGCAACAGCAGCAGCCCCGTAAACGCGTAGACAAACAGCGCCCGCCAGGCCCATAGTCGCCATGCGCTGAGCCTGCGCCACAACAGCGCAACCACGCCGATGCCCAGACCCGTCAGCCAGGCCAGCGGCGCCAGGCGGTCGGTGAAATTCCCGCCCAGATACCAGAAATGGTCGCCTTGCAGATAATCGCCCAGTTGTTGCACACGCCTGAGTAGATTCGTGAGATAATCGGCGTTTTCGACGCCGTAATAGGATTGGCCTAATGCGCCCAGAAAATGGCTGAAGGTGGCGCCGGTTTGGATGTTGAAAATCAAAAAGGGCAATAGCCCAAAGCCAAACGCCAGCAAGGCTGAGAGCAGCCAGCGGGGGCGCAGCAAAAGCCTGGGACTGAATCCGACCGCCGGAGTGATGCCCAGGCGTTGGCGCATCGCCCAGGCGGCTGGGGTCAGGAGGGCAATGGCGACCAGCGGCCACAGCATGATGAATTTCGCCCACAACCCCAATCCGGCCAGGAATGCCGCCAGCAGCCACCATCGCAGCCGCCCGGTCTGCGCCAGCCGCCAGAGGGCCAGCAGGATGCCGAGGCTGAAAGCGATGGTCGTGTTGGTCACATAGATGCCTTGGCGACTGAAAAACACATGCGATGGCTGTATCGCCAGCAGAAAAGCCGCCAATAACGCCGCCCGCCCGCCCAGCCACACCCGGCCAAATCCAAAGGTCAGAAGCAGGATGCTCGCCCCTACCAGGATCGGCCACAGGCGCATGGTCGCAACGCTGACGCCCCCGATCTTAAAAAAGAGAAGCAGGGCATAAGTGTTTAGCGCCCCCACATAATCCACCACCATGAGGGGAAGATCGAGGCCGAACAGAGGTTGTAGCGCGCCTCGATGCGCTTCCACCGGCTGCCCTGTGAGCAATTCGATAGCCGGCTTGGCCTCGACTGCCTCATCATAGTTAGGGCCGGGCAGGTTTATCTGATAAAGCGTGAGGGCGAGGAAGAGAAGCAGACAACCCAGCAATAAGGTCAGGTAGAGACGCGAACGCTTTGCCACGGGTCGAACCCAGCACTATTGGGCGATGAGGCCGACGCCGGAAACCTGACTGCGATAGTTGTGGCCGCTGCCGTAGATGCGAATCCGGGTCACCTTTTGCGGGCGAGGAAAGGTGGGGCTATTCAGAAAGTCGGGGGATTCGTAATCGTACCAGACGAAGTACGGGATTTTTTCACTGTCCCGGATCGGCCAGTTGGCGACGGGATCGGTCGCATAGAATCCCCACGTCCAGAAGCGCTCGTTGCCATCCACGTCGACAAAATCGATGCGGGCCATGAGGGGGAATTCGGAGGATTGCTGACCGCCGCCCGGCAGACTTTGATTCAAGAGCAACACATCCATTCGCAGTTTCAAGCTGTCGAAATCCAGCACATCCGCATTGATTTCCTGCACGATGGCGGTCTCGGTATGGATGCCTTCCTCGCCTTCCCGCGCAAAATAGGCGGCGCGGCGATCACCGCTCGGCACAATCGTCACCGTGCCGCTTTCGACGGTTGATGGGTCGCCCGCGTCCACAACCGTCTGCACCTCCCACCCCTCGTTCAATGGATCCATAAAATCGCCATTTTGCACCAGATTAACAGGCCCGGCCTCTGGCAGGGTTGGGGGCTGGCCCATGGCAATCGTGCTGCGCTGACCGCTGCTGAGATTGATGATCTGACCCTGGCTTTCGACCAACACCTCACCTGCGCGGGCGCTGACTTCGGTGCTGTCATTCGTGACAGCGATGGCGGCGTCACCGCCGTTGTGCAGCTTGATATTGCCGTGTAATGTATCGACCAGAATATCCAGGGGGCGTTCGCCGATAGAACTGCCCGACACGCGCGCCTGTCCCAAATTCAACTTCAGCCGCACCTGCTCCGGCAGGTCGCTGATCTGAAACTGCGGCGTACGCGCCTGCTCAAATAAAAGCTCGCTATTGCTGCGCAACTGCACATTCGCCAGCGTCAGGTTGGCGTTTTCACCATCTCCAATCGTCACATTCGCCCTGGCGTTTTCATCGGTACGAACCAGATCACCCTCCGCCAACGCATTTCGATCCACCACCGCCACCGTGCCACCCGAATCCGACCTGATCACCAGCGTCGTGCCGCGAATGGCTTCGACCTCGGTCGGGCGTACGTCGGTGGCATTATGGAGGTACCAATTCAGCAACAGCGGCGTGCCGATGAGAAGCGCCAACAGGATAATGAAAGCGATCCACAACATGACCCACGCCTGTCTGCCCACGTTTTCGTAAGGGCTGGGGGCTGCGGAAGAGGGCGAATTGGAGGCAGGTTGGGCGGCAGTCATCGGCTGGGGTGAGTGAACTCAGGCGAAACGAAAAGATGCATATTCGCCAGTATACGTGGAAAAGTGGGCTTCGACATCATCGACTCTGGCCAGGGATGGGCCTTCGTGCAAGATTAGCAGCAATTGTTGCAGGGCGTCTTCGGGGCCTTCGGCGACGACTTCGACGGTACGTCGGGGGAAGTACACGTTGCGAACTGAGCCGTTGAGACCCAGCCTTTGGGCGTTCTCGACCACAAATGCGCGGAATCCGACCCCCTGCACCCGGCCTTGAACCGTAGCTTTGAGTCGGCGATTCATGCTGAATCCGAGGCGGAGTTTTGGGCGGTACGCGCTTTGCGCAGCCACCATGATGCATCCCGATCGGCGGGATTGGCGCGCACAGCGGCCTGGAACCACGCCGCTGCCGCGTCCCATTCCTTTCTCTCAGCGTGAATAAGCCCTACGTTGTAATGGGCGTTCGGTGCGACCGGGTCGCAGGCGATAGCTCGCTCATAGGCGGTGATGGCCTTATCCTGAGCGGAGCGCGAAGAGAATTCCAGCCTGCCCAGATACGCCGCAGCCAGGTTCAGCCACACCTGCGCATTTTGCGGGTGCTTCTCTGCGGTCATCTCCAGCAACGCAACTGCCCGGCTCCATTTGGCGTTCATCACCAGGGCGCCGCCATAGGTGATCGCCACATCGGGATCATCGGGCGCGAGCGCATAAGCTTGTTCCAGCGAGGCCAGAGCTTCGGCATTGCGTCCCGACCGCAACAGGCGCGCGCCATCGTTCAGCAAGCTGTTGACGGATGGTTGGGGGCCTTCGCTTTCCTTCATTTGCCGATCATTTTAAGAACATGAGCAGGATGGGTATGGTGACGACGCTGACAATCGTGGTAAGGAAGACTGCTCCCGCCATAAAGTCAGGCGCCGCCTCGAATTCATTGCTCAGAACAATGGAATTGACGGCTGTGGGCATAGACGCCTGCATCACTGCCACCGAGTATGCAATGCCGCTCAAGCCGAGTAGCGCAGCCAGCACAAGTCCAATGACAGGGCCGCCCAGCATGCGCAATGAGGTCGCTCGCGTGATGGCGTTGCGGCCAAGCCGGATACGAGTGGTGGTCAGGGTCATGCCAAGCACCAACAAAAAGACCGGAATGGCGGAGCGCCCCATCATTTCGATCATGTCCATCATCGTTCCGCTCGGCGCAATCCCCGTAACCCGGCTTAACATGCCCAGAGTCATCGCCCAAATCACGGGTGCGCCCAATGTCTGTTTCAGGGCGACGCGGGCCGGGACGTCATCGTGGCAATGGGCCAGCAGGAAGATCGCAGTTGTGCTTCCGACCAGACTGTTGAACATAAAGATGATCAGGGCATAACCAAAACCCGTCTCACCGAACGCGAAAAGATTGAGCGGCAGACCATAGTTTCCATTGTTTAACAGAATCGTGGCGACCAAAAATGCACTCCCCAACGCCCCCTTATAACCCCATTTGCGGGCCGTGATGTATGCGAAGAACGCCATGACGGCCATGAGGCCGGCCGAAAAAACGAGCAGGCGACCGACCGTGCCGGGGTCGAATTCCAGCTTGACCAGATTTGTATAGATCAGACAGGGTGCAAGCACATAGAAGATGATGCGACTAATTGACCGAATATCAAGGTGAAGACGGCTCTGTAACAGATACCCCACCGCAGTGACGACGACGATGGGTGCGAGCACATCGAGCAACACTTGCCCCAGGCTGGCCAACATATGCCCTCAACCTCTAGAGAGAGTCTCTATCATCGAGTAATTGGCGCAATTCTCGATCCAGGGGATCTTCGTCGTAGTCTTCATCATAGTCGCCATCATAATCGTCTTCGTCGTCCCAGTCGTCATCCTCGCCTTCGTCGCCCAGGATTTCATCGATTAGCTCGAAAGCGCCCCCGGCTCCGCCCTGCAGTTCTTCCAGAGCAGCTTCCGCCGCGCTGACCGTGGCTTCGTCGTCCCAATCTGTGGCCGCCTCCAACGCTTTGCGGGCTTCGGCCCCGCCAATCTGTCCCAGCGCGGCCAGGGCCGCCAGCCGCACTTCGGTGTCAGGCTCCTGGGCGATGAGTTGGATGATCGGGCGTACAGCCGATTTTGCTTCAAGTTCACCCAGCGAGCGCACAGCCTCTAGCCGCAACGATGCTTCCGGCCGGCTCAGTTCTGGCAACAGGAATGAAATCCAGCGGGTATCGGCGCTGCGGCCCATGGCATAAAGGGCGCTGATGCGCATGGGAATATCACCGCCGAAGAGCGCCATTTCAATCAGGCGCTCGATGCCGGGCCGGCTGGAAGCTGAGATCGCTTCTAACGCTCGCCTGCGCACGTCGACGTGTTCGGCGTCATCCAGGAATGCATCCCAAAGCGCCTGAACAGCATCATCGATCAGGTCGGTTTGTATCGAGCCCATTTCATACCAATAGACGAACCACCCTAAGGCCGTGGCCGCCGCCGCTCGCACCGATTCCACCGGATCGGTCTGCAACAATCGTCGATAGGCGGACAACAGGCGCGGGTTTTCATCTTCCCACAGACCTTCGATCGCCAACAGGCGGATGTGGGCGTCCGTGTCATCCAATGCCCAGCGGAAGATCGTGCGATAGTCGTATTCGACATGCTCTTCCGCCAATTCGACGAGGGCTTCGATCACTTTCTGGCGGCGTCCTGGCGAGAGTCGATGCCAGGCTTCCTGAAATTGCGCCATCTCGCGAGCGTTGAGATCGGAGAGACTGCCCAGGGTCTGATAGTTGACAATGGCGTTCTCATCTTCGAGGGCGGCAAAGATGTCGGAGAGTTTGCGGGTCATAGGCCGGTGCTGATTAACCTCAGTTCCAATTAAAGCGGCGTTGGGCGCTAGGCGGCGACACAGTGGCGATAATAGTCGGCTGTCCGCCATCACGATTGACGAGCGCAGCCTGTACAAACCAGACGTACACGCGCCCGAATTCCTGCGGCGCCTGGCCGTGCAGCCAGACAGGCACTTTGTAGTCAGTCCCCTGTCCCACCGGCTCGGAGAAGCGCCAGTCAATCTGGTCTGGGCCGACCAATACGCCGACATTCACGACATTCTCGACGCCTGCGGGCAGGCCATCCGGGTTCTGCCAGTTCAGGTAGATGATCGCCTCGCCGCCGGAATATGCGCCATTGTCGGCAGGGCTAACCAGTACGGGTGCGGCGACACGAATGGCGATGGTGGGGGTGGCGGTGGGAGTGGCGGTCGCCCGTGGTCGCGGGGTGGGGGTGGCGGTGGGAGGCGGGGGCGTGTAATCGGCTGGGGGGATTCGCAACTGCTGGTTGACGCGCAGCGCAGTAGGATCAAGGATATTGTTGAATTTGGCAATGGCATCAGCGCTGCGCCCCACCTGTGCGGCTATCCCAAGCAGGGTGTCGCCGGGCTTGACGACGTAGACATCGGGCGCAACGTTTGTGGCCGTCGGCAATGGCGTGGGGGGGATAGTGGGAGACGGCAAACTTGTGGGAGTCGCCGTCGTCCGCACCCTGGCGGTGGGGCTTGCCGAAGGTTCGGGGGTGTTCGTATCGGTCGGGACGGGTTCCGGCGTCGGTGTTGTGGTGGCGGTCGGCTCCGGCGTAGCGGTCGGTTGGGGGATGCGGATTTTCTGACCAACCTGCAACGCCCCCGGATTCGTGATGTTGTTATAAATCATCAGCGATTCCAGACTTACGCCCAATGTGCTGGCAATGCCTGACAACGTATCCCCGGATTTGACCGTATAGACGGGTTCGTCGGCTGTCGCTTCAGCGGCAATCGTCGCTGTCGGCATCGCAGTTGGATCAAGGAGTATCGCCTCAAGCGGCTCAGTCGTGGGCGTCGGCGGCTGTTCCACCGAAGTTGCAGTCGGCTCGATGACGACGACGGTTGGGGTGTCAGTCGGCGCTTCGGCCACCTCGATGGTGGCTTGCAGGTTGATGGACGCCGGCGGGGGGACGCTAGTGGCGGGCGGCGGCAACAGCGCCACAGCCTTTGAGGCCGCGTTCGATAAAGTCGAGAAACCGTTGCCAAGCAGCAACCAGGTGGCGAGTATGAAAATCACCAGGGCGGTGACGATCCCACGGATGGGACGCCATTGCTGCAATTCGCGCCCGCAATGCGGGCAGATGGTCAGGTCTGAGGGAGAACGACGATAACAGTGGCGACAACGGGTTTTCGCACCCGGTCTGCTGACCGCCGCGCCGCAATTGGCGCAGACGTTCATGCCGTTGGCTACTGGCTCGCCGCAACGAGAACAGGTTTGAGACATAAGGTGAATCGACTGGAGAAATCAGGCTCGTCCGTTGCGAACGGCCAGAAAGAAAATCTATTATAATCGCAAACGCGAGTCAAAACCGAACATTACAGCCCGGCAAATGGCGAAATGACGCCAGGCTCTCATCGCGACAGGGTGGTGCCAAGTGGTTGATCGGGGTCGAGCAGATGTTCGAGCAGATGACCTGGGATTTCGCCGGAGAGGAAATGGATCGTCAAATCCGGGTGCGATTGCAGTAGTTTGGAAACGGTTGCGATCTTGCCCGCCATGCCGCCGGTCACATCGATGCCGTGCGAACCCCCCAGGGCATGTTCCATCTCGGATAGCCGGTCGGAGTGAAGTCTGGGAACGGGACGGGCTGCCGGGTCTTTGAGCGGGTCAGCGTCAAAGATGCCATCGACGACGCCCGCCAGCGTGAGCCGCGTTGGAGGCAGGTGATCGGCCAGGGCTGATAAAATCTGTTCGGTGGAGATGATCGTCCCGCCCTGCGCGCTATCGAAGGCTACATCGCCGAAGACGACCGGGGTCAACCCCGCCGCCAGTGCTCGCTCCACCGGTCGAGCATCGAAGGACTCGATCTCGCCGCCGCGGCATTGGGCCAGGCTGGATGGCGGGAAACTCATCGCCGACAAGCCAGCTCGCAATAGCGCGGCCACAATCAGCCGGTTGAGTTGCGCGGCCACGTGCGCGGTTTCGGCAAAGCCGCGCCAGCCTTGAGCATCCGAAACGCCTGCACGGGTTTGATAGCGTCGCCCGACCACATGGCCATAGCTGCCGCTGCCGTGTGAAAGCACAAAGGTTATGTGCGGAAGGCGTTGCTGTGCGGCGACGATTTCACCGGCGAGTCGCTGTATGACCAGCGGTCGCGGCGTGAACGGGCGGCGCTTCTCGGTGATCAGACTGCCGCCAAGCTTGATGTAGTGCAGGTTCATAGGTCGGGATACAGCCGCCGGTAGTGATTGGCCTGCACCGAAATCGCCCGCAAGTAGGTCTGGGTTTCAGCAAAGCTGATCACTTCCAGAAACAGATCATCATCTTCCCCGGCCAGTCGTCGCCAGGCGGCGCTATTGCCGGGGCCGCCGTTATATCCCGCCAGCGCGGCAGGGACATTGCCGTTGGTTCGATCCAGCCCCTGCCCCAGATAGAAAGCGCCAAATTCAGCGCTGACATAAGGCCGGTAAAGCAAGGCGTCTTCGTAATTGGGCCAATCCAGTTGTTGGGCGATGCTGCGGCCTGTGCTGGGGATGACCTGGGCAAGCCCGCGCGCCGCCGCCGTGCTGGTGGCGGTAGCGCCGAACAGAGATTCCTGGCGAATGAGAGCGAACAACAGCGCCGGATCGATGCCGTATTTGGCCGCGGCGGGCAGCAGCAAATCGGCGAAATAGAGGGGATAGACCAATTCTTGCAGGGCTCGCGGGGTTTCTTCGAAGCGATTGGGAGACAATGCGGCGACTCTGGCGGCCGCGCGGATCGACGTGTCGTAATAGCCCAACATGCGGGTGTGCAGGGCCAGTTGCAGCAAGCGAATCGGATCGTTGTCCCACGTTTGGCGTAGCGCCTCGAAGCCGTCGCGAGCGGCTGCGCCCTCGCCAATGCGATGCAGTTCGGTTGGCCGCGCCAACTCCGGCAAATTGACCGAGCGGTCATCCGCTGTCAGCAGATCGGCGGGGATTTCGCCCGCAGCCCACGATTCCAGCCAGGGAATCAGATCAGGCAGAGATTCAGCGGATGATGCGGGATCATCACCCCGACCGGCATCGAATAACTCCTGCGCCGCCCGCAAGCCATAATGATTGCCGATGCCCCATCGTTTGACTGTTTCCTGCCATTTCGCCAACGCTCCTTCCCAATCATCCTCCGCCGACAGCAACCTGCCAAGCCAGAAATCGGCGGCAGCGCTCCACATGCCATGATTGGCATCGGCCAATGCCTGCCACGACGCCTGCGCCGCCTCGTATTCGCCCAGGCGAAAATGGTTCATGCCCGCGCGCAATGCCGCCTGACCGGCGTACCGGCTTTGCGGGAAATCGCGAGCCAGGCGTTCGTAATCGATAGTTGCCAATGCCATATCGTCGAATTCGCTCTCAGCGATGTAGGCCGCCCACCACAAAGCCGTGGCCGCCGAATCAGCATCGGGGTTTGCATCCGCCCCTTGCAAATAAACTTCGCGCGCTGCCGCCGGATTCCCCAGACGCCACAACGCCCGACCCCGGCCCAACCATGCCTCACCCTGTCTGCGGTCGCCGGGATGCGTTTCGATTAGTTCCAGCCATTCCCTGTCCGAATTGACGTAATCGTTTTGCGCCTCATAAGCCTGAGCAAGCAACGCATGGGCTTCGCCGTCATGGTCGGGCACGGCGGCCAGATAACGATAGAGCGCCTCGATGCCGGGGCCGTACGCTCCGGCGGCGACATCAGCGCGCCCGCGCAACAGATCGTCGATCTCCTGGCCGCTGTTCAGCAGTTCGATCGCCGCCTGATAGGCGGAGTTGCTGTCCGGTGCAGTGTTGAGTGCCTGACTGAAACTGGCGACCGCCTCATCGCTCAACCCGGCCGCACTCTGAGCCTCGCCGCGCAGCACGAGCATCTCGGCCCGGTAGCCTGCGTTGCGCGCGACGGAAAGGATCGCGTCGTATTCAGCGATGGCGGAAGCCGGATCGCCCTGAGCCAGGCTGGCGGCGGCGACTCGCTCGCGGGCGCGCAATGTCGTGATCAAATCGGTTGAAGCGTCGAGCGCCTGTTGATATTGGGCGATCGCTCCCGACAGATCACCCACGGTCTCGAAGGCATTGCCGGCGGCTTCAAAGGCCAATGGAGCCAGCTCCGGTCTCTGCTGGGCATAGAGAGAAAACGCATTCACTGCTTCGGTCGTCTGGCCAAGCGCGGCGTGCGTGCGCCCCAGCCAGAACAGCGTCTCGGGGTGTGCGACGACATAGACGGCATCCTGCGATAGCGTCCGTAGTGGAGCCAGGGCGGCGCCGGGCGAATCGTTCAGATAATAGGCTTTGCCCAGGCCAAAGAGCGCATCCGGCTGATCCGGATCCTGAATGAGGACGATCTGAAAGGCATCCGCCGCGGACTCGTAATCGCCATTTTGCAGGCGACGATTCCCCACGGCCACGTGCTCATCGATGGCTGGGGTGGGAGTCGATGTCGGGGTTGAAGTGGGGGTGGGCGTCAGCGTGGGCGTTGCGGTGGGAGTGTCAGTGGCGGTGGGGCTGGGCGTGTTCGTCGAGGTCGGCGCTGGCGGGATCGCTGTCGCTGTCTGGGTCGAGAGGAGCGGTTGCGAATCGACGATCTCTTCGCTGGGCGGAGGCGCCGGTTGTACCTGGCTGCATGCCGCAACCAGCAGCACCGAGGCGACCGTGATGATGGCGAATGATTTGTGAGCGAAGCGAAGTGGGTTCATGGCTGCGATGATCAGCGCCAGAGCATGGGCAGGAACAGGCTGCCGGCAATGGCCCCGCTGAGTTGGGCGTTGGCGTTTTGTGTGAAGGTTGTCACTGTGAATGGCGCGCCGGCCTGGGCGTTATTATCACTGAGGAGTGCGGAACCATAGCTGCCGCCGGACGCCAGCACGGGGAAGTCGCGGTGCGTTTCACCGCCACCCAGATGGATCGGGCCGGCCAACAAGATGTGAAGTGTGTCCGAAACGGTTTGATTCCCCCACGTAATCTCGATATTCGCCGGAGCGAGTGGGGCCACCACCATCGCGGCGGGTGCGATTTCAATCCAGGGGACATCGGGAGTAGTGGTCGGCGTGACAGTCGGCGTTGGTGTGACCGTTGGTGTGTTTGTGGGAGTAGGCGTCCGGGTCGGTGTCGGGGTGAGCGTTCTCGTCGGCGTGGGCGTGCGGGTTGGGGTATTCGTGGGGATGGGGGTGGGGGTCCGCGTGGCGGTTGGGGTGAGTGTAAAGGTCGGAGTCAGGGTTGGCGTTCTCGTCGGCGTGGGCGTGACGGTTGGCGTGGCTGTGACCAGCGCGGGCAAAACAAATCGTCCGTAGCCATAGCTGTTGTCTGGCCCGAAAGGCCCCATGTCGATGGCGTTGACCTGCAAATAATTGCGGACTTCGGCGGCGGGCCAAAACGGATAGCGTTGCATGATCTGCGCAGCCGCGCCCGCCACATGTGGTGCAGCAGCCGATGATCCGAAGAATCCCGTGCCGCCGCCTGTGAATGGTTTTTCATTGCTGATGCCATAAGTCAGGGTGCTGACGCCATCATACGCCACCAAATCGGGTTTGCGCACGCCCACGACCGTCGGCCCGCGGCTGCTAAAGCCTTCGAGCGCCATATCTTTCCAGAACACCGCCCCCACTGCCAGCGCTTCCGACGTATCAGCCGGTTGCACCATCGAACCAGAGGGCGTGCGATATTCCAGGTCGCCGCCACTGACGAAAAGCTCCAGGCTGCGAGGCTGGCCCTGGAATCTGCGGATCACAAAATCGTAGACGCCGGACGACGCGGCCTGATAACATAAAACCTCGGTCGGCGGCTGCGTGCCGGTCTGCGCATCCTGGCTGCTGGCCACGGTTAGACCATTGTATTGTAAGTAGAGATCATAATCATTGGCGGTCGTCGGCCATCCATCCCAGTTCAGGTATCCGCAAGTCTGGCTGCCAGCGCCGAGAAAAACGCCATTGCCGGTATCGCCGGGCGCGAAGTTGTGCCGATCGTCGGAACCGGTGAAGTAGCCGCGATAGTGGCGCTGGGCCTGATTTCCCACGGAATTCACCCAGAGGATGCCGCTGTTCGTGGCCGACCGCACGATGTTTGCGATCACGCCGGTGCCGTCACCCGGCCCGGTATTAAACCAACTGACGGAATGGACGATCACGCGCACGCCCTCGCTGCGGGCATAGTTGACGGCATTCGCAAGCTCCACGTCGGTGTCAAAGGCCAGCAGATAAAGCTGCGCATTGGGAGCCATATCCGCCACGATCTCGGCCACAGCCGAACCGTGGGACGTCGTCTCTAGTCCGCCTTGTGCACGAAAGCTCTTGATCGTCGGGTAGGGGATTTCACCGCGGCTGGCCAGATTCTGCCAACCGGCGAAACCGACATCGATCACGGCCACCTTGACGCCCTGCCCCGTCCATCCCGCCCCCACCCACGGCAATGCGCCCGAAACAAAATAGCCCTCGCTCACGACATCAGTTTGATGCGGGTAGGGTGCACGGATTTGCGTGACGCCAGGCTGGGCCGCCAGCTGTCCCAACTGGTCGCGCGGAACCCGAACCTGATACAGCCCCTCATCCTCGGCCTCCAGCGTGGCCCCGTCCGGTAATTCCGGCTCTGACTCAGCCGACACGATCACTCGCAAGTGATCAGGGCCGGCCCAAACGCCCAGCGCCCTGGCTTCGGCAATCTGGGCGGCGCTAAGCGGGCCTTGCCCGGCGAATTGGGCTACCGCATCGCTCGTCGATTCCGGCAGATCATAGTTGGGTTTTGGCGGGAATGGCGTGCTGGCCGCTGCGATGGATGGGTGCAACAACGCCAGCACACAAACGACTATGAGCATAAATCGAATGATCATCTCGAAAGAACAAGACGCCGCCTGACGTCGTTTCAGTCCGTGGACTGCGTGCGCAGAAACGCCGCGCCAAGCGCACCTGGCCCGGCGTGTACGGCCAGAGCCGGGCCTGCCTCAGCCTGAAGAATGTCCGTCGGCTCGATGCCGCGGCTCAGCGCCAGTTGGGCAACGAGTAAGTCAGCCATATCCTGGTTGCGGGTGTGGGCGACAGCGAGGGTGTCGAGGGTGATTCCGGTTTCCTGGTTAAGGAGTTGCTGCATCCCGCGCCGCATGCTGCGCACCGCCCCGCTAAACCTGATCTCTCCCTCGTTGAGCGTGAGAATAGGCTTGATGGAGAGGACGCCCGACATGCGCTTGATCACGGACATCACCGGGGCGAGACGTCCGCCGCGTTGCACGGCCTCGATCGTGTCGAGCAGAATATAGATGTGGAGGCGGCGGCGGGCCGATTCCAGGTCCGCCAGGATTTCCTGCGATGAGTTTTGCGCTTCGGCCAATTGGGCAGCACGCAGCACGAGCAGCCCTTCGCCGAGCGAAAGCGACCATGTATCGAAAACCTGCACCCGCCCGCCGAAGTCTGCGGCTGCCAGAACGGCGCTATTGAACGTGCCGCTATGCTTTCCGGTTACGGTCATGGCAACGACTTCATCGCAATTTTGCAAGGCCCGTTCATAACCTTCAGCCCACATCCCCGGCGAAGGGCCGCTGGTTTGCGGCGGCTGGCTGATGTCGTATCGTTGCCAGAACGTCGCCCGGCTGGCGGCGCCGTCGATCAATTCCTCGTCGCCGAAGCGAGCGATCAGAGGGACGATGTCAATCTGGTAACGTTCGATCAAAGCCGGCGGCAGGTCGCACCCGCTGTCGGCGACAATTGCGATTCGAGTCATGGTCGATGCGTGGGAAAAGCCCAGCCGCCTTGGTTCAGGCAACTGGGCTATCTATAATCTACGCATTATCGCATGGATGTGTCAATTTGCGCACCCCGCACGGGTGTGGCTCAAATTCTTGTATGCAGCACACTTGCAAAGCCTCTAACAACCATAACTGCGACGAAAGTGGACGAAAATCGACGACAGGACGAAGCCAGAAATCGTCTACCTTCGTCTTATTGTCTGAGCCTTATGGAGTCTTTTGCCGGAAGTGATGCATAGATTTGAACCACACCCATCCTGCACCAGAAAGTTTATCAGACGCTACTGTGTATCGTGCCAGCGCACACGCGTTTCCAACTGTCCGGGTGCAGCAGAGTTAGAAAGGCGTTATCTCGGTTACTGTTGTTTGTCCAATCTATGAAACTGCGTATGATAAAAAATGTTTGCGCCAATATCCTTTTTGTATGCAACATATTTGCAGAGCGGAGCGACCAAGACTATGAGAAGGCCCCGATTCATCAGTCACTTTAACTGGCGCATGTTGTTGATGCGAATAGCGCTCAACAGCATCGCCCTTACGCTAGTTGTCGCGATCCTGCCCAATATCTATTTTGTGCAGATCAGCGTGAGCAATATTCTGCTTCTGGCCATTGTGATGGGGGTGCTGAACGCCTTTGTAAAACCGATTATTCAGTTTCTTACGCTGCCCCTGGTGTTCGCCACGTTTGGCATTGTCCTCGTACTGGTCAACGCAGCAATGATCATTCTGTTGGCGATTCTGTTTCCAACCCGCCTCGCAGTTGATTCTATCTGGGCTTCCATGCTAGGCGGCTTGCTTTTTGGCATTATCAGCAGCTTTTTCGAGGCGCTCTTCGGCCTCACTATCCCAATCGTGCCAGAAGAAGAGAAAGAGTTGCGAAAACGACTTGAAGGCGAATCGGCAATGGCGAAACGGATGACGGCGTTCGCCACCGCAACGCCAGAACTTGGCAACGAACTCGTGGCGAACGATTCGCCAGAAACAAGTGATGCAACAGATTTTGAAACGACCCAGGCCAATGCCGCTCCCATTTCGGATGACGATGCCGAAGCGGAAGACGATCTTGAACCGGGCGATATCACTATGTCAACAGGCGGGGAGGAGGCGACGAAATGAGACGATCCTCTGTCGATAAAATTCGTGAGAACCTGCGTTTGCAGCAAGTTTATAATGTCTTCCTCAGGTACGCCTGGGATTTAGCGTTTGAAAATTGGTCAACTCTCAGCGCCGCTCGCCATGCCGTGCAGGCCTGGGTATGGAATCTGCCGCCCGAACTGGCCGATATGAGCACGCCTGTCAAAGTGCGCCTGATGCTGGAGGAATTGGGGCCTACCTATGTCAAGATGGGCCAAATCGTCTCCAGCCAGGCCTCTGTCATTCCCGTGGAGTGGCAGGTCGAGTTGGACAAACTGCAAAGCAGCGTCCCTCCTTTCCCAGCCTCGCAGGTTCGTGAAGTGCTGATTGAGGAATTGGGCGCGCCCCCTGAGGAACTTTTTGCCTCGTTCGAGCCGCAGCCATTTGCAGCCGCCTCAACCGCACAGGTGCATCGCGCCGTCTTGCACAACGGTGATACGGTCGCCGTCAAGGTGCAACGTCCGAACATCAAAGTTCAAATGAAAGCCGATCTGGGCATCATGCAAAATGCTGCCAGGGTCGCCACACGCCGGTCGGATTACATCAAAGCCATCGACCTCGACGGTATGTTGGAGCAATTCAGCCAGAGCGCGCTGGCGGAGCTGGATTACACGGGCGAGGCGTACAACGCTTATCGCCTGCGCGAGAACATGAGCCAGATCCCGGACATTCATATTCCCACGATCTATTCCAATTTGTCGACCACAAAAATCCTGACGATGGAATTCATTCGGGGGGTCAAAATCACCAATCTGGAGGCCATCGAAGCGGCCGGGCTGGATCGGGCGCGGCTGGCTAATGCGGCATTACGCGCCGTCTCGAAGCAGTTGTTTATCGACGGCTTTTTCCATGCTGACCCCCATCCGGGAAATCTTCTGGTCAGCCTGGACACAGGTCAGATAACATTTATCGATACAGGGATGGTGGGAGAACTCACGATCAATCAACGACTCAATCTGGTGCAACTGCTCCTGGCTGTGCAGAAAGTCGACGTCAAGGGAATGGCTCAGGTCATGCGCAGTCTCAGCGTTCCCTATGTGAGTGAGGTTGACGAGAGCGCCTTTTATCGCGATTTCGAACGCTCGATTGGGCGCATCATGTATGGGGGAACGGCGGTGTCCATGGGCGAGGCGGTCAGCGTTTCCCTGGAATTGCTGCGCGTGCACGGGCTGCGATTGGATCCCCAACTAACGCTGGCGATCAAGGCGATGATGCAGGCTGAAGCTATCTCCAGCAGGCTCTATCCGGAAGGCGGTCTCGTGGCCGAAGGGACGCAGATGGTACGGCAAATGCTGGTGCAGGAAGTCACTGCCGATAAGATTATCAACATCGCCAGCGATCAATTGATGATGGCCGCACGTGAAGTGTTCAGACGCTTGCCCAGTTTCCAGAATGCGACCATCAAATGGCTGGATCAATATCAGAAAGGCCGGTTCGAGGTTTACGTCGACACATCAAGCCTTGCCAAAGAAGTGACCAAATTGGGCAAACTAGGCCGAATGATCACCATCGCCCTCATACTTGTGGGCATGATCATTGGCTCGGCTATCGCCACTGGCGTGATAGCGTTCACCGGCGCGCAGAATGAGACGTGGACCTTCATCATGCGGCTGGCTTATCTCGGCTACATCTTCGCCATGATCATTGCCATCATCATGGTCGTACGCCTGGTCTGGCAGTGGCTGCGCGGAACTGACCCGTAATCCCGTTTTGATCAGCGACCGAAGATCCATCCCAGAATTCCGCCGCGCTTTTTCTTCGGCGGCGGCGCTGCAATCGGCGTCTCTTCCACAGGCGTGTGCTGATTGACGATATCCTCGTCGAATTCCATGCCCAGCGCCCGCATCTCGTCCTTGAGATCATCGCTGAACATATTGGGCGACCACGGCGGATCCCAGACGATGTTCACTTTGACCTCGCCGGCTCCGTCGATTCCCCCCGCCACGCGTTCGACGTTATGAATGATCTCAGGCCCCATGGGACAGTGCGGCGTGGTCAACGTCATCGTCACATCGATGTCGTTATCGGACTTCACATTGATGTCGTAGACCAGGCCCATGTCAACGATGTTGAGCATCACCTCGGGGTCGATAACTTGCTTGAGTTCGGTGCGAACGGCGTCAGATGTGATCAAGGAATGTCTCCGGAAGTGTGATGGGCGGGCAGCATACCACGCGCGGCAGGCCTCTGCCAAGAGACCTCTGGATTTCACCGCGACTTATTGTTGGCGGCAGGGTTCTATACCGGTAGAATAAACGAGTTCTGCGTTCAGAGTTCTATGTTCGAGGTGCGAGGTTTGTTATCTTGCGTTTTACCTTCGAATCTCGAACTTCGGACTGAGGTCAAAACCATATTCGGAGGATTACCACGAAACATGAATGAAAACAATCTGCAAGGGAAATGGGCGCTGATCCTGGGCGCTTCCAGCGGCTTTGGCGCCGCCGCCGCCCGCGAGCTGGCCAGCCGCGGCATGAACATCTTTGGCGTGCATCTCGACATGAAAATGACGATGCAACGCGTGGACGAGGTCGTCGCCGATATCGAGGCCGCCGGCAGCCAGGCCGTCTATTTCAACATGAGCGCCACCAATGAGCGCAAGCGCGAGCGCGCTATCGCCAAAATGAGCGAAGCGCTTCAGGCGTCGGGTCAGGAACACATCTGGGTGATGATGCACTCGCTGGCATTCGGCAATCTCAAACCCTTTATTGCCGACAACCCGGACGACGCCGTCGATCAAAAGGCGATGGAAATGACGCTCGATGTCATGGCCCACTCCCTTGTCTATTGGACGCAGGATCTGGTGCGCGCCGGATTGTTGGGCCGGGGCAGCCGCATCTGGTCGATGACCTCGGAAGGTTCGCACCGGGTGCTGCGGGGCTATGGCGCCGTATCCGCCGCCAAAGCCGCCCTCGAATCGCACACCCGCCAGTTGGCGATGGAGCTTGGCTCCCGCGGCATTCTCGTCAACTGCATTCAGGCCGGCGTCACCGACACGCCCGCCCTGCGCATGATCCCCGGACATGACCAGATTATCGAAGCCAGCGTGCGGCGTAACCCCGGCGGTCGCATGACCACGCCCGAAGACATAGCCAAGACGATTGCCGCATTGGCCGACCCGTCCGTCGGTTGGGTTTCGGGCAGCGTGATCTTTGTCGATGGCGGTGAGGATTCCTCCGGCTGATCGTGGACACGGTTAGAATCGGCGCATTTGTCGAGATCGAATTGATCGATGTCAGAGGCCAGGCAGAACGTCTGGCCTTTGACGTTGTGCCCGCCGAAGCAGCGGATTTCGACCGTGGCTTGCTCGGTGAAGATGCGCCGCTGGCGATAGCGATCTTCGGCCAACCTGCCGGTCGCGAATTGCCCTACCGGATGGGTGACGTACAGAGCGTGCGCATCCTCAGCGTCCGGCCCTCGCAACTAAAGGAACTGAGTGACGCCGCCGCCCGTCGGGACGCATCAATCAAAAAGGCGCTGGATGCCATCGAGCGCACCAACGCCGCTGTTTTCGCCTCGTCGTTCAGCGGAAAGTGGGGAGATTACGACCCGGCCGGGATTGAGGAATGGGATGATTCGCCGGAGAGCGGCGACTAAAGCGCAATCGTTTCGCCATCCGCAGGGATGAGCAGCCGCGCACATCGTTCAAATATCACGTTTCACCGTGCATGTCGCCTGCCGGATTTCGCCCAAATGATAGGCCGTGTGCACGATAATAGCCATCGCCCCGCCGATCTCATTCTCCCCATCCCAGGCGTCGATGCTCCGGCAAAGATCGAGCACATCTTGATAAGCCTGGCGCAGGCGGGCGATGCGTTCGTCCCATTTCGTTGGAGTCACGGTCTGTAATTGCCAGGCGGCATTCCAATCGACCTCGCCCACCGGCTCGGAGTGCATATAGATTTGCAGCACTTCCAGGTAATAGATCACATGCTCGACCTGGGCGGCGATGCTGGCGCAGGTATCCGACACCGGCAGGGATGCCTGTTCGGCGGAAATCTCGGCCAGCGTTTCAAACAGGGATGTGCCCCTATCGAGATAGATGCCCTGGACTTCCTCAAAGGTTTCGGTGAGCAACAGGAATAGGGCTTCGGTAAAATGTTCGAGCGGAGCCTTGACAGTCATTGTTTCAGTTCATCCTTGAAGGCGTTGGGTCAACACCTGTCGCACGATGTCGGGATTGGCTTTGCCCCGCGTCTCGCGCATCACCTGACCTAGGAACCAGCCCATGAGTTGCGTCTTTCCCTCGCGATAGCGCGCCACCTCGTCGGGATTGGCGGCCAGGATTCTATCGACGGCGGCGGCCAACGCCCCGGCGTCGCTTACCTGCGCCAACCCCTCGCGTTCCACAATCACATCCGCGTCCTCGCCGGTGACGAACATCTCGCCCAGCACTTTGCTGCCGGTATTGGCATTGATGGTATTGGCAGCCACCAATTTCAGAAGGCCGGCAAATTGTCGCGGCGATACCGGCACATCACTCCAGTCGCTCTCCGACTGATTCATCAGCCGGAACAGATCGCCGATAATCCAGTTGGCGACTTTTTTGGCATCCATAACGCCATCGGCAGCGGCCAGCACGGATTCAAAATAATCGGCCACTGCGCGCTCCGCTATCAGCACGTCGGCGTCCTTGCGACTGAGTGCGTAATCCTGCTCGAAACGGGCGCGCCGGGCCAGCGGCAGTTCGGGCAGAGTTTCCGTCAGTTCATGCACCCACTCTCGTTCGATGAAAAGAGGCGGCAGGTCGGGTTCGGGAAAGTAGCGATAATCGTGGGCGTCCTCTTTCGAGCGCTGCACATAGGTGCGACCTTCGGCCTCCAACCAGCCCAGCGTGACTTGCTCGACCTCCTTCCCGGCTTCGAGCAATTGGCTCTGCCGCCCGATCTCGTAGTCTAGGGCGTTGCGCACAGCCCGAAAGCTGTTCAGATTCTTGATTTCGACCTTGGTGCCGTATCCCTGGCTGCCTTGCGGTCGCAGCGAGATGTTCGCCTCCATCCGCATCGCCCCTTTCTCCAGATCGCCGCTGTTGACGCCGATGTAAATCAGGAGTTGGCGCAGGCGTGTGAGATACTCGTTCACCTCGTCCACGGAACGCAGGTCGGGCTCGGTGACGATTTCGAGCAGAGGCACACCCGCCCGGTTGAGATCGACCAGGCTCGCCTCACCGGCATGCACCAGTTTGCCTGTGTCCTCTTCCAAATGAGCGCGGGTAATGCCGATTCGCTTGACGCCGCTTTTTGTATCGATGTCGATATGACCGTCGAGGCACAGGGGCAGTTCATACTGGCTGATCTGGTAGCCCTTAGGCAGGTCGGGATAGGTGTAGTTTTTGCGGGCGAAGACGGCCACTTCGGCGATCGTGCAGTTCAAGGCCAGTCCGGCGCGGATGGTTTGCGCCACCGCTTCGCGGTTAATCACAGGCAGCATGCCGGGCATGGCCAGACAAACCGGGCAGGTGCAGGCGTTGGGCGAAGCATCCCAGTTGTCGGTGGTGCAGCCGCAGAACATCTTCGATTGGGTGGCAAGCTGGGCATGGACTTCCATGCCGACGACGAGTTCGTAGGTGGTCATTCGGTAATGAAGTGATCAGTAATGGAGTAATCAGTGAGCAAGTCAACTGGTCTAAGGTAGCGCCGGTCGCACGTTCCGAAATCGTGTCGCCTGCTCAAACGCGTAAGCCACGCGCAGAATCGTAGCTTCAGCGAAAGGTTTGCCGATGAATTGCACGCCAACGGGCAGCGATGCGCCATCTTCCTGAACGAAGCCAGCAGGTACGGAGATGCAGGGCACGCCCGCCAATGCTGTGGGCAAGGTGAAGACGTCGCTGAGGTACAGGTCAACGGGATCGGTGGGGCCTTCACCAACTTTGAAGGGTAACATTGGGGCAACCGGCGCAATCAGGGCGTCGAAACGCTCAAACGCCTGATCGAAATCCCGCCGAATCAATGTGCGCACCTTTTGCGCCTGCAAATAATAGGCGTCGTAATAGCCAGCCGACAGGACATAAGTCCCCAGGATAATCCGCCGCTTGACCTCCGGCCCAAATCCCTGGCCTCGGGTCTGGCGGTAGTTCTCCCACATGGAATCTGCGCCTGCGCTGAAGCCATAACGCACGCCATCGTAGCGGGCCAGATTAGCGCTTAGTTCGGCGGTCGCGACCAGGTAATAGACCGGCATGCCGTATTCGGTGTGCGGCAGGGAAACCTCTTCCACCTCCGCGCCTAAATCGGTCAGTTGCGCCACCGCGTCCATAACAGCCGCTTTGATGCCAGGATGCATGCCGTCGACGAAGTATTCGCGCGGCAGGCCGATACGCATTCCTTTCACCCCGCCCTCCAGCCCGGCTTCGTAATCCGGCACAGGTTCGGGCATAGTTGTCGAATCCATGGGATCGTGTCCGGCGATGGCCTTAAGCAAGATGGCGTTATCTCGCACATCCTTGGTCATAGGGCCGATCTGGTCGAGCGACGAGGCGAAAGCGATGACGCCCCAGCGCGAAACCCGGCCATAGGTTGGGCGCATGGCGACCGTATTCGTCCACGATGCCGGTTGACGCACACTGCCGCCGGTATCCGTGCCCAGGGCCGCCACGGTTTCATCCGCGGCGACGGCAGCTGCCGAACCGCCGCTGGAACCGCCCGGCACACGGCCTGGATCATAGGGATTACGCGTGGTGACAAAGGCTGAATTTTCGGTGCTCCAACCCATGGCAAATTCATCCAGGTTGGTTTTGCCCAAAAAGACCGCTCCTTGCTCGCGCAATTTCGCAATCGCTGTGGCTTCATATGGCGGCACAAAGCCATCCAAAATCCGAGAAGCCGCTGTCGCCGGCATTCCACGCACAGTGATCATGTCTTTGACAGCAAGCGGGATGCCAAGCAAGGGCGTGTCTTCACCGCCAGCGCGCCGCTCGTCCGCTGCCTGCGCTTGAGCCAGGGCACGGTCGGACGCGACGTGCAGATAGGAATGAACCCGATTGTCGATCTGCTCGATGCGGCTGAGGTAGGCATTCGTGAGTTCGACAGCCGATATCTCGCGCGTTCGCAACAGCGCCTGCGATTCATGAATCGTCAACGCTTTCAACTGTCTGCTGCCTACTAAATACTGAGCATCGCCCACTGAAAACTGCCTTCCGCTCACTGGCTCCCCTCCAACACCGCATGTACCCGAAAAGCATCCTCACTTCGTTCCGGCGCATTGGTCAAACCCTGCGAAGTGGGGAGGCTGGGCCTGACCACATCCTCGCGCATGACGCTGCGCAATGGCAAAACCGTTGCGGTGGGCGAGACGTGCGACGTGTCGACTCTTTGCAAGGCGGCGGCATAGTCTAAAACGGCGGACAACTGGCCAGCAAAGAGTTGCAGTTCCTCGTCGCTGAGTTGGAGTTTGGCCAATTCGGCAACATGTTTGACTTGTTCGGCGCTAAGTGTGGACATAAGATGATTCGGTATTGTCGCTGGGAGCAATGATGATTATCAGGGCAAAAACAGGTCGCTGCTTTGGGATATCGACCTGGAATTAAAAGGTCGGCATCTCGAACATGAATCTCAATGTCAGCAAGATATTCAGTATCGCATCGCGCACGGTGAATGTGCAACCCATGGAACGTGGCCCCAGCCATCGCGCCAAATTACCTCGTCTTCTGTACTCCAGCGACGCTTTGCCCCGCTACTTGCCTCTATGCTAGAATTGCGTCATATACGCCCACGTAGCTCAGCGGATAGAGCGCTTGCCTCCGGAGCAAGAAGTCACAGGTTCAAATCCTGTCGTGGGTACCATACTATATATAGTGGTTGTCAATCGCCCGAACCCCCTGGCTGTCTAACTGGTATTATCTGGTCGCACAGTCAGGGGGTTGGGATTGTTGAAGAATTGACGACGACAGGTCATGTAGGCTTCAGCCAGCGATTGGATAGTGGCGTAAGGATTGCGATGTA
>JAGFJG010000026.1 GCA_024102915.1 Caldilineales bacterium
TTCTTGACGATATTCTCGCTCGAGCATTCTGGACAGGTGCGGACAATGACTTCAATGATCATGACTTACTCGTTTTGCATTCGGGTGAGCGTCAAGCATAATCCTATCAGTCAAAATTCGCCACTACCCGCCGTTTTTCACCTCGTCGAACTGCCAGGGGATCTGGCTCCACTGGCCCTCTTGCCAGGCATAGACGAAAAGCTGGCCGAGCGGCAGGCCGAGGAACCCCGGCAGGCTCTCGCCCCTGACAATGACCGGGTCAGCGTCCCGGTCGAGCGTTTTGGCCGTGTCCGGCCCGCCCACAGGCGCAGCCGCCGCCACCGGAAAGAGCAGCGCCAACATGACCATGACAACCAGCAAACGTAACCCCAAAGTCCGCATCATTGCCTCCAACTGTTGCGATGGAAACGAAAACCAACCGACGCCCAAACTGTAATCACAGGCACTTTGTCTGTCAATCTTTGAGACATTCTTGAACATCCCGCCGCGAGCGCAACCGCTCCCCTTCTCCCAGGGCGGGAGAAGGGGCCGGGGGATGAGGGCCGCCACCCTCGGCCACAAACCATCCCACCCTCCCCACGCCACCCCATCTTTGACCCGCATCCAACCTCGCCCCTACAATGACCCCGACCAACCGTCATCACTCACGGAGCATTCGTCGTGCCGCAAAACCAAATCCTCTATCTCTCGCAGACTGATGTCATTTCCGTCGGCCTAAAGATGCCCGAAATCATCCAATTGCTGGAAAAAGCCTTCGAGGAGAAGGGGCATGGCCGCGTGGAAATGCCGCCCAAACCCGGCATCCACCCCGGCGATAGTGACAACTTCATCCATGCCATGCCCGCCTATATCCCTGCCATGAATTCGGCGGGCGTCAAATGGGTCAGCGGCTTTCCGCAGAATACGCACAAAGGCCTGCCCTACATCACCGGCCTATTGATTCTCAATGACCCCGACACGGGCGTTCCCACCGCCGTCATGGATTGCGAATGGATTACGGCCATGCGCACGGCGGCAGCCTCGGCGGTGGCGGCGAAACGACTGGCGCGAGCGGACTCCTCCCGGCTGGGCGCCCTGGGCTGCGGCGTGCAGGGCCTCACCAACACCGAAGCGCTCAACGTGGTCTTCCCGATCTCGGAAGTCCTGGCCTACGATGTGCGCCCTGAGGCCGTCGCCCGATTCAGCGAAACCGTCCGGGACAAGCTGGGAGTGAAGGTGACGCCGGTGCAGTCGCCGCGGGAGGCCGTGTCCGGCTGTGATCTGGTCGTCACCGCCGGCCCCATCCTCAAACGACCGCACAAGACCATCAAGGCTGGCTGGTTCAATGAGGGCGCATTCGCCTCGCTGGTGGATTTCGATTCCTATTGGGCCCCGGAAGCCCTCAGCGAAGTCGATAAATTCTGCACGGACGATTTGAAGCAGTTTGACTACTATCGCTCCGTCGGATATTTTCAAGCTGTCCCGCCCGTTCATGCTGACCTGGGCCAACTGGTGACCGGACTCAAACCCGGCCGTGAATCGACCAGCGAACGCACCATCGCTTGCAACCTAGGCCTGGCGCTGGATGACATGGCCGTCGCCCCCACTATTTTCCGCCGGGCGATGGCGATGGGCATCGGGACCTGGCTGCCGCGCTAAACCGTCTCGCCATCTCCAAATGGCGTCAAACCCTTACCCGACCGAACCAGAAACGAGAATGACACAGAGAGAGCACGGAGAAGATTCAGATGAAAGCGATTGTTTGGACTGCCTACGGCCCGCCCGACGTTCTGGAATACAGAGAGGTGGAAAAACCTACCCTCAAGGATGACGAAGTCCTGATCCGCATCCACGCCACCACTGTCACCGCGGGCGACTGCGAGATGCGCAACATGCATTTCCCGCTCTTCTTGTCGACGCCAATGCGATTCTATGTGGGGTTCCGCAAGCCGACACGCATCAGGATTTTGGGGCAGGAGTTAGCCGGAGAGATCGAGGCGGTCGGCAAGGACGTCAGTCGTTTTCAGCCGGGCGACCAGGTTTTCGCCGCCCTCGGTCTCAGCCTGGGCGCGTACGCTGAATACATCTGCGCGCCGGCGGAATCTGCGGATGGCGTGATTGCGCTCAAACCGGACAACCTGACCTTTGCGGAAGCCGCCGCCGTGCCGGTGGGCGGTCTGGAAGCGATCCATTTTCTGCGAAAAGCCAACCTGCAGCGGGGCGAGAAAATCCTGATCAACGGGGCGGGCGGCAGCATCGGCACGATCGGTGTTCAGCTTGCCAAACTCGATGGGGCCGAAGTGACCGCCGTGGACAGCGCCGCCAAGCTCGACATGCTGCGTTCGCTCGGCGCCGACCATGTGCTCGATTACGCGCAGGAGGATTTCACCCAAAATGGCGAGCGTTACGACGTGATTTTCGATGTCATCGGCAAGAGTTCGTTCAGTCGCAGCATGGCGTCGCTGCGGCCCAATGGCCGCTACGTCATTGCCAATCCCCAGTTGTCCAAGATGCTGCGCGGCCTTATCGCCTCGGCGACGGGAAGTAAGAAGGTCATATTCGAGCCTTCGCACCGGGAGGCCGCCGATCTGGAGGCCCTCAAGGCGTTGATAGAGTCCGGGAAATTGAAACCGGTCATCGATAGGACCTATCCCCTCGCCCAGACCGCCGACGCCCATCGGTATGTCGAGACCGGACAAAAAGCGGGGAATGTGGTGATCATGGTACGCGATGGGCTGGAGAATTAGCGGTGCGTTGCGAAATTGGTTACTGCTCATCTTGTTTATTTGACCTCGCGCAAAGACGCAGAGACGCCAAGAAAATCTTTATAACTTTGCGTCTTGGCGTCTTGGCGTGAGCCGTCTTCGAGCCCAGGTGAGTTCATACGGAAACTGTTTGCCGCTCGATTCCGGCTTGTGAGATAATTATTTTTCTCCCCCATGTAAACATATTGTCCATGCCTGGGGCCTGACACACCCCAACCACACACGATTTCAGGAGATTCAAAATGGCTCGCGTGAGCATCTACCTCAATTTTCCTCGTTCCACCGAACAGGCATTCAATTTCTATAAATCCGTGTTTGGCACGGAATTCACGGGCGAGATCATGCGCTACGGCGATATTCCGCCATCGCCCGACCAGCCGCCCATGTCCGAGGCGGACAAAAACCTGATCATGCACATGGAATTGCCGATCCTGGGCGGTTTTGTGCTCATGGGTACGGATGCGCCTGAGTCCATGGGTCACAATCTCAAGGAGGGCAACAACATCACCCTCAACCTTGAGCCTGACACCCGTGCCGAAACCGACCGCCTGTTCGCGGCTCTGGCTGAGGGCGGCGAGGTCGGAACGCCTCTGGCCGAAATGTTCTGGGGCGGCTACTACGGCGATCTCAAGGACAAATTCGGCCTCCGCTGGATGTTCAACTGCACCAGCGCCGAGTGAGGCATGACGTCTCATTAGTGTCAATAAAAGAAACCGCAGATTTCGCAGACCAAAATCTGTGTGATCTGCGGTTCAACTTCCTAGGAGTGCTTCCGGCAACACTGAGGAGACAGAATGGACTTTAGTGGAAATACGATTCTGATCACAGGCGGCGCTTCGGGGATCGGGCTGGGGCTGGCATCCCATTTTCTGCAATGCGGCAGCACGGTTATCGTGTGCGGAAGGGATGAGAACAAGCTGGATGCCGTCAGAACAAAGCATCCGCAAATCCATACCGTTGTCTGCGATGTCGCCGATCCGGCGCAAAGGATCGGGTTGCGCGACCGTATCGGCACCGACTTCCCGCGCCTCAACATCCTGGTAAACAACGCTGGCATTCAGAGACGAGGGCTGGATTTGACGCTCGATCAGTCCTGGGACGATCTGGACGACGAGATCAGAATCAACCTGGAAGCGCCGATCCACCTCTCGATGTTGTTCATCCCTCAACTGGCGCAACAACAAAACCCGGCCATCATCAATGTCACATCGGGGCTGGCATTCGTGCCGCTTTCGATAGCGCCGATCTATTCAGCGACCAAGGCGGCATTGCATTCATTCACCCTGACTTTGCGGCAGCAGTTGCGAAATACGCCTATCTCCGTACTTGAGATCATCCCGCCCGCCGTCGACACCGATCTGGGAGGCAAAGGCCTCCACACGCATGGCGTCAGTGTCGACGAATTCATCAGCGCCATCGTCGTCCAGCTTGAGGCAGGAGACTTCGAAGCGTCGTACGGTTTGGGCGCAGAAGCCAGCCAGGCTTCACGCCAGGAACTCGATGCGATTTTCGAGCGGATTAATCGACCCTGACGGTTTTGCTTATCCCACCCATGACGACCGACATGGAAACCATCTGGCAAACGAGCATATGGCGGCAATTCGGCGCCGCTATCGACACTCTGAAAGACGCCATCGTCGCCTGCCCCGACCCTCTGTGGCGTGGACGGCTTTGGGATGCGCCGGACGACCGCCCGGAATTCACCGAATTCTGGTACCTGGCCTTCCACACCCTGTTCTGGCTAGACCGCTATCTCTCCGGCGCCGACCCGGACTTCTCACCCCCTCCGCCGTTCACCCGCGACGAGATGGACCCGGCCGGATTGCTACCTCCCACGATTTACACCAAAGAGGAATTGCTGACGTACCTCGCTCATGGCCGAAGCAAGTGCGAGACGACTATCGCCACGATGACGGAGGAGCGGGCGATGGAGTCATGCGACCTGGGCTGGATCGAATTCAGCTTTGCGGAACTGCTGCTTTACAACATGCGCCACGTGCAGGAACACGCGGCACAATTCAGCCTGTACCTGGGACAGCAAACGGGTCATGGGATCGATTGGGTGGCGAGGGCGAACCGATGAACGATCCCTGGGAAAGCGCCGATCCTTACGAACAATTCATGGGCCGCTGGAGCCGCCGTATGGCCGCACGCTTCCTCGATTGGCTTGAAGCCAGTCCTGGCGGGCGCTGGATCGACGTCGGCTGCGGTACGGGCGCGCTCAGCCTGTCTATCCTCCGATCAGCAGAACCCGCTGAAATACTGGCGGTGGACGCCTCTGAGGCTTTTATCGCCACCGCACAGCATTTGCACCAGCATTCAGGTCTGCGCTTCGCCGTGGCCGACGCCCGTAATCTGCCCGAACGCGATGACTACTTCGATGTGGCTGTGTCTGGAATCGCCTTAAACTTCATTCCCGAACCACTGAAAGCCCTGGCGGAGATGAAGCGTGTTACCCGATCCGGAGGCGCTATCGCCATTTATGTCTGGGATTACGCCGACAGAATGCAGATGCTGCGTTATTTCTGGGATGCTGCCGTCAGCCTGGATTCGGCAGCGGAAGATTTAGATGAGGGCAGTCGTTTTCCGTTGTGCCAGCCAGCGGCGTTACGCGCGTTATTTCAAGAAGCTGGTCTGGAAAACATTGTGGTTGATGGCATTGAAATCCCCACCCAATTCCGTGATTTCAACGATTATTGGCTCCCCTTCCTGGGCGGGCAAGGTCCAGCGCCCGGTTATGTCATGTCGCTGTCATCTGAACATCGGTCGAGACTGGAACAGCGCCTGCGCGAAACCCTGCCAGTACAAAATGATGGCGCTATCTCGTTGGTTGCACGAGCCTGGACGGTAAAAGCTCTCGTCGCGTAATCAAAGTTGAACCCGCACCCTATGGTTCGCTCAATTGGCTTATTAGCGCATCCGCTTCCGTGACCGGCAAATGGCAGGCCATGTTGCGGCAGACGTAAGCGGCGGGTTTGCCGTCCACCAGTGTGCGTCCTTGCAACAGGGGGACATCATGCGGCGCACTAGACGACGGGTCGAATCCAGCCAGCACGGCGTTGGGCAGCCAACGTTCGTGGGCCGTGCGGCGCAAGGCTTGCGTGCGAACATCACCGGGGTCGCCGACAATGACGATCTCACGGCTGGGGCGCAGGTAAAAATCGAGGGCGCAGAGCAGATGTCCGAAGCCGGAAGGTTGGGTGGTCATGGGGTGGCGCATAAAACGGAATATGACCTCCGAACGTTCGGCATAGTCCAGGCGGTCGAGAAGACGCCCCAGGCGCATCGCCGCCGTGGCATAGGCGCTGTTGCCGCTCGGCTCGGCGTTGTCGAAGAAATCCTTGCGCCGCACGATCAAGCTCTCGTGGTCGTCCGAGGTGTGGAAGGCGGCCCCGGACTCCTCATCCCAGAAATGCTTGTGCACAATGCCAAGCAGTCGGTCAGCCTCCCGCAGCCAGCGCATGTCGAGCGTAGCCTGATAAAGTGCAACCAGACCCTCAGCCACGACCGTGTAATCCTCAAGATAGCCGTTCAGCGTGGGTCGACCATTTTTCCACGAGCGATACAATCGGCCACGACCGTCCAGCATCTCGCGACCAATGAACTCGGCATTGCGCACGGCGGCGGCCAGATAATCGGATCGCTGCAAAGCGACGCCCGCCTCCGCCATTGCCCGCATCATCAGGCCGTTCCATGCTGCCAAAACCTTGTTATCCAGCCCTGGCTTGATGCGTCGATCCCGCACGGCGAACAGCAATTCACGTCCCCGGCGCAGAGCGGAGTCCAGCCGTTCGGGCGTCACCCCGGCTGTCAGGGCGACCTCTTCCAATCCGCCATCGACATGCAGGATGCTCTTCCCCTCCCAATTCCCCGCTGCGGTCACATCATAGTATCGACCAAAAAGCGCTGCATCTTCCGCATCTAAAACCTCTCGCACTTCCTGCGGCGTCCATACGAAAAACTTGCCCTCTTCGCCCTCGCTATCCGCATCCTGCGTGCTGTAGAAACCGCCGGACAGGTCGGTCATCTCGCGCAGAACATAGTCGAGCGTCTCCTCCACAATGCGGCGATAAAATGGATTCCGGGTCAATTGCCAGGCGTAAAGGTAGACCCTCGCCAGCAGGGCGTTATCGTACAGCATCTTCTCGAAATGCGGCACGAGCCAGCGATCGTCGGTGCTGTAGCGATGAAAGCCGCCGCCAAGCTGGTCGTACATGCCGCCATTCGCCATCTTGCGCAGGGTATGTTCGACCATTGCCAACGGGGCTGTTTCGCCGGTGCGGGCATGTTGGCGCAGCAGAAATTCCAGGGTCATCGCCTGAGGGAATTTGGGCGCGCCGCCAAATCCGCCTTCCTGGTCATCATAGAACTGATACAGTTGCGCCGATGCGGCATCCAACATTTCCGGGCTCAGCTCGCCAGGGTCGGGCCGCAGACGAGCGCTTTGGGCCAGCGAGGCTGTGAGTTGGGCGGCGGAATCTTGGAGGCGGTCGCGGCGGTTCTGCCAGGCATCATGGATGCTGAGCAGCACGCGGCGGAATGACGGCATGCCATAGCGCTCGTACTTGGGATAGTACGTGCCACCATAAAACGGCTCGCCGTCGGGGGTGAGGAATACCGACATCGGCCAGCCGCCATGCCGGGTGATGGCCACGACTGCGTCCATGTAAATGGCGTCGACATCCGGGCGTTCCTCTCGATCGACCTTGATGTTGACGAAATGTTCATTCATGACCGCCGCCGTCTCAGGGTCCTCGAAGGACTCGTGCGCCATGACATGACACCAGTGGCAGGCAGCATAGCCGACGCTGAGGAAGATCGGTTTGTCCTCGGAGCGGGCGCGGGCGAAAGCTTCATCCCCCCATTGGTACCAATCGACAGGATTGTCCGCATGTTGCAGCAGGTAGGGCGATGTAGCTTGGGCGAGATGATTGGGCATGGTCGGGCTCCTAGCGCGGCACCTCGCCGATGACATCGAAACTTGCGAGCTCAGGCAACGGCCCCCAGGCCGTCAGTTTCACATCGACCTCTGCGCCGGGCGGTGTGGCGTAGGGCAAGCGCATGGTCTCGCCACGAGCGAACACAAGTTTGCCGTCGGCATCATAAAGCAGCGCGACCACATAGACCGAGCGCCGTACATCGCCTCCGGCATTGCGCAGGTTGATTTTGAGTGTCACATTTCCCTCATCATCAAGCTCAGCCGCCCCGCCCGCATAACCCCAGGCCTGAAATGGTTCACGTTCGATGTCTTTGGCATCGGCAATTTTCACATCTGCATAAGCGACGTTGTCGAGATTGGCCAGCTTTGGGGGAATGCGTTGGCTGAAATAATGCACGCCGCCCGCGGGCAGGATGCGCTGTTCCATGCGATACGATTCAGCAGCGAGGAGTTTGTCTTCAGCATCATAGAGTTCGACGGCGAAAGTCATATCACCGATATTTCGGGGCCGCCGATTGTAAATCGGCGCTGAAACCCAAAGCGATCCGCCGCTCGCCCGATATAACATGACTTCGCCCACATCGATCCCGACCACCGGATCGGAGTCCAGCATTGCATCGTCAAGGGCTGGCTCCTGAAATTGCAGCGAATCGATCATCGCCTGGTAATCAGGTGCAAAGAGATCCCAGTCTTGCGGAGGCGCGTTAAAGCTGGTGGCGGCCATGATGCTGCCGGCAGGGAAAACGCGCAATTCGGTGCGATAGAACCCCTCGTCAGGCGACAACGCCTCGAACTCGACCAGCCGTTCATCCGAGGACGCCTCCTCTCGCGCCAGTTCTTCGTAGGTCTCTTGCTGGGGCAAATCACCCAACATGGCCTCCATGGCCGCGCTCAACTCCGCTGGCTTGGGTCGCCGGTTGAATTCTGTAGCCGTAATCGATAATTGGGCATAGCCGCCTGTGTCCCCCAACAAAACGCCACCATCCATCTCTTCGGCGATGCCCCATCCCACAGGTATCGTCATGGTGAATAGGCCAGAGGGATGGACATACGTCTCCGCCAATCCGAGCAACGTCGTCTCCACCGGATTGGGCGTGTAGCCCTGGCGTAGCAATGGCCATAACGGCTCGACGTTGCCCCAGTTTTTGATGGGACCCTCCAGGCTGATGCCAAACAGAGCGCCGTCATCGGTCCACATCTCCGCCTGTAATTTCGAAACCACGCCCGTAGGTTCCAGCTTGCCCACCAGTTCGATCTGATGATGACCATCCTCTCCTGTCCCATCTTTCAGGATTTCGAAATCCTCAGGAGAATTGGACTCGACGAATGTCAGGGTTTCGCTGATGGCCGAACTCAGGTATTCGGCAGGGTCAGTCGTGATCGGGATGGGTTGGAAATAAGCAATGATGGCTGTCCCATCCTCCTTATTCTCAAAACGAACTCCCCCTGGCACCTCGATAACTTCCCACTCTGCCGGCGCTTGCAACGAAAATGCGTTACTTTCAGGCATATATTCGCGCAGCGGTACGCGCAATATTTCAGGCACAGAGGTAGGCGTGGGTGACGGAATCGGTGTCGGATCTGGCGTCGATGTGGCTGAGGGCGAAGAAGTCGGCGAGACCGGCAAAGGGGTTGGCACTTTTCTGTCACCGCCGCAGGCTGCAAAAGATATTGGAATAAGCAGCAAAATCAAACCCACAAACAGGTATGTTATCCTATTTGTGCCGAGACGTATGGATTTGGGCATAGGTGGGGGATCCTTGAAACGACGCAATAGGTGTTCCGGTCTACATTAAAAATGATGCGCAAATACGCGGGGCGTAACAGATAGGGCGGTCACAAAACTTGAGTGAAAGGTAACTGATTCCTCGCCGTTGTGCAAACGAATCCAAGGTCGAATCCAGATTAAAAAATGTAATGCCCGTAACCATTCGTAACTTATTCCGTCTTCAGTTTTATACTTATTCATGATACTTAAACTTTTTATACCATGAAATATTTGCGTCACGTAATAATTTTCGCTTTATCGACACTTTGCATCACCTTCATAGGTGTAAGCAATGCACAGGCGCTTAGCCATGCATCCAGGCTGCAAAGTCCTGTTACTTATGATGTTGCGACCGATGGCAGCGTCGGTAAGCACCTGTTTGTGGACGGGGCGCTTGTCGATGCCGGGGCGTCGAGCAATTACACGTTCGCCGTTAATCCACCGGTTAATCCCAAGCGCATCATCAGCGCCGATAAGCCGTGGGAGAATCTCGGCTTTTATCACTATCCCCCGGTGGTGCGAGATTGGAATGGGCCGGTGTTCGAGGGGGCGCGCTATGCGATCTCTTATCCGGCGTGGGGCATCGATGCCAGTGGGGTTACGACAGTCCGGGAGGCCATCGCCGTTTCTAACGATGGGGTGAATTGGAGTAAGCCGTCTTCGGTGGACGGTACGAAGTTCGAGGGTGGCAACTCCAATCTGGTTTCCAGTATCAGTATCGGTGAGGCGCACAGTTATCAGAGCACTGACCCGAATGCGCCACCGGCAGAGCGATTTAAGCGCGCCGATTCACGGGATGGCCGGTTCGCCATCAGGGAGTATTCGGCAGATAGCGTTCACTGGAATCTTTATGACCCGCCGATTTATCTGACCGATGAGCCGTATCAGATGGATGGGACGCGCAATTTCTTTTTCGATGAGCGTCTGGGCAAGTATCTTTGGTTTTTGCGAGGTTGGTATCCTGACCAGTCTAATCCATCTAATCCACTGAATGCCAGGAGCGTACACGTTTCGGTTTCCGATGATGTGACGAAGTTGCAGTGGGCCGATGTTGATGACCCAAGGCTTCAATGGCCGGGCAATACGCCCCCCCAATATGCCATCACCGGCGAGGTTCCGTTACTGGCGCAGTCTGATAAGGGTGATTGGTCTGGTTGGTACGCAGGAAAGCGTCAGGGGGTGCAGATTTACAGGTGGCTGCCCTATCGCTATGGCGACATCTACATCGCTTGGCCGTGGGTGTATCACCTGCTCGACTATGTTGACGGGTCGAAGACTGAGGGACGCAAGGGCGTTCACTCGAACGATGGCGATTTCGATTCGGAGTTCGCTGTGTCGAGGGATGGCGTCAGTTGGACGCGTTATCGCACACCGACTTACTTCCCACGGTATGATTTCGCCAATGAGGGGCGAGATTACTATATGGTGCTCAGCGGGAATCAGCCGTTGGTGGTGGGCGATAAGGTTTATGAGTATTTTCTGGCGTTGCCGAAGAGCAAGGGGAGCGCTTGGATCGATGGGGAGTGGGGGCCTTATCTGGACGGGGGTGAGCGTCAAGCGAAGTGGCTGACGATGGATCAGGGCGGGGTTTATATGGCCGAGCAGCGATTGGACGGTTTTGTGTCGGTGCAACCGGACAAGGCAGGTAAGGCGACTGTGGTGACTGTGCCGATGACGCCAGCGGGGTCGAGGCTGAGGGTGAATCATAAGGGCGGCGTGACCGTCAGCGTTTTGGATGGGACGAAGACTCTGGCGTCTACCCGGTTGACCGGCGATAATCTGCGAGGGTTGGTGGCGACGGGTCTGCCGTCGAAGGCGCTGCGTTTGAAGTTTGAGGTCGATGCCGGGGCGAAGGTGTATGCGTTCGAGTTCGATAATCCGGCGTGGACGCCGACGCCAACGCCGACGAGGTTTGTGTTTTCGACCAGTGTTCCGACAGCGACGCCGAGGCTTACGGCGACGGCAACACCGACGCCTTCACCGACGGCAACGGCGACGGCAACGGCGACATTCACCACCAGCCCCACGGACACCCCGACCTCCACTCCCACGCCCATTTCCTTAATTCCCGGCGATGACGTTCTCGCCAACGCTCAATGGACCTTTAGACCTGAATCCGGTGGGGTACGTGGCCGTTTCGGCTATGATGGCTTCGGCATCATTGTTTCCAGTCCGGATGCAACTGCCTGCTGGCAGACTGACATTGATGCCACAAACCTCACTGGCAAAACCGTTCTATTCCAGGCCGAGATGCGCAAGGATCGGTTGATGGGCGACTTCGCCCCTTACATCTCGCTTCAAGCCCGGACGCTTAATGATAAATGGCTATACAACTACGGAGGCGTTTTCATCTCTCGAAGCTTTTCCGGGGGGGGATTCTCTCTCACCGAAGGCAATATCCCGATCGGCGGTGACATAGTCGCCCTGCGCGCATCCTTCTGCGTTTGGAAAGCTGCGCCTGGCGATGCCTTTGCCCGCAATATCACCCTCCGCCCTCTTCTGATGCCAACTCCCACGCTAACCCCATCGCCGACTCCCACACTTACGCCCACTGTCACGCCCACAAGCACATTAACCCCGACTCCCACGCCAACCCCGCCAGTACTAGGAGATAATGCTCTCAAAGGCGCACAATGGTCTTTTGTGCCTGTCATAGGCAGTGTTGGCGGGCGCTTCACAAACGACGGGTTCAGCATTCTGGTCTATTTAGCCAATACCTCTGCTTGTTGGCAGACCGATATCGATGCATCCGCTCTCGCAGGACACACCTTACGCTTCCAGGCCGAGATGCGCAAGGATTTCGCGATGGGCGCTTTCGCTCCCTATATTTCGCTCCAGGCACAGATGGAGAATAAGGTCTGGGTTTATAATTATGGCGGGCTTTTTCTCTCCCGTAGCACTGCCGGAGATGATTTTACCCTCACATATGCCGATATTCCGGTCGACAAAGGCGTGATCTCGTTGCGGGCATCATTCTGCGTGTGGAAGGCCAATCCCGGCGAAGCCTTCGCCCGTAACATCACTCTTCGCCCCATCCTGGAACCCACACCCACGACAACCCCATCCCCCACGCCGACGGCCACAAACACGCCAACTCCGACGCCCTCGCCCACTTCCACACCGACGGACACCCCAACCCCCACGCCGACTCACACGCCTATCCCCCTGGTTCCCGGCGATGATGCCCTCGCCAGCGCCAAATGGTCGTTCAAATCCGAATCCGCTGGCGTGCAGGGTCGCTTCGCCTTCGATGGATTCAGCATTCTCGTCACTCAGCCCAATGCTACCGGCTGTTGGCGGGCCGATGTCGATGTCGCGACACTCACTGGTCGCACCGTGCGCTTCCAGGCCGAGATGCGCAAGAGCGCCAATATGGGCGAGTACGCACCCTACATCGCCTTGCAGGCTCGGCTCAGCAACGATAACTTGCAGAATAACTATGGCGGTGCCTTCGTCTCGCAAAGTCCTGCCGGTGCGGACTTCTCTCTCACCCAGGCTGACATCCCCATCGGCAATGACGTGGTCGCACTGCAGGCTTCCTTCTGTGTCTGGCAGGCCGCGCCCGGCGATGTCTTCGCCCGCAATATCACCCTTCGCCCTCTCGTCCAACCCACTCCCACACCGACGCCTTCGCCGACAGCCACCGATACACCCACCCCCACGCTGACTCCCACATCGACGCCAACACCAACTCCAACATCGACGCCAACGGATACGCCCACCCCAACGCCATCGCCCACACTCACCCCAACATCCACGCCAACACCGACTCCCACAGACACACCCACGCCTACCGAACCGCCCACCTCCACCCCAACCTTTACCTTAACTCCAACACCCACGGATACACCTACATTCACCCCGACACCGACATCCACGCCGTCACCCACGGACACGCCAACTCCGACGCCCTCGCCCACCTCTACTCCCACGGACACCCCGACACCCACCCCCACACACACGCCCATTCCTCCGGTTCCCGGCGATGACGTCCTCACCAATGCTCAGTGGTCTTTCAAATCTGAATCCGCCGGCGTGCAGGGGCGCTTCGCCTCTGACGGTTTCAGCATCCTCGTCACTCAGCCCAATGCCACAGGCTGCTGGCATGCCGATGTCGATGCCGCCACTCTCATCGGGCGCACCGCGCGCTTCCAGGCTGAGATGCGCAAGAACGCCGCTATGGGCGGGTTCGCACCCTACATCGCCCTGCAGGCCCGTCTCAGCAGCAACAGTTTGCAGTACAACTATGGAGGCGTTTTCGTCTCGCAAGGTCCTGCCGGCGGCGATTTCACTATCACCCAAGCCGATATTCCCATCGGTAGCGATGTGGTTGCGCTACAGGCTTCCTTCTGCGTCTGGCAGGCCTCGCCCGGTGATGCCATCGCCCGCAACCTGACACTCAGCCCGCTAGTACAACCCACGCCCACACCGACGCCGTCTCCCTGATCGGAACAGCCAGGCCTACAAAGCCTACGTTAAGTCGACGATTGATATCGACAATGGTCGCTGGCACTAACCCTTAACCATTGAACCTAACTGGAACCGGGTGCTACGTGCGTTTCGACTTTTGCTGCAGGGCAAACAGGAAATTAAGAGCCTCTAACGGCGTCATGGTGTTGACATCGACTTCCTCGACCGCTTCTCGAATAGGGTCGGGGCCTTCGCTAAATAACGAAATCTGAACCGGAGCCGACTCGATTTTCAGGGTATCGTTGGCTGCCGCCTGCTGCTCCAATTGCTGCATGATCTCGCCCGCCCGGCCGACGACCTGCCGTGGCAATCCCGCCAGTTGCGCCACATGAATACCGTATGAACGGTCAGCGCCCCCAGGCCGGATTTCATGCAAAAACACGACGTGATCGCCCTCCTCGGCCACAGCCACATGATAATTGATCACGTGCGGGAGTCGCTCGGCCAGCGTCGTCAATTCATGATAGTGGGTGGCGAACAGGGTGCGCGCCCGCAGGCGGGGATGGCTATGAATATATTCGATCACCGCCCAGGCGATGGCCATGCCGTCATAGGTGCTGGTGCCGCGGCCCAATTCGTCCAAAATCAGCAACGAGCGGCTGGTGGCGTGGTGGAGGATGTTCGCCGTCTCCACCATCTCCACCATGAAAGTTGATTGGCCGCTATGAATCTCGTCCTGGGCGCCAATGCGGGTGAAAATGCGGTCGACCAGGCCAATGCGCGCCGAATCGGCCGGCACAAAGGAGCCGATCTGAGCCATAAGCACGATCAGCGCTGTTTGGCGCAGTAAGGTCGATTTGCCGCCCATGTTGGGGCCGGTGAGGATGACGAGGGCGCTGTCGGGATCGAGATAGGTGTTGTTGGGCGCAAAAGGGGTCGTGAGTTGGGTGCGCTCCACCACCGGATGTCTGCCCCGACGGATATCGATCACCTGATCGTCGGCTAATTCGGGTCGCACATAACGATTGTTGACCGCCACCTCGGCCAGGGCGGCGAACACATCCAATTCCGCCACCGCCGCCGATGTCGCCAGCAGGCGGTCGGCCATTGCCGCAATTTCGTTGACAATCCCGCGATACAATTGCGTTTCCAGGTCCAGCAATCGCTCCTGAGCATTCAGGATCAACGATTCGTATTCCTTCAGTTCGGGCGTGATGTAGCGCTCGGCATTGACCAGCGTTTGCTTGCGGATATAATGCTCCGGAGCCAAGGCCGTGTTGGCTTTGGTGATTTCGAGATAATAGCCAAAAACCTTATTGTAGCCTACCTTCAGGTTTTTGATGCCCGTGCGCTCTCGTTCTTGCTTCTCCAGCCCGGCAATGTAGGACCTCGCGTCCTTTGCAGCCAGAGCGATGCTGTCAAGTTCGGCATGATACCCCGGCCGGATGACGCCGCCATTTTGCAGGGTGGCGGGCGGCTCTTCGGCGATGGCGGCATCCAGCAATGCCAAAACCTGCTCGCACTCGTCGAGCCTGCTTTCCTGGCCGGAACGTGCGGTAATACGATTGACCTCCGGCAGAATCCGCAAACTCTCGCGCAGCCCGGCCAGATCACGCGGCGTGGCGATGTTTTGCGTGCAGCGATTGGCCCAGCGCTCGACATCACCGATCTGGCGCAATGTCGTGCGCAAATCCGCCCGGCCAAACTCATCATTCACCCAGGTCTCAACCGCATCCAACCGCACGTTCAGCGCTTCCACATCGAGCAGGGGCTGACCGACCCAGCGCCGCAACAGACGACCGCCCATGGTCGTGCGCGTGCCATCCAGCACCCACATCAACGAACCCTTGCGCTGACCCTCACGCAGCGTTTCCACGAGTTCCAGATTGCGGCGAGTGTTCGGGTCGAGCACCATGAAGGCATCGGTGCTGTAGGTGTGTAGCGGGCGCAAATGAGCCAGCGCCTGTTTCTGCGTTTCTCGCAGGTATTGGATGAGTGCGCCCGCGGCGCTGATTGCCGCAGGTTGTCCCTCGCAACCAAAAGCGGCCAGGGACCCGACCTGATAATAATCGAGCAAAGCCTGGCGCGCCGCTTCCGTCTCGAATCGCCATTCGGGATAGGGTGAAAGCTGGGCGATGTCCTCCAGGCCGGGGTAGCCGCCGGTGTCGGGGATCAGCAGTTCGGCGGGGTCGAGCCGCGCCAGTTCCTCCCGCACACGCCGCGCCACCTCGCCATCGGCGATCTGCGTCACGGCAAACTCGCCGGTGGTGATGTCGGCATAGGCCAGACCCGCCCGTTTGCCGCCCTCGAAAATCAGCGCCGCCAGATAATTGTTGCGCCGGGCGTCCAACAATCCTGGCTCGACCAGCGTGCCCGACGTCACCACCCTGACCACATCCCGGTCAACCAGACCCTTGCCAATCTCGCCCACCTGTTCGCAGATGGCGACCTTGTACCCGGCGTTGATCAATTTGGCGACGTACGCCTCAGCGCTGTGCCAGGGAACTCCGGCCAGAGGGACTCGCTGCCCGGCGGTGATGGGTCTGCTCGTCAGCGTAATCTCGCAGACCTCGGCGACGATTTTGGCATCGTCATCGAAGGTCTCGTAGAAATCGCCGAGGCGGAAGAAAAGGATTGCGTCCGGGTATTGCCGCTTGATCTGCAAGTATTGGCGGCGCATGGGTGTCGACATAGGGGAAATTGTATCAGAGCATGTCGCTAAGCGCAGGATTGGCGATTTGAACGCCGGAAAAGCGTATTTGCAGGATGTCCAGGCTTTCGATTGAACCCCAAACGTTGACGGCGTCCCCGACCTTTAGCCGTGAGTAACCATGCGGTACAATCGTTTCACTATCTCTGTGAATCGATAACACGAGCACATCGCTGGGCATGGCGATCTCGCGTAACGCCCGACCCGTCATTTCCGCATCTCTCACGATCAGCTCCCGAATCTCCTGGCCCGGCAGATCGCCGATCAGGATGGAGGCGGAAGTCGGGGTGCGCACTGCGGTCTCGAGCAGGCTGACCACCGCCGTCGAAGCCTGCACCACAAACACATCTATTTCGCGAAAGCGCGCCACATTGTTGATCTCAGTCACCAGGGCGACAACCTTTTTGATGCCGAAGTTCTCGTAGATCAACTCACACAATTGAAAATTCAGATCGTCAGTTGGCAGCATAGCCACCACGGCATCGGCTCTGGCTAGGTCCAAACGGCTAAGCGCTTCCCTCGATAATAAATCGATGCTGCGTATGTCGTTGTCAAACGTAGCGAGATCTTCGGGCAGAGCGGAATCGGCCAGCCGCACCATTTTCACATTCCAGCCATGCTGCTGAAACCGCCGCGCCAGCATCCGTTCTCTGGCATCGACGCCGAATAAGACGACGTCCAGTTCTCCATCGAATTCGCCGGGGACTGCCTGAGTATGCGCTTCGCCCACCCGGCGGATGGCGATCTTGAAGAGCGGTGGTCCCACAATCTGGTTGACGACGATCACAGCGATGGCGAGGGTGGCAAAATCCTGCCCCCACCCCGCAAAATCATGCGCCACCTCCTGCGCCAAGCCGACGCTGACGCCTGCCTGCGTGAGAAATGTCAGACCGGAGAGCGAGTTGAAACGCATGGGATCATGCGCGGCCACGCCGCCGGTGAAACTGCCGATATAGACGCCAATGGCGCGGGCCGCCCATAGCGCCACGATCACAAACCAAGAGCCACGCAAAACGTCGAGATTCATATCGATCCCCACCAGCATGAAAAACATAACGAAGACGGGGAGGGAAAGGTTTTCGATGATTTTTTGAAGATGCGCCCTGTATGCGGTGAAATTCGCCACGTAGAAACCCGCTGTCAGACAGATAAGCAGCGGCTCGGTGAAAAGGCTGAATGGCCCCAAGTGCACCGATTCAAGCAAACCAGCCAGCCAGAAGATGCTGTATCCGGCCAACAAGAGCAACAGGCCTTGCACATGGATGTTTATCGACAGAGCCAGCAATCCCCGCAACAAAAGGCCGAAGACCAACCCCATCAGGATATCGAGCACGATCTCCACGGCGATCAGCCCCAGCAGCATGGCATCGATGCCGACGCCCTCGATCAATGCCACGGCCACCGACACGGCTGTGGCGAAGATGAGGATGACGACGCTGTCTTTCAGCACGGTTGCGCCCAACACGCGGGAAGTAAAAGGCCCGCTCGCCCGTAGTTCCTTGATGATGGCGTAGGCCGAGGCAGGCGATCGGGCGATCATGATCGTAGCGCCCAGGATGGCGACGGCGAATATCTCGACCTGCGTCATCCCCTGCATGAAGGTTATCTGGTCGGCCAGAAGCACGTAGGCGACGATGCCGAACAAGTAGACAAAGAGAATCTGGCCGCCGATGATGGACATGATGCTGCGCAAATGCCCCTTGAGTTCGGCCAGATTGAGTTCGCCGCCAGCAGCGACGCCGATGAATCCGAGAGCGACGGCATTGATGAAGGCGATCTGCTCTCTGGCATGGCTGTCTATTGTCCCCAGCACATACGGCCCGACCAGCATGCCCAGCAACAGAAAGCCGCTGATCATGGGCAGGCCAATTCGTGTCACATACTGCCCGATATCCCTGGCAGCCAGCGCCAGAAGGGCGAATAAGACGATGACGGTGATGGTGTACATTCAGGCGCCGGGTCCGGATGAGGCTCTGGCGGTGACATCAGACCGGAATGAGCGTTTCATCCGGGCTTGTCGGGTCGGGGTGATCGAGGGCGGGCGACGTCAGCGCTACCAATGTGTACCCTGGCTGCGGTTCTGGCGGGCTGTCGGCGGCGAAGACGAGCAGGGTTTTTTCCGCGGTGATGAAGAACAAGGGAATCGCTTTTTTATTGGCCTGCTCCGCCCAGTCTTGCATCGCCCGCCTGCCAGATATCGGCCATTCTTTCAGCGTCCACCCATTTTCGATCCGATCGGTCAATGTCCGATAGCCAACCGTGCCATCGAACAGGATACGTCCCAAAAGGTAATCGGGGACGGTTTCAAGCCCATTTTCACTGTGGGCAAGGGGCAATTGGTAGACATTGGGCTGGCCGAAAACCTCGCGCAAATGCAAAGACGCCAACGCATTCACCTCGTCATTCGAAGTGATGGAAAGCACCCGGCCCAGCCCGCCCAGATCCATTTCCTCCACGGTTTCTTCATAAAGGATGTTGCTTTGATAAGCGCGCAAGCCTTCCGCCTCTGCCAGCCGGACCAGCCGGTTGTTCGTGTCCACGAGCAATACGTCGAACCCATGAGCAACCAGGAATTTGGCGATGCTGCGGGCGGCCCGATGCGCGCCCACAATCATGGTCCCTTGGGGATTGGATTGCGCCAGGCCCAATCGCAAGGCGACGGGAGAGGCGGAAAGCCCATAAATCACGACGGTGCCGATAATGACCAGGAACGTGACCGGAACCAGCATCGAGGCCTCGGCATATCCCCGCTCCATCAGTTGTATGGAGAACAGGGATGCGACGGACGCCGCCACAATGCCGCGCGGCGCCATCCATGCTAGGAACGCCTTCTCTTTCCGTTTCAATGATGAACCCCAGGAGGATACCGCTACGGCCAGCGGCCTTCCAATCACGATCAGGATGGCCAGGAAAACAAGTCCTTTCCAGCCCAAACCCAGGATATCACCCAACTGCAATCGGGCCGAGAGCAGGATGAAGAGGGCCGAGACGATGAGGACGCCCAGGTCTTCTTTGAATTCGATGATGCGCTTGAGCGGCGCTGTGTGCTGATTCGCCAAAACGACGCCCATCACGGTCGTAGCCAGCAAACCCGATTCCTCCGCTAATAAGTTCGACAGTGCGAATACGGCGACGACGGTCATCAGGGTGACTGCGTTTTGCAGGTGGTCGGGGATGAGATAACGGCGGAGTAACCACGATAAAGCTCGGGCCGCCAGCCAGCCCAGCGCCGCACCGATGATGATGATTTGCAGCAAAGCGATCAGCGCATGCGACGTGGCGCTGCGGAAATTCGTCTCCAGGATCATGTCGAAAACCAGCAGGGCCATCGTCGCCCCCACCGGATCGATGAGGATGCCCTCCCAGCGCAAGACCGAACTGACCGAGCCTTCGGGCCGGATGTCGCGCAACAGCGGCAGGATCACCGTCGGCCCGCTCACGATCAGGATTGCGCCGAGTAATACCGAGAGATAGATATCCATACCGAGGATGAAATATGCCGCCGCCGCCGCCACGATCCACGTCACCAACGCCCCAATCGAGATCAGGTTGCGCACGATGGCGCCGATGGTGGGCAGCTCGCGCAATCGCAACCCCAACCCGCCCTCGAACAGGATGATGCCAACCGACAGGGAGACGATGGGGAATATTAGATCGCCGAACAACTCATCCGGGTTCAACAGACCCAGGATCGGGCCAACCAGAAAACCGAAGAAGAGCAGCAGCAAAATCGACGGTATCTTGATTCGCCAGGCCAGCCATTGCGCGCCAATCCCGATAAGAACGATAGCAGCGATGCCGACAATTACATTTTCGGACAAGGGCTAACCTCCGTCGAGTCTGCGCAGAGAAAAGTCTTTTCGTAGCTGAGTCAAGCGTCTATTCTACCATCGACAACGGAAAACGACCGCAGCAACAGGGGTAAGCCCGCATGATCACCCCCGTTCACACCTGATCCCCTGGCTGATTGGCTGCTATCCGGCGGCGTTGCTATAATGCGCCAGGGCGTTGCTGCTGAACGCCTTTCCTTTTGCCCAAATCAAATTTGTTCGGAGCTTTTTTACATGCCAGCCGTCTATCCCTTCACCGCCATCGTCGATCAGGAACGCATGAAACGCGCTCTGATTCTGAATGCCATCAATCCCCAGATTGGTGGCGTGCTCATCCGCGGTGAACGAGGTACGGCCAAATCGACCACGGCGCGGGGGCTGGCGGCTTTGCTGCCGGAGATCGAAGTCGTCGAGGGCTGTGAGTTCGGCTGTGATCCGAATGCGCCGGTGTTCTATTGCACGGAATGCCAGGAACGCCTGCAACGAGAGGGTGTGCTGCCGACCACCACGCGGCGCATCCGCTTTGTCGATCTGCCGGTCAGCGCCACCGAAGACCGGGTGGTGGGCACGCTGGATATCGAGAAGGCGATCAAAAAGGGTGAGCGGCATTTCGAGCCGGGCGTGCTGGCTGCGGCCAACCGGGGCTTACTTTATGTCGACGAAGTGAATCTGCTCGACGATCATGTCGTCGATCTGCTGCTCGATTCCGCCGCCATGGGCGTGAACGTGGTCGAACGCGAGGGCATCAGCTTTCAGCATCCGGCCAATTTCATCCTGGTCGGGACCATGAACCCGGAAGAGGGTGATTTGCGCCCGCAATTGCTCGACCGCTTTGCCCATGCCGTCGATATCGAGGGCATCCCCGACGCCGCCGCCCGCGTGGAGATCGTGCGCCGCCGCCTGGCTTATGACATGTCGCCGGAATCCTTTTATGCCAACTGGCGCGAGCAGGAGCAGCAGCTTTCGGAAGAGATCGAGCGCGCCCGCCTGCGCCTGCCCATGGTCACCTATCGTGACCGTGACATCTACCTGATTGCCCATCTCACGGCCTCGTTCAATGTGGACGGCCACCGGGCCGACATCGTCATCCTCAAGACGGCGCAGGCCAATGCCGCTTTCGAGGGCCGGTTGGAGATCAACGAACACGACATCATGGTCGGAGCCGAACTGGCCTTGCCACACCGGCTCAAGCGCCAGCCCTTCCAGGATGCCAGCCTGCAACCGCAACAGTTGCAGCAGCGCATGGAAGACGCCCAGCGGCAGGCTGATGCCGACCAGGCGCAGATGGCGGACGCGGCCACGCCGGGTGATGTAAAAAAAAAGAGGGTGAGTTAGAGGGGGACGAAGCCCCCGCCGACGCCATGGGCGAGCCGGGGCAGGCGGATCAGCAAAGCGGGGCCGACAGCACCAGCGAGGGCGACAAGCGGGCGCCACAACGGCTGGTCAACGTGGGCGACAGCTTCAAGATGAAGCGGCTGGATACGCCGCTCGACAAGCTGACGCGCTCGAAGGGCGGCAAACGCTCGTCCACCCGCACCGAGCGCAAACGAGGCCGCTATATCAAGTCCCAACCCGCCCATGACCGGATGGACGACGTGGCTTTCGACGCCACCTTCCGGCAGGCGGCCGTGCAGCAGGTGCACCGCCAGCGCGACGACGTAGCCTTCGCCATCGAGCGCAGCGACGTGCAGCGCAAAGTGCGTGTGCGCCGGGCCTCGAACCTGATCCTGTTCGTGGTGGACGCGTCGTGGTCGATGGCCGCCGCCGAGCGCATGGAGGCGACGAAAGGGGCGGTGATGAGCCTGCTGGTCGATGCCTACCAGCGTCGGGACCAGGTGGGATTGGTCGTGTTTCAGAAAGACCGGGCGAGGGTGGTGCTGCCCCCCACCAACAGCGTGGAACTAGCGCAGAAAGCCCTGAAGGATGTGCCTGTCGGCGGCAAGACGCCCCTCTCCTCCGGCTTGCTCACCTCGTACAATGTGATCACCGCCGCCCGCCGCCGTGACCCCGAAACCCGGCCCCTGATGATTTTGCTGACCGACGGCGCCGGCAATGTCAGCATGACCGGCATGCCCGCGCAGGAGGAATCGTTGCGCATGGCCGACCTGTTCAAGCAGGGGCACATCCGCACGGTGACGGTGAATATGGAGCACCAGGCCTTCGACCGGGGCCTGGCCCAACAACTGGCCGATACCCTGGGCGGCCCTTGTTACAACCTGCCAGAATTACGCGCCGAGTCGCTGCTGAAGACCGTGCGGGCGGAGTTGGATTTGGGGGGATGATGAAAGTTGCAGTTTAAGGCTGAAGGTGAAAAGCGGAGCGCACTCAACATCCGAATGCGCTCCGCATATGTCATTGCGTTCAGCTAATTGACGAGTATGAAGAATAATGGGTATGCCCGCTATTAGCTACCCACGAGCGTACTTCAGAACCGTCACCTCTTTTAAGAACGAAGAGATAAGACAAAGTAAAGAGGCATCCAGCTCCTTTTGCGGGGATCGTGTATTCGACTGAATGTGATGTCTCGGTTGACAAAGTCGTGGATAATTCGTTTGTGATACCCAATGAATAACTCACGGTTGTTGAAGCCGATACAGTGACTGTGCCAGCTCCTACACTACCTTCTACTCCAACGGTCACTTCTATGCCAGCGGTGTGGCTGATTGACTGTGTATCTGTCTCCGACATGCCAGTTGTATATGTAAAGTTAAATGTTCCTGAATCATTACTTGAATTGGTATGGAATGAGGCCACCTTGTAGATCGCGAACTTCTCAAGAGTATAGAATGGTGTTTCCGCGACCTGTCTCTTGAGGTTATTTACATAGCGGTCATCATTCACCTGTACACAGGAAAGATAGGATGTGCTAAATGGTATCGGTTTTCCATTTGCGTCTCTTACCATAGTTTTCTCATCTGGGGGCGCCATGCTGGTAAGCTCTGGCGGCGTCGCTTGGGTACCTGTTCGTTCGATCGGGAATTGCACCGCCAATGCGTTAGCCACTGGTGAGTAAGTGAGCTTATTGTCAGAATCGGCTATGAAAGAACCCGAAGTGATATAAGTCACGTTACTGCTAGGGCTAGGACTTAGTGGGCTGATCTGCCAAGTGTTTACATCGTGGTCCGCTCCTGAACCCGCATCATTCCAAATCGCCTCGCCCACTCTAGCGCCAGTCACCAGATCGTTACGCACACAGGCCATGGCCCACCCTATTGATTGCAAGCGTACATTTAACTCCTCGGCGCTAACGTGACGATTCCACACAAACGTGCCCAAAGCGCTGTATCCGGAGGGCGCAATCGGCTTCCAAATGCTGACATCACTATCCGCTCCGGAGCCCGCATCATCCCAAACCCACTCGTAACGTTCTGGCTCTTTCAGTGCGTCCGGCTGAATGGCTCTTGCCACAAGCATTGCAGATGAAGGTTGGTCATGACCTACCTTACCGTAGTGTCCCAAGGTGCGGAAACCGTTATCAAATAGATCTGATGAGTTGGGATACCAAAAGCTCACATCCACATCTGCGCCCGATCCTGAGTCTTTCCACATCAATTCGAAGTCTGTCACAAAAGCGATCTCAAGAGCTGGCTCGTTGTTTGCATCCATTACCTGCATTGTTCTACTAGCCATGTCCATCCTCCATTGAGAAAAAGTAAGATTACAAACCGACGTTGAGCATATAGGAATAGGTGTCAACTGTCGGTATCCTATCCCCCTAAGATGAAATTCCAACGGCGGTATATTAAATTTCAACCACGAAGGACACACTACCGAAAGCGAAGAGTAGAATGCGCACCACTATCTGCCCAGCGCCGCGGGCAAACCCGCCGCCCGGTTCGCCTGCCAGTGGGCCAGCGCCGCCTGATTGGAGGTGAAGGCGATGTTGGGGGGAAGCTGATCGGGCGGGTAAAACTGGGCGAGGTCGGCGTCATCCCCGCCAGCCAGGGTTCCGCCCACTGGTCGGGCGTAGAAGAAAACATAAGTAATGCTGCGCCAGGGCAAATCGTCGTAGCCGCCGCTTCCGTCCTTGCCCTTCATGAGCGACGAAAACACACCACCGACTCGTAGATGCATAGTGGCCGCAGATGTGTGCCAGCCATCGGAGGCAACGTTCCACTGCATGATGTCGACGAGCGTCATCCATGCGTGCCATAGGCTATGACTAGTGCAGCAATGATGGTTCACAGAAAAAACTAAGTTGCTAATGGACGGCGGCAGCGGCAACCCGTTGTAATCCCACTTTATACTGGTTAGCAAACTATATTTTTTCGATTAGTTTTGGCTTTGATGCTTCTGATTGCCCTACGGGAGCTTCTATATCGATGGCACTACACCCCATTTTATACGCGAACGAATAATCCCTGCCAGCTCCAATTGTATCATAAAAACCACGCGTAAAATGCTTCGCTGCATCATCGGAAATTGGTCCGTCCATTGCTATGGTAAATGGAACACCTAAAGAAAGCAATTGCCCCTGTTTCACCGTGTAACAAGCGTTCAGAAGCACACACTCGATCGAAGGAAAATTAGCCAATAGGTTGGCAAGAGCTTGCTGCGAGATCAGTTTTGTTTTCCCTACTTCATCTTCAAAGGCGAGGTTGCCAGAGGGGGTTGCGTGACCAGAGAAGTGGACAACGTGGTAGTCGTTTTCGACCAAAGCCAGTTGTACATCCTTCGCTCTGGCTGCGTGTAATATCTCGGGGTGTAGATTGTCTCGGTTCCTAGCCTTTTTTAGGCATTCGTGAATGATTCTATCTTCCTCTCCTAAGCGCAATGGGTCACTACCTTTCGGATTCGCAAAGACTACAAGTATTCTTGTTTTGTCGTTCACCCCTGGTTCTCCTTTAGCTGTTGATTGCCGTTCAGTTGTTTGTTTAGGTTCCTCGATAGCAATTTCCCATTTTTTACTCTCAGCACCTTCAGTTTCACTAAAAAAGATGACCTTCTTCGCATCCGGCTTACGAACTTCGGATATTGGCGGTACTACATCAGCCGGTTGATCCGGTTCTGCTGCGTCTAGAGAATCTTCTTCTAGCGGGGGTAAAGGCGGCAGTGATGGTTGGGATGACTCGGTTCTAACACTGACTTTGCGTGGTTTGGGCGGCTTAGATTTGTTCCACGTCACTCGATACTGACCATTCATCAAACGCAGATAGCGATTCTGCCCTAAAACGTGGAGTAAATTCTGAACAACCTCGATAACAACATGTGAGTTGTCGCTGATTGTGATGGGTACGGCATTCGAGTCTTCTAACAACTGGTCCTTTGTAAACATCTGTTGCCTAGCTATCCAATCCAAAAGATGGAGGACACCTATGCGTGCTCTGTCCTCCCTTTCATCCATATCCTTACCTGCAAAGAGATTAGATAAGATGGCAGGCCAGTTCAGACTAAGCACATCCTGCATCCAGGCATTGTGCTGAATGTTGACATTGTGTGGCAAGGCATCAAGCCGTAAATAGAAACTGCCCCCGCCATCACTCGACCAGTACTGCGGATGTTTGAGTTCTTCCAATACGTCACCTAACGCCCCTTTGCCGACAAGTTCCAAGTGTTTGCGCAGAGAGACAGCAGGGTTCTCTACATCTGAGCCTTCAAAACCGTATGGCTCTAGCAAAGTTTGCTCTATCCGTTGTACATAATCGGTCCGACCTTGCCACAAACAAGGTACGTACCATTTCCTGAATCCAATATTGTTCAACCGTTGATCAGGGCTTTCCCACTGGTCAAATTCCTCTTTGCGTGCGATCGCTATCACAGTGATACGCTCGTTCTTGAACAGGTCAAATCGGGCCAAATGTTCGAGGGTTTCTAAACGGCAGATTCTATCGAGAATGATGATAACACGAGATGGCAAAACCTCGCTCCCAACAAGGCGAAGAACAATCTCTTGGAGCTCGCTATTACTTTTTCCCTCAGCAAAAAAGTTGTCAAGATCGGTAACCAGTTTGGTGAAGTCAAGATCACTTACTGCTTGCCTCACAAATAAGCCCGTCAGTCCTGACCTGCTAAAGAAGGATTCGCTAAGCGGCGTTGTGAGCGAAAAGTGACAGGTGGCTGCTGGCGATGTTAAGGAAGAAGGTTCAACTCGGTTTGCGCGTGCTTTCAATGCTTCATAACCAGAGTCCGTAACAGCGCTTTCATATTGAGTCGTCAATTTGCCAAAACTAAACTCGTTCGCCTGAATCGCAAACTCCCCAGTCTGTTTGATGCTATCTTTGACATTGAAATAAAAGACCAGCAACGCACCTTCGCTTAACCCTCTATGCTGTAGTTCTCGCCTGGCTTTGCTGATTGCACCTTTGACCAACGACGTGCCTCCAAAACGACCGTAGCCAGTCAGCACAAAACGTCCGCCTTGCGAATCGGCGATAAAACTCTTGAGTCGCTCGAAATCCTCCTGCAATATCAGATCCTCGATGACGTGTTTCTTGGCGCGGCTTGTCCATCCAGTGTGTTCCGGCCTCAAGCGCATAGATGGGCGATCTGCTGAAGGCTGAAAGTCCGAACTCGCTGGTGGTTGAGGGGGATATCTTGGCGGTGGGGGAATGGTAGGACTTGGTCTTGACGGTCGCACACGCTGGTGTCGTATAGCATTCCCCACACTACTCACAGCACTGGCAATGATTCGACGACTAGCTACAGCAACTCCTGCAGCAAGCGCAAGGAAAACCCAACGCCAGTTCACCGTCAACCAAAAGATCACCCGAGAAGCCGCTTCGCCAACATAGTTAACTATACCCTCACGAACCGGCGTTACCATCAGTAGGATAATTGCCCCGCTTAGCAGCAGTATGAGCGGCAGGTAGATACTGCGACGATGAGAGGGGGGAGATGACGCCATCACAGTTTTCAACAAAGGCGCTGGCGAGACATTAACTGCCGTGCCAGCCATCAGAGCGCGTCGCATCTCGGCAATTGACTGAAAGCGTTGGGTAGGATCTAGTTGTGTGGCTCTCGTCAGCACTGCCTCAGTATTGGGTGAAAGAGCCGGGTTAACTTGACGTGCTGGCGGTAACATGAATACTGGTCCGCCCACCACATCATATCCTGTCAAGAGTTGGAACAGAGTCGCACCAAGAGAGAAAATATCTGAACGGGGATCGGTTTGTCCTCGACCACCATATTGCTCTGGTGCAGCGTAACCAGGTGTGCCGAATGCCGCGGTATCTGCTGACCTGTCAGGTTTAAATATCCGGGCAATGCCAAAATCTATGAGCTTGATTTTTTCCCCTGACAAGAGCATGAAATTAGAGGGCTTAATGTCACGATGGATGATGGGGGGGGTTTGATTATGGAGATACTCAACGACCTCCATCATTTGAGATGCCCAAGCCAGTACCTGGGATTCGGGCAATACGCCTCTACGTTCTACAACCCTATCAAGTGTCTCACCCTCAACGAGTTCCATCACCAGGAACTCTTTGTTCGACTCTTCAAAATAGTCGATCACTCTAGCAATCGCAGGGTGTGTGAGTCTGGCAAGCAGTCGAGCTTCTTGTCGAAACTGATTTGAGAATTCCAGCCGGTCAGCAGGATCCAACCAGCCTGGCGTCATCTCCTTAACTGCGACTACAGTTTGAAGCCGTTTATCGAGGGCACGATACACAGAGCCCATACCCCCACGGTCAATGACACTTATTACATTGTAACGTCCTGCTAATACGGAGCCAACAGCGATCTCATCCGGTTTTAGGCCAAGGCTAGGCTCAACAGGGATTAGTGGAGAGAGAACTATGGGAGCAGCACAGGTATCGCAAAATCGTGCTAGTCGGTTATTAGCTGAACCACAGTTTTTGCAAAATACCACAGGAGGAAGCGGCAAGGAAGGTAAATCACCCGCAGGCAAGTGGGTTTCTGACTCTGACGGAGCTGTGAGCAGATTGGTACCGCAAACTGCACAGAACATTGAGCCAGGTCTATTACTGTGCCCACAATTTGGACACTTGATTCCTGCCGATGTTGTCATTGTATTAACTGCTTTACCATTTCTCCACTATATCAATCTACCTTCAAGAGGGAACCAACTATGATTCAACAAGACCTCCGTCATAAACTGGCGAATACTAGCTTGCACTCCATTATTGTAGCTTTCCAGCCTAAGTTCGTCAAAATGATCGAGAAATAGGATACGTTTTACACATCGCCTTGCGCCGCGGGCAACTCCGCCGCCCGGTCCGCATGCCAGCGGGCCAGCGCCGCCTGGTTCGAGGTGAAGGCGATGTTGGGGGGAAGCTGGTCGGGCGGGTAAAACTGGGCGAGGTCGGCATCGTCCCCACCGGCCAGGGTTCCGCCCACTGGCCGGGCGTAGAAGAAAACATAGGTGATGCTGCGCCATGGCAGATCGTCATACCCCGCGCCAAAGCTGCTGAGAAAGCCGGTGAGTTCCACCTCCAGCCCGGTCTCCTCTCGCACCTCGCGCCGCGCCGCCTCCTCGGCAGACTCGCCCCATTCCATGAACCCCGCCGGCAGATTCCACCACCCCAGCCTCGGTTCCACCGCCCGTCTCGCCAGCAAAATCCAGCCGTTTTCGTCGATCACCGCCGCCCCGGCCACGGGCAGCGGGTTGTTCCAATAAATGAAGTCGCAGCGCGGGCACACCCGCCTGGGCAGATCATTGATCATCTGAGTCTGCAATTCAGCCTGGCAATTCGGACAAAAATTCACGCTGATTCGATCTCAATATGGGTAAAAGGGTTATCCACAGATTGCGCAGATTAACGCAGATTTTAGCTGTGTTGAAAACAAGTATTTCCACCGCAGAGGCCACAGAGGTTTCATGAGGTATCGAGGATTGAAACCAGCAGTGTTGACTGTGATCTCTGCGCACTCTGCGTTTTTCAGGAGAACCATCTTTCTTTGCAAATCTGTGTAATCTGCGAAATCTGCGGTTGATTTTCTTCTGTGTCATACAGGGCTTCATCAGAGATGCAACATCGCCCGCAAATCCTCTTCCGATAGCGTCGCCACGCCCAGCTTCGCGGCCTTGTCCAACTTCGAGCCCGCCTTCTCGCCAGCCAGCAGATAATCGGTGTTGCCCGAAACCGATCCAGTGACCTTGCCCCCGGCCTGTTTGATGACCTCGGTGGCCTGCTCCCGGCTCCAGGTCGGTAGCGTGCCCGTGATCACAAAAGTCTTGCCGTCGAGCGGGCGCTCACTGGCTGGCGCTTGTTCCGGCAACGCCATTTGCAGGCCAGCCTCGGCCAATCGCCGCACGATCTCGCCATTGTCGGGCTGCCCGAACCAGGCCGCGACCGAACCGGCGATGCGGGGGCCGATGCCTTCGATCTGCGACATCGATGCTTCGTCACTTGCCGCCAGCTCGGCAAAGGAACGAAAATGTTCCAGCAACAACTCGGCCACGGTCCCGCCCACAAAGTGAATGCCCAGGCCGGTCAACACACGCGTGGCGGGTTGCGCCTTGGAGGCCTCGATCGCTTCCAACAGATTATCCACTTTCTTCTCGGCAAAACCTTCCAGGCCGAGCAGCGTTTCTCGATGCTTGGGCAACTCGTAGATATCGGCCACATCGCGCACCAAACCCTGTTGCACGAATAACTCGGCCTGTTTGCTGCCGAAACCGGCGATATCCATGGCCCCGCGCGACACGAAAAACTCGATGCGGCGCACCAATTGCGCCGGGCAATGGCTGTTCTCGCAATAATACGCGACCTCGCCGGGATAGCGCACCACCGCTTCCCCGCACACCGGGCACACCTCCGGCATCGACCACGCCCGTTCATCGCCCGTGCGCAACTCCGCCACTGGCCTTAGAATTTGTGGGATGACCTCGCCCGCCCGCCGCACGACCACGGTGTCGCCGATGCGGATGTCCCGCTCGTCCACGTAATCGGCATTGTGCAGCGTGGCCGAACTGATGGTGACGCCGCCGACATAGACCGGTTCCAACACGGCGCGCGGGGTCAGCACGCCCGTGCGTCCCACTTCGACCACGATGTCGAGCAGCCGGGTGAGGGCTTCGGCGCTGGGATATTTGTAGGCTACGGCCCAGCGCGGGTCTTTGCCCACAAAGCCCAACCGTTCCTGCAAGGCGAAATCATCGACCTTAACCACAAGACCATCGGCCTCATAGGGCAACTCGTCACGCGTCGCGCCCCACGATTCGCAATAGGCGCTGAGCGCGTCGAAGTCATCGAAATGGCGGCTGTTGTTCAACTCCACGGGAAAGCCGAGATCCGCCAGATAATTCAGCGCGTCCCACTGCCCGGTCAGTGTTAGCCCACCTTCGAGCGCCACGATCTGATAGGCCCAGAGGTCGAGCGGGCGGCTGGCCGTGATGGCCGGGTCGAGATTGCGCAGCGCGCCCGCAGCCGTGTTGCGGGGATTGACATAGCGCTTGCCCGCGGCGGATTCCTGCTCCGCCTGAAAACGAGCGAATTCCGCCTTGCTCATATAGGCCTCCCCGCGCACGACCAGACGGGTCGGGGGCGGCGGGCCGGATTTGCTGACGGGAATCCGCAGGGGCAGGGTGCGTACCGTGCGCAGGTTGGCGGTGATGTCCTCGCCCACGTAGCCATCCCCGCGGGTCGCGCCCAAGGTGAACAAGCCGGTTTCATAATGCAGCACCACGGTCAGGCCGTCGATTTTCGGCTCCGCCACATACCAGATTTGCTGACCCTCCGGCAACAGCCGCAGGAATCGATCCCGCCAGGCGGCCAGTTCTTCCGGGCTGACCGCATTGCCCAACGACAGCATCGGCTCCGGGTGCGTGACCTTGACAAAGCCCTCGGCGGGCGGGGCGCCCGCGCGTTGCGTGGGCGAGTCGGGCGTGATCAGTTCCGGGTGGTCAGCTTCCAGGCGCTTGAGTTCGTTGAAAAGGATGTCATATTCGGCGTCGTCGATTTCGGGCGCGTCGAGCACGTAATAGCGATAGGCGTGGTACGCCACCAACTGGCGAAGCTGGCTGGCGCGCAGCGAGAGATCATCGGTCATGGATTTTCGTCAAAACTGGGATCAGCCGCCAGCCGGTTCGAGCACATCCTCGATCGTCCAACCGATCTTCCCATCCTGGGCCTGTAATCGCCACCAGGTGAAGCCATCGGACTGTTCGGGGCCGCCGACCACGACCAGTTGGTCCCCATCTTTGAGGATGACGACCGTGATATACTCGGTGCCGGGGCCTGATCTAAAGCGTGCGCCCTCACCCTCGGTCCCGGCCACGACCACGCGCATGCCGTTCTGGAAACCGGTCGCCGGCAGGTCAGGCGTGACAATCGGCACGCTCGCCGTGGGTTCGGGCAAAGGCGATTCGCCGGTCGAGGGGGCGGGGACAACGATCGGCGTAATTGTCGCTTGCGTTTCCGGCAGGGCCTCCGGCGCGGTGGTGGGTGCGGTCGTTGGATTAGGAGCGGAACTGCCCCCGGCCAGGTTGCAGCTTCGTCCAAAGAGCAGAATGGCGATGATCACCAGCGCGAACACCACGATCGCCAGAATCGTCGTCAAGATCATGGAATCTGAGGAGGTGAGATCATACGCCTCGATCTCTTCATCCTGCACGATGGCATCGGGGGGAGCATACAGCGCATCATCGTCGGCTGCCGGCGGCATGTCCATATCCTGCTCGGCAGGCTGTGACGGCTGATTCACG
>JAGFJG010000075.1 GCA_024102915.1 Caldilineales bacterium
AGTTGACGATAGACCATTGACGATGGACGATGGCAAAACGCACTGGCAAAACGTGCTCCATCGTCTATCGTCCGCCGTCTATGGTCGAGAACAAAACTATTGGTTTCGTCGTGACTTCAGTTTAGTATTGCTAAGCGCGGTACAGTATACAGTATAATGATTCTCGCCGAGTTAACCCAGCGAATCGCGCTGCGGGCCGTTCCGACCGACATACTCCCTGCTCTTCAGAGCCGAAGAATATGGGTTGACAGACAATGCAGGCGTATCATTTTTCAAGGCGTTTCGCTGGAGTGGTTACGGAGGGAATGACCTATGAATCGTCGGAAGTTGATCATATTCACGATAGCGCTCATGCCTGCCCTGCCATTTCTGTCAACGGCAATCCGTTCCGAAGCAGCGCCTTCACAGCCAGCAGGTTGGGTGACGCTGATGTCAGAGGATTTCGAGGGCGTGTTTCCTTCCGACCACTGGCACATCGGACGCGAAGGCGATCCCTACCTGTGGGGTCAGCGCAACTGCAATCCGCACGCAGGAACGTACAGCATGTGGGGCGGCGGCGGCGGAACCCAGGGTTCCCAGATTCCATGCACGGGCATGTACACCACAGGCTATGCCACAACGCTCTCCTATGGCCCCTTCGACCTCAGCGGCTGCACTGATGTCAGGGTCAATTTCGCCCATTGGACATGGCTGTCCGATACCGATTCGCTCGGCGTCGGCTATTCGATTGACGGCGGCAAGGTGTGGCATCTGATTCCTCTCACCGGTAATGCAGTCTCTATTTGCGACGGCTGGTGCGAAGAATCTTTCAGCAAAGAGCGTTGGCCGATCCAACTCTGTGGTCAGCCTAAAGTCTATCTGTTGTTCCGCTTCGCATCGAACAGCGCCGGGGTCAGCTACGGCGCATTTGTGGATGACGTCTCGCTTGAGGCGCTGTATGAGATCACGCCATCAACGACGCCGACTGCCACTGGCTCGCCGACGCTGACGGCCACATTGACGCCCACGCTGACGCCGACAGCGACAAGTACGCGCACCGCCACGGCCAGCGCCACGCCGACCAAACTGCGTGATCTCTACTTGCCTCTGATGATCAAGGCGACGTAGCGTCTTTCCATTTGAAGGCCAACCCATAAGTGGATTGGTTTTCTGACCCGCGGCGAACGTCGTGCGGGCCATCGAGGACAATCGTCATGCCTTCCATTATAATGGCTCCATGTCCAGCGACCTGCTGCAAACGAAACTCTACGCGCCGAGGATGCGCCCGGCCCTGGTTCCTCGCCCCCGGCTCATCGAAAAGCTCGACCGGGGCTGGCGACAAGGCGGCAAGCTCACCCTCGTCTCCGCCCCGGCCGGTTTCGGCAAGACCACCCTGGTCAGCGAATGGCTGACAGGCGGCGGGCGGCCATTTGCGTGGTTGTCGTTGGATGAGGGCGACAGCGATCTCGTACGATTCCTGCTCTACTTCGTCTCGGCTTTGCAGGGCATCTCCGCCACTGTGGGAAAAGGGGTATTGGCTGCGCTGCAATCCGCCCAAACGCCGCCGGGCGAAGCGCTTCTCACAGCGCTGCTCAACGATATAGCAACCATCCCGAACGATTTCTCCCTGGTGCTCGACGATTATCACATGGTCGATTCCCAGGCCGTTGACAACGCCCTGACCTTTTTCCTCGACCGCCTCCCCCCGTCCATGCATCTCGTGATCACGACGCGCGAGGACCCCAACCTGCCCCTGGCGCGATTGCGCGTGCGGGGCCAATTGACCGAAGTGCGGGCGAGCGACCTGCGCTTCAACGTGACCGAAGCGGCTGATTTCCTCAGGCAGACGATGGGGTTTGATCTCTCGGAGGACAACGTCGCCGCCCTGGAAGCCCGTACAGAGGGCTGGATCGCCGGGCTGCAACTGGCCTCGATTTCGTTGCAGGGTCATCAGAAGGATATGGCGGACTTCATCGACGCCTTCACCGGCAGCCATCGCTTTGTGCTGGATTATCTGGTCGAGGAGGTCCTGCATCAGCAGCCCCCGCCTGTTCAGCGATTTCTCTTGCAGACTTCCATCCTCGACCGTTTATGCGGTCCCCTTTGCGACGCCGTGTGTCTCAGTACGGATGGTCAGACAACCTTGGAAGCGCTCGAACGCTCCAACCTGTTCCTCATCCCCCTGGACGATGACCGGCGCTGGTACCGCTATCACCATCTTTTTGCCGATTTGCTGCGGCAACGATTGCAACAAGCAATGACAGGGATTGAAGTGGCTGAGCTGCACAGCCGGGCCAGTCATTGGTATGAAACCAACGGTCTGGAACTGGAAGCATTTCATCACGCAGCTATGGCCAATGATGTTGAGCGCTCAGCGCGTCTGATTGAGGGGAATGGGCTTCCCCTTTACTTTCGAGGTGAAGCGCCCTCTGTGCAGAACTGGCTGGAGTCTTTGCCAGAAGCCGAATTTATAGCCAGACCGTCACTGTGGGTGACCTATGCCTCTGTGCTCACCATGACGGGTCGGCTACAAAATAATATTGAAGAAATCCTCCAGAAAGCGGAAACGGCGCTGCAAAACGCAGGGCGTGATGAAAAAACGAATGATCTGCTTGGCCGAATTGCCGCGATACGGGCCATGTTGGGCGTCCCGAAGAATCAGGTAGAAACGATCATCACGCAGTCGCACCGCGCCCTGGATCTCCTGCAGCCCAACAACGCGCCGATGCGGACAACCACAACCTGGGCGCTGGGCTATGCCTATCAGGTACAGGGAAATCGGGCGGCAGCCAGCAAAGCTTACACGGAAGCCATCACCCACAGCCAGGCATCGGGCAACATCATGACGACAATAGCCGCGACGACATGCCTGGGCCAGATTCAGGAAACAGAAAACCAACTCCGCCAAGCATCAGAAACCTTCCAGCAAATCTTGGAATTGATGGGTGATCCGCCGTGGCCGGCGGCGTGCGAAGCGTGTGTGGGCTTGGCCCGCATTCATTATCAATGGAACGATTTGGAGGCGGCGGAGCAGTATGGGCGGCAGGGTTTGGCGTTGGCGCGGCAGTTGGAAAATGTGGATACGCCTGCCGCCTGCGGCGTTTTACTGGCGCGAGTGAAACTGGCGCAAGGGGATATAGAGAGTGCGTTGACGACGTTAGCGGAAGCAGATCAATTCGTGCAGCGACATCATTTTGCACATTGGCAAAACGGGATAACGTCCGTTCGCATTCAAACGTTGCTGCAACAAGACAATCTGGCAGAGGCGGCGCAATTGGCCGAGACGTATGATCTCCCTATCAGCCAGGCTCGCATTCATCTGGCGCAGGGCGACCCAAACGCAGCATTGGCGGTGCTGGAACCGATACGCCGTCAGGCAGAAGCAAAAAACTGGGCGGACGAGCGGCTGCAGGCAATGGTGTTACAGGCATTGGCCTATGATGCCCTGGGTGATACGAAGGCGGCGATGCAAACCCTGAGCGGTGCCCTGGCCCTGGCAGCGCCCGGCGGACTTATCCGCATCTTTATCGATGAAGGCCCGATCATGGCGGCGCTGCTGAAAGAGGCCGTGAACCATGACATCGCCCCGGACTTTGTGCAACACTTGCTTCATGCTTTTGGCGAGGTCGAAATTGCACCGGCCATCGCACAATCACCAATTTCACAACCCCTGCTCGAACCGTTGACCGATCGTGAGATGGACGTGCTGAGGCTGCTCGCAACCGAATTGACCGGCCCGGAAATCGCCCGTGAACTCGTGGTTTCGCTGAATACCATGCGCACGCACACCAAGAATATCTACGCCAAGCTTGGCGTGAGCAACCGGCGGGCGGCCGTTCGTCGGGCCGAAGAACTCAATCTGATATAGCGAATCCCCAACCGTTAGTTCCAGCCCTGACAGATGGTTTGATCCATCTGCCGGGGCTTTTGTTTTTCTAAACTGAAGTCACAACGAGAACAGTAGTTTTCTATTCGACGATGGACGGCGGGCGATGGACGATTGAAGGTAGTTCGCCAGCGTAATCGCCATCGTCCATCGTCAATGGTCTATCGTCAACGGCTGGTTGCAAGCGGCAATCTCAAATTGACGTCAGTTTGGCAACGATCACCACCACAATCACCACATGTGGTGATGACGCCTCACCACATCGCCCGGTATGCTCTGAACATCGAACTCGACAAGGCAACGACATGACTGAATCACACGCAACACCTGAGCGCCAAAGTGAGTATGACATTTACCAGATTCGGCTCAAAGGGCATCTCGACGAGCGCTGGACCGACTGGTTTGATGGACTGACCATCACCCAGGAAGCGAATGGTGACACCCTTCTGACCGGACCGGTGATCGACCAAGCCGCCCTGCACGGTCTACTCAGAAAAGTGCGTGATTTAGGCCTGCCGCTGCAATCAGTCACCCATCTTGGCCCCGACCGCCCGGCTCAATAAGAGCGCAATCCACCACCCCACATTGATCGTTTGATTAAAGGAGAACTTCTGATGAGAACCCACATGACTGAGACCTCACCCAACACCTTGGCCAGAATTGCTGGCGTCCTGTACCTGATTATCACTATTGCTGCTGTATTCACCCATATGTATGTTCCCGGACAACTGGTCGTGGCCGGGGATGCCGCCGCCACAGCCGCCAACATCGCCGCGTCCGAGTCCCTGTTTCGCTTCGGCGCCATTGGCAGTGAGTTGATCATCCTGCTGTGCGAAGTGGTGTTGTCCATCGTCCTCTACGTGCTGTTCCGACCGGTGAACAAAACCCTGTCGTTACTCGCCGCCGTTTCCCGCCTGATCATGACCACAATCCATGGTCTGAACCTGTTGAACTACTACTTCATCTTGCGGCTGCTGAGCGGCGCAGATTATCTGTCCGTCTTTGACCCGAATCAGGTGAATGCTTTGGTGTCGTTGTTCCTTGATGCACATGGCTACGGCTTTACGATCGGCATCGCCTTCCTAGTCCCGCACGTCCTCATCCTGGGCTACCTGATCTATAAGTCGGGTTACTTCCCCAAAGTGTTGGGCGTCCTGTTCCTCATCGCCGGGGCCGGATACCTGTTCGATAGCTTCGCTCTGCTGCTCGTGCCCAGTTACCAGACTACGCCGATCTTCATCGCCCTACCCATCGCTGTCGCCGAGATCGCCTTCCCGCTGTGGCTGTTGATCAAAGGCGTCAACACCGAACAGTATCAGCAACGAGAGCTTGTGCTGGAAGCCGCCTGACGCATAGCGTCACAAATTACCCGTTGACGACGCACATGAAAGAGGAGCGGCGTTTGCAAACGCCGCTCCTCGCTGGTTTGGATGCGTAAATGATGCGAAATATTACCCGGGTGACTGGAATGATTCGTACGGCGGCCAGAAATAGTGGCATATCAATCTGGTGCTGATGGAACAGCGAGAAGAATTTTTGTATAACTAAAATAGTTTCAATAAGAATTGACAGGACTCCAATATTTGTATATCATATTTAGCTATAGTCAATAACGCTCCGTGAGGCTCTGATTCATGGAAAGCAAAATTGCTTCGGTCGGCTTAATAGCTAAGGAAATGCGTTTGCAGCGAGGGTTGACGCTGGAAGAGGTGGCCGAGCGTAGTGGATGTACGCCCGGATTTTTGTCTCAAGTCGAGAGGAACAAGGCAGTTCCATCGATCAGCCTGCTTTATTCATTGGCGAAGGCGTTGGACACGCAAGTTACGCAATTTTTCCCGGAACCAATCAAGGCGGCCAAGATCGTCCGCCACCAGAGTCGAGATTCGTTTCACTTTGAGGGCTCGCCAACCCATTACTCGTTGCTAACAAGCAAATTCCCTCATTCGGGGATCGATGGCTTTTTGCTCAACGTGATTCCAGCCCACAAGGCTTTACCAACCGACGAGCATCGCGCACATGAGGGTGAAGAGTTCTATTACGTTTTGAAAGGCGTCGTCCGTTTTTGGCTGGAAGAGGAGAGCTACGATCTCTACCAGGGCGATAGCATTCACTTCAGATCGAACGTGCCGCATCGGCTCGAAAACCTGAGTGATGACTTAAGCGAAATATTTAGCATTATCAATCCGGCGATCTTCTAGACAGATCAATGCTTGAAGGCTAAGTATCGAAGCTCGATCCGCTCTGACGACAACCACGACAATCCTCAGTCACTCATTTATTACCCTGAGGGGCATAAACAAGTCAGCAGTAATCAGTTTTCGGTGGCGGCACTCAACTGATCACTATCAACTGATTACTGCCGAACCGCACGATAGCCTCTACGATTACTTCACTTATCAGTTCACATAGCGAGAAATGACCCGATGGAATGGAGTGAAAACGGCAACATCGGCCAACGTATCAAAGAGCTTCGGAAGGAACAGAATTTGACGCTGGCGGAAGTCGCCGCCGCCGCCAATCTTTCATCCAGCCACCTATCGCAAATCGAACGCAGCAAGACGTCGCCTTCTTTGATGACCGTCGCCAGTATCGCCGAAGCGCTCAGTGTAAACATACGTGAGCTATTCACCGATGTGAGCGACCCCTACTACTTTGTGCACCGGGCGGATCGCCCTGGCGTTAGACAAACGCAATCTCAGTCCATCGACGCTACATTATTGACTGCAAGCACCGGCGCCTGGCAAATTCAGGTTACCAAGTTGACCATCCAGCCCGACGTCGCGCCAATGCGTTTGCCCGCATTCACGGGTGAGGTGCTGGGGTTTGTCATTGAGGGGAGGTTGGGCATCGAATTAGGTGAGGAAGCCTATGAACTCAATGCAGGTGATTCCATTCACTTCGATGTCGCTGAAGACCAGTGCATCCGATGTATGGGCGATTCAAAGTGCACCATTCTGTGGTGTAGTTCACCGCCGATCCATGGCGTCTTCGCCGCATCGAACGGTGAAAACCAGGCAACTGCGGAGAGCTAAAACGATACTGCCGCCATTCCACTCGCCCCATCTGTCAGGAGGTGATGCAAAAGAGAAGCTAACACTGGATTCACCACTGCGCGAATGTCATCCGACCCACTCACTCAAGACGAGGAGATGAAGAAATGAAATCTTCGCAACGAAACTATCTTTTGATGCTATTCCTGCTGATTGGCATCCTGGCTTTAGCAGCCTGTGCTGGCGCTGCCACACCCGTCCCCTCTGCGCCGGCAGAAGAGGCGCCCGCAGCCGAAGAAGCGCCGGCGGAGGAAGCTCCGACCGAAGCTGCTCCGGCTGCCGAGGGAGGTGCATCCACACTGAGGGTTACCTTCTCCTGGCCGAACTTCATTGACCCGGCTGTGGGGAACGACTACTCCGGTTCGTCCTCGCTGATCAATCTCTATGACACGCTGGTCTTCCCCAACCCGGCGGGCGGCGTCGATCCCTGGCTGGCCGAATCTTGGGATGTTTCTGACGATGGCCTGACCTACACCTTCAAACTGCGCCAGGGCGTGAAGTTCCATGATGGCAGCGAACTCACCGCCAGCGACGTAGTGTACAGTTTCGATCGGCTGAAGGCGATTGGCGAAGGATTCGCCTACATGTTGGCAGATGTCGATTCAGCCACAGCGGTTGACGACAATACTGTATCGATGACGTTGGCGAAACCCAGCGGCTTGTTTTTGCCCAGCCTCATGCGCCTCTTTATCCTCAACGAGGATCTGGTAAAAGCGAATACCGCAGCCGAAGGCCCCTATGGCGAAAACGGCGATTACGGCAAGGATTGGCTGCTGACTCACGACGCTGGCTCCGGGCCCTACATGGTCAAGGAATTCCCGCTGGAAGAATTCCTGCTGATGGAAAAGAACCCCGACTGGTGGGGCGAGTGGGTCGCTAACGCCCCAGACGAAATCCGATTTATCGGCACAACCGAAGCCGCCACCGTCCGGACGCTTCTGGCGAACAAGGAACTCGAAATCAGTGACCAATGGCAGAGTGTCCAGGCTTTGGAGGCGTTGGATGAGATCGACGGCGTGGATGTCGCCGCCCTGCCCACGATGACCGAGTTCTATTACATGGTCAACACCAAGATCCCGCCCACCGACGATGTCCACTGCCGCCGGGCCATGGCCTACGCCTTCGACTACGAGACGGCCGTCTCGCTGGAATGGCCGGGGACGGAACAGTCGCAAGGGCCGGTTCCGGCCAGCCTGGGCGGCCACAACCCGGATGTATTTGTGTTCTCTCGTGATCTGGACAAGGCCAAAGAAGAATTAGCTCAATGCGCCTACGCCGATGACCTGGAATCTTATCCCGTGGAAGTGAACTGGGTGTCAGAAGTGCCGGACGAGGAGAAATTCGCCCTGCTGTTCCAGTCCAACATGGCTGAGATCGGCGTCCCGGTGAAGGTCGTCTCCACGCCGTGGCTGAGCACGGTCGAGAACACCAGCGCCCAGGAGACCAGCCCGCACATCGTCACAATCTACGTCTCCTCGGACCTGCCCGAGGCTGGCACCATGCTTTTCCAACGCTACCATTCAAGCACTGCCAACCAGTGGTTGCAAAACGAGTGGCTGCTCGACGATGAATTCGATGCCAAGATCGAAGATGCCCTCGCCACAGTCGATCAGGATGAACGCTTCGCCAAGTACTACGAGCTGCAAGATTACATCGCTGAACTGGCGCCATCCATCTTCCTCTATGATCAGGTGGAAAAGCATGCCTATCAGGATTATGTCGATTGGCCAGCGACGCGTGGCGAAGTAAGTTCCGTCATGGGTTACTATTTCTTCGGCCCGCAGTTCGGGCTCAATCCCCACTAAGCTCACACTCCCAATCCGCTAGCTGGCGGAAGTCTGGCCTGAAATCCAGATTGGACTTCCGCCAGCATCCAAGCCCGCTCATTATTCACCAAGCAACATGAAAACACTTTCATTCATCGGCCGGCGCAGTTTCCATGCAATCTTCGTGTTGTTTGGGTTATCCATCGTCATCTTCATCATCGCCCGCATTATGCCAGGCGATCCGGCGCGGGTGGCCGTTGGCGCTCGCGCCCCGGATTGGGTGGTCGATAATCTGCGCGAACAGATGCATCTCAACGACCCGCTGCCGGTGCAATACTTTTACTGGCTGACCGATGCAGTGCAGGGCGATTTCGGTATTTCGCTGGTCACCCGTCGTTCTGTCGCCCAGGATATCAAGGAATTCTTTCCCGCCTCGCTGGAACTGGCGCTGTTCGCCCTCATCATCACCGCCACACTAGGAATTGGCCTGGGCACACTATCGGCGCGTCATAAAGACAAATTCCTCGACAACTTTGTACGCGTGATCTCGTATATGGGCGTGGTCACGCCTTCATTTATCTTTGCGATCATCTTTCTGCTCCTATTTGGCTATGTGCTGGGTTGGTTCCCCACCATCGGTCGTCTCAGCGAGGGGATTCAGCGACCGCCGCCGGTGACCGGGTTTATGACGATCGACACCCTGTTGGCGGGTGATATCCCGGCCTTCTTTGATTCGGTCCACCACCTGGTGTTACCAGCCCTGGCGCTGGCGATGGGCTCGATGGCTCAGGAAGCGCGCATCACCCGGGCCAGCATGTCGGAGAACCTGTCGAAAGACTACATCGCATCCAGCCGGGCATTTGGCGTGCCCGAACGCACCGTGACGGGCAGATTCCTGCTCAAACCCTCCTTGATCGCCACTATCTCAATTCTTGGCCTCGACTTCGCCGCAGGGTTAGCCAACGCCTTTTTGGTGGAATTGATTTTCGTGTGGCCGGGGTTATCACGCTATGGCATGAACGCCATTCTGCGTAAAGACCTCAACGCTATCTCCGCCGTGATCCTCATCCTGGGCATCGTATTCATTATCGTGAACATCGTCGTTGATCTGACGGTCGCCCGACTAGACCCACGCATCGGCCTGCGCTCGGCGAGGAGTGACTGATCATGGCCCAACAAGCTGTAGAATGGAGCGGCTTTGACATCAGCGACCACGAACTGCGGCGCATGCGCAGAGAAACCCGGCGTGAAAATATCGGGCGTTCCTGGTACAAATTCTCTCGCAATCCGCTTTCCGTCGTCGGCGGCGCCATTATCCTCATCATCGTGCTGATGGCGGTCTTCGCCCCATACATCGCCCCCTATCCCGACCACGCCACCAAGCCCTTCACCGATTTCGCCAACGCCAGCCAGCCCCCCAGCCGTGAGCACTGGTTCGGCACCGACGAGATTGGCCGAGACGTGCTCAGCCGCACGATCTACGGCTTTCGGTTTTCATTGACCATGGGCTTTATCGTGTTGATAATGGTGGTGCCGGTGGGCGTGCTTTTGGGGCTGGTTGCCGGCTACCGGCAGGGCACACGCACCGATACCTTTATCATGCGCATCACCGACATCTTTCTGGCGGTGCCGCCCTTGATTCTGGCCCTGGCCATCGCGTCGGTATTGGAACCCAACCTGACCAATTCCATGATCGCCGTGTCGCTGATGTGGTGGCCCTGGTACACGCGCCTGGTTTACGGCCAGGCCAGCGCCTTGCGCAACGAGTACTTCGTCAGTTCGGCTGAGGTGACAGGCGCCAGCACCAGCCATATCCTCTTTCGCGAAATCCTGCCCAACACACTTTCGCCTATCTTCACCAAAATCAGCCTGGATATGGGCTGGGTGATTATCATCGGCGCCTCGCTCAGCTTCGTGGGGCTGGGGGTGCAGCCGCCCAAGCCGGGGTTGGGCACCATGGTCGCCAGCGGGGCGAAATTCCTGCCCGACCAATGGTGGATATCGCTCTTCCCCGCCCTCGCCATCGTCGTTCTTGTCCTGGGGTTCAACCTCCTTGGCGATGGTTTACGAGACCTCTTTGCCGCTGAGGAAGGTTAGCATGGCGACAACGCCCATACTCGAAATCAAGGATCTACGGGTCGAATTCAAGGTCTATGGCGGGGTGCTGAAAGTGCTTGATGGCATCAACTTCCGGGTGAACCCAGGCGAGAAAGTGGGGTTGGTGGGCGAAACCGGCTGCGGCAAGACCACGACTATGAAAGCGGTGCTGCGTATTTTGCCCATTCCGCCCGCCCGCATTGCCAGCGGCGAGATTTTATTCAAGGGGCAGAACATCCTGACCATGAAAGACAAAGGCCTGCGCGACATGCGTGGACAGGGCATCTCCATGATCTTCCAGGACCCCACCTCCGCCCTAAACCCGGTGTTCACCATCGGCGATCAACTGGAACCCGTGATCAAATACGCCTCGCCGGAAAACCAGAAGCTTTCGAAAAAGGAATTACGTCAGCGAGCGATTGTCCCCCTCAAAGAAGTGGCTTTGGCCGACCCCGAACGCCTGCTCGACGCCTATCCTGTGCAATTAAGCGGTGGGATGCGCCAGCGCGTGTGCATCGGCATGGCCCTGGCTACCGACCCCGAACTGCTCATCGCCGACGAACCCGGCACCTCGCTCGATGTCACCATTCAAGACCAGGTTTTGCGTTTGCTGCAAAGACTGGTGGAGCAGAAGGGCAGCTCGGTCGTTCTGATCACGCATACTCTGGGCATCGTTCGCCAGATGTGCGACCGGGTCTATGTGATGTATGCCGGGAACATGGTCGAGGTAGCGCCCACGCCCAAGCTCTTTGCCAGTCCCTTGCACCCCTACACCCAGGGTTTGATGGACGCCGTACCAAAGCTCAGCGGCGGCGGCGTGGCTATGGGCATCCCTGGGCGCATTCCCAGCTACAAGACTCCGCCCACCGGCTGCCGCTTCCATCCTCGTTGCGCTCACGCCATGGACATCTGCAAACAGCAAAAGCCGCCCTTCATCCAGGCGGACGCGGATCACGAGGTGGCCTGTTTCCTGTACGATCCGAAGGTCATTGGTCAGAAACAGGAGGCGACATCCGCATGAGCGAGCAATCAAAATCGACGAACAACGAAATCCTGGTTGTCGAGAATCTGAAAAAGCATTTCGTGATCGGGCAGGAGGGCGTCGTCGATCGTAAACCCATTACGGTCAAGGCGATCGATGGCATCTCTTTCAGCATCCGGGAGGGCGAGACCCTAGGGTTGGTGGGTGAATCCGGTTCGGGCAAGAGTACGGTCGCCTATATCACGGTGGGGATGTACCAGCCCACGTCGGGGGCGATGTATTTGAATGGCGAAAATCTTTTTGCGGATGGCGATAAGCGTTCATTAAAACACAAGAAAGAGATTCAGATCGTTTTCCAGGACCCCGGCTCTTCTCTCAACCCCCGCCGCAACATCAAGGATATCCTGGAACTGCCTTTGCGCATTCACCAGCCGGGCAAGGATCGTCAGCGCGAGGTGCTGCGCCTGTTGCATGAGGTCGATCTGCCGCCGGAGTATATGCACAAATACCCCAGGCAGCTCAGCGGCGGCGAAAAACAAATCATCGCCATCGCCCGCGCCCTGGCCTCGGATCCCACACTGATCGTGCTGGATGAGCCTACCTCCGCATTGGATGTATCGGTGCAGGGCAAGGTCATCAACCTGCTTATCCGCTTGCAGCGCGAACTCAACCTCTCCTACATGTTCATCACCCATGATCTTAGCCTGATGCGTAATGTCGCGTCGCGTGTGGCCATCATGTACCTGGGCAAGATCTGCGAGGTGGCGGATACGGCGGAGTTTTTCCAAAGGCCGCAGCATCCTTATACCCAGATGCTTCTCTCCTCCATTCCCGTGATCTCGGAAAAGGAAGAAGCGCTCAAGCCCTCCCGAGTCCATTCTCAGGGCGAAATCCCCAGCCCCGTCAATTTGCCGCCTGGGTGCAGTTTCCACCAGCGTTGTCCGTATGTGATGGATGTGTGCAAACAGGTTGACCCGGTGATGGTCGAAACCGGGTCGGGGCATATCGTGCGATGCCATTTGTTCGAGCAACCTTCATGAAAACAAGGTCCTGGGATATTGGGTATTGGATATTGATGCCCATCCTCATGCGCGAATATTGAATGCCAAATACCTAATATCGAATCCCCATTTCTTATGCGAATCGCAACCGACATCGGCGGCACTTTTACCGACCTCACCTTTCTTGATGAGGAAAGCGGCCGGCTGGGCGTGACCAAGGTGCCGACGACGCCTGCCAACTTTGCCGAAGGGGTCATCGCCTCGCTGCATAAAGCCCAAATCGAGCCCGGCCAATCCAGCTTTTTCGTGCATGGCTCCACCGTCGTCATCAACGCCCTGACCGAGCGCAATGGGGCGAAAACGGCCCTGCTCACCACCCAAGGGTTTCGCGATGTGCTTGAGATCGGGCGAGCGAACCGGCCCGATCTCTATAACCTGTATTACGTCAAACCCAAACCTTTCGTACCTCGCAATCTGCGGCTGGAAGTGCGGGGGAGGATGAATTTTCGGGGCGAGGAATTGGAGCCGTTGCATGAGGAAGATGTGCAAGCTGCGCTCGACCTGTGCCGTCGGGAAGGTGTGCAGGCTGTTGCCATCTGTTTCCTGCACTCATACGCCAATCCCGCCCACGAAGCCCGCTGCGCCGAGCTCATCCGCCAACTTGCGCCAGAGCTGGCAGTCACCGCCTCGTCCGAGCTGACGCAGGAATGGCGAGAATTCGAGCGCACGAACACGGCCGTGCTCAACAGTTTCGTACAACCGACAGTTCAACGATACCTCGGCAGTCTCGAAAACCAGTTGGCCGGGCTGGGCATGAAGCGTGTTTACCACATCATGCAGTCCAACGGCGGCACTGCCACTTTCGAGCGGGGCAAGCAGGCTCCGATCTACGCCGTGGAATCTGGCCCGGTCGCCGGTGTGATTGGCGCCGCCAGACTGGGCGAACTGATCGGCGAACCCAACGTCATCGCTTTCGATGTGGGCGGCACCACGGCCAAGACCTCGCTGATCAAGGATGGCAAGCCTCGCATCACCACCGAATACAAAATCGAATGGCGGCGCGACTTTGCCGGATACCCGATCCTGGCCCCCACCATCGACATCGTCGAGATCGGGGCAGGTGGAGGCTCGATCGCCTGGGTGGATGAGGCTGGTTCATTGCACATCGGCCCGCAAAGCGCTGGCGCTGATCCCGGCCCGGTTTGCTATGGTCTCGGCGGCGAGCAGCCCACTGTCACCGATGCCAATGTCGTGGCCGGGCGAATCAATCCCGATTATTTTCTGGGCGGCGAGATCAGGCTGAATCTGGAGCGCGCCCGTCAGTCCATGCAGCCGATCGCCGACCGCTTTCAATGCAGTATCGAGGAGGCCGCAATCGGCATCATCCGCCTGGCCGATGCCAGCATGATCAACGCCATCAAACTGGTTTCGGTACGGCGAGGGCATGATCCCCGTGATTTCGTGCTGACGGCATTTGGCGGTGGCGGCCCCATGCACGCGGCGGCGTTGGCCCGCGAATTGCGGGTGAAAAAGGTGGTCATCCCCACCGAGCCGGGCGTGTTTTCGGCCTGGGGCATGTTGATGACCGACCTGCGCCAGGACTTGATCCGCACCTCGATCCGTCGCACCGACCGCATGACATCGGCTGAGTTGTCGGCGCTGTTTTCCGAGATGGAAGGTCGGGCGAGCGAGGACCTGCGGGAGCAGGGTGCGGATGCTGGGGCCATACGTTTCCAGCGGTTCGCCGATATGCGTTACAAAGGCCAGGAACATACGGTCAAGGTTCCCATCCCAATTGGGGAACTAAACCCGACCGGTCTGGCTGATATCGACGACCAGTTCCATCGTCTGCATGAGCAGGCCTATTCCTTCCGCTTGCAGGCGCCTATCGAACTGGTCAATTATCATCTGACTGCTTTCGGCGTTGTGGCCAAAGCTGAGATGCAACGAGCGGACGCGGGCGGCAGCTTGCAGCAGGCAGCCAAGGGCAGTCGCCGCGTCTATTTCGATGATTTCGGCTACGAGCAGACACCCGTGTACGAGCGGGCGCGGCTGCCGTTGAACAAACCCATCCCCGGCCCCTTGGTGATCGAAGAACCGACCTCCACCACCGTCGTGTTCCCCGACCAGACCCTGCACCGTGATGAATTCGGCCTCCTGCACATCGAGCAAGTAACTCCATGAGCACAGACCCCTTCACCCTGGAGATCATCCGGGAACAGTTGATCGCAGCCGCGGAGGAGAGCTTTATCGCCCTGGGTCGCAGCAGCCAGAGTCCCATCATCTATGAGGTGCTGGACTATGCCTGCGCCATCACCGATCACACCGGCGACATCATCGCCCAGGCCAATGGCGTGCCCGGCTTTCTCGGAACCCTGACCTTCGCCGTCAAGGCGATTCTAGAGAAATTCCCGGCAGCGTCCATCGTACCCGGCGATGTGTTCATGAACAATGACCCCTATCGGGGCGGCGGCAACCATCTCTCCGATGTGGCTTTGATAGCCCCCATTTTCTTTGAAGGAACATTGGTCGGCTTTGCCGTGAACAAAGCGCATTGGACCGAGGTGGGCGGCATGGCGGCGGGCAGTTGGACTACCGACAGCACCGAGATTTATCAAGAGGGCCTGCAATTCCCCGCCATTCGTCTGTACCAGGGCGGAGCGATCATCCAAAGTCTGGTGGATTTGATCGCCGCCAATGTGCGCACACCGGAGGCTACTCTGGGCGATATGTTTGCGGGCGTGGCCTCGTTACGTCGGGCCGAGCAACGCTTGGTGGAGATCTGCCGCCAGTACGGTCTGGCGGCTGTGCAGGAAAGCATCCGCACCAGCCTGGATCAGGGCGAAATCCTGGCGCGCAAGGCTCTGGCAACTTTGCCGCAAGGGGAATTTTATGCCGACGGTTGGATGGACGACGATGGCCTCACCGACACGCCGGTTTACGTCTGTGTGAAGGTCACCATCGACGCCGATCGCTTTGTCGCCGATTTCACCGGGTCGTCGCCGCAGGTGCCCGGCCCGATCAATTGCACTCGCACCCGGCTGTATTCTGCCTGCCGCACCATCTTCAAGGCCGTGGCTGATCCCAGTACGCCTGTCAATGACGGCTGGTTCCGGCCGGTCGAGATCATCTGCCCCGATGGCACTGTGTTCACCGCTCAGCGCCCGGCTCCGGTGTCGACCTATTGGGAGACGGGCGCGTATGCCGTCGATCTGTTGTGGCGGGCGTTGTTCCCCGTCCTGCCCGACCGCCTGACCGCCGGGCACCACCTCAGCGTTTGCGGCACCCTCATCGCCGGATTCAACGACGCGGGCGAGCGATTTATCCTGGTTGAGCCGCAAGCCGGAGGCTGGGGCGCAGGCGCCAGCAAAGATGGCGAGAACGGCCTGGTGCCGGTGGGTGATGGCGAAACCTATGTCATCCCCGTGGAAGTGTGCGAAACCCGGTATCCCCTGCTCGTAGACCAATACGCCTTCAACGAGACGCCGGCCGGGCATGGCCGGTATCGGGGGGGGCTGGGATTGGTGCGGGATTATCGGCTGCTGGCCGATGAAGCCCTGCTCACGACCACGTTTGGACGTCACAAATACCCGCCCTGGGGTGCGAACGGCGGCAGCGATGGCTCGGCCAATGGCGTCGAGGTTTACGTGAACGGCCAACCTGAGCCCGTGCTTTGGCGGGGCAAGATCGCCCGCTACAAACTCAGACGGGGTGATGTCGCCCGTCTGATTACGGGGGTTGGCGGCGGCTACGGCAATCCCACCGCACGGCCCCATACGGAAGTGCTCGCAGACATCAGGAACGGCTACATCTCGCCGCAGACAGCGGTGGAAATCTACGGCTTGTCTCCACAAGAATTGCCTTAGCGTCCGATGGACGCCTGGTTTTGCATCTCCCACGCCAGCTCGCCACCCGCTCAATTCACTCCACACCACGAGGTAACCTCATGAAACCGATCAAAGTGATGTTTCTCGACCCCGTCGGCAGTTCCGACTATGATCAATTCATGGCGAACTGGATCGCTGACTACAAGTATCCTGGCACTGAAGCCCACGTCACGTCGTTTTCCCCAGATTCGATTGGCCCCATCACTAACCTTGAATATCGCGCCTATGAAGCTATTGTGACAGCCGAAATCGTCAAGGCGGCATATCAGGCTGCGGCAGAGGGATTCGACGCCTTTGTGATCGGTTGTTTTTACGACACGGCCCTCCACGACGCCCGCGAGATCTCCGGCGACATGATCGTCACCGCCCCCTGCCAGGCATCCTGCCAGATTGCCCTGACCCTGGCGAACAATTTCTCCATCATCGTCGGCCAGCGCAAGTGGGTGAATCAGATGCACAACACCGTGCGCGACTACGGCTACGGCGACAAGCTCATGTCGTTCCGCCACGTGGGCATGAACGTGGTCGAGTTCCAAAAAGACCATGATTGCACGCGCGACCGGCTGATCTCCGCCGGACGGCAGGCCGTGGAAGAGGATTATGCCGAGACGCTGATCCTGGGCTGCACGCTGGAAACCGGGTTCTACCAGGAAATGGAAGCCGAGTTGGGCGTGCCAGTGATAGACCCCTCCATCGCCGCCTTCAAATCGGCCGAACATGCAGCGCTGCTCAAGCAACAATGCGGGTGGAAGCCCAGCCGCAAGTGGGGCAGTGAGGCACCGCCTGCATATGAGATGGCTGATTTCGGCGCCTTCAGCAAACCATATGCATTTGGGAACAGGATTGTCGTCCCAAGTGTGGAGCCTACGCTGGAACCCGTTCACGCTTAAACACAAACAGGTATTGGATAGTGGGTATTGATGTGATATCGCCAATCCTTACTACCCGCTCTCCAATCTCCAATACCCAATACCAAACCGGAGTTCACTGACACTTCCAGGAGAGATATCATGACCAGAGTAGCGACTGATATCGGTGGCACTTTCACCGATCTCGTCAGCGTCGAAGCGGACGGCAGAGTGAGCACGGCCAAAAGTCATAGCACGCCCCACCAGTTTGAGCAGGGCGTGATGGACGTGATTGCCGCGGCCCAGCTTCAGCCCGACGAGTTCATTTCTTTTGTGCATGGCACCACCATCGTCATCAACGCCATCACCGAGCGCAAAGGCGCAAAAACAGCGCTCATCACCAGCGAGGGTTTTCGCGATGTGCTGGAAATCGGCCGTGGCAATCGCCCCGACTATTTCAATCTCGAATACGACAAGCCCAAACCCTTCGTGTCTCGCTATTTGCGGCGGGAAGTGCCGGGCCGGATCAATTACAAAGGCATCGAGACTACGCCGCTCGATCTATCCGGCTTGCCGGCTATCTTAGAGGATTTCAAGGCCGAAGGCGTGGAAGCGGTGGCCGTGTGTCTGCTCAACTCGTACGCCAACGCCGCCCACGAGGAAGCGGCCATCGCCCAAATCAAGGCCTTGTGGCCCGATGTTTCGGCAGTGGCTTCGTTCCAGATCACCCGTGAATGGCGCGAATACGAACGCACCAGCACCGCTGTTCTCTCCGCTTATGTGCAGCCCATCGCCCATAAATACCTGGATGACCTCACCGGGCGGCTGGCGACGGATGGCATGACCTGCACCCCCTATATCATGCAATCCAATTGCGGTATCGATACGATCAAGAACGCCCGTGAAATTCCCATCACCATGATCGAGTCCGGCCCGGCCAGCGGCGTATGGGGGGCGGCTATCCTCGGCCGGCTGATCGGCGAAAAGGAAGTGATTGCCCTGGATATCGGCGGCACCACCGCCAAGTGCGGGTTGATCACAGGGGGCGAGGTCAAGCTCAACACCAACTACATGGTGGAGCAAACCGATGTGTCCGCCGGTTATCCGGTAATGGTTCCGGTGGTCGATCTGGTCGAGATCGGACAGGGCGGCGGCTCCATCGCCTGGATCGATGAGTTCAAACGCCTGCATGTCGGCCCGCAGAGCGCCGGGGCGGACCCGGGGCCATGCTCCTATGGCATCGGCGGAAACGAAGCCACCACCACCGACGCAAATCTGGCGCTGGGCCGGATCAATCCCAACTATTTCTGCGGCGGCACCCTGATCGCCAACATGGAAGAAGTGAACAAAGCGCTGGACGGGTTGGCAACGACGCTCGGCATCAGCCAACAAGAGGTTGCGCGAGGCATCGTGCGTCTGGCCAACAACAACATGGTCAATGCCATCAAGCTGATTTCGGTCAACCGGGGCCATGACCCCCGTGACTTTACGCTAATCGCCTTTGGCGGCGGCGGCGGCATGCACGCCTGCGCCCTCGCTACCGAATTGGGCATCAAAAAGGTGGTGATCCCGCACCTGTCGGGCGTATTCTCGGCCTGGGGTATGTTGCTCAGCGACTTGCGCCGCGACTATCTGCTCACACGAATCGTCGATCTCTCAGCGGCGGGCTCGGCGCAACAACTGGCTGACACCTACGCCGATTTAGAAGAACAAGCCTATCAGGAATACGAGGCGGAGAACATCGACCGCTCCCGCGTCAGCTTTTTGCGTTATGGCCGTTTCCGCTACCAGAATCAGGAGCACTCGACCGAAGTTGACCTGCCCTCCGGCCCCATCACTGCCGATGTGCTGGATGAAATCCGGGAGCATTTCCAGGTCAATTACGAGCGTGAATACACCTATCGTCTGAATGCACCGGTCGAACTCGTCACCTATCATCTCATCGCCATGGCGGAGGTGGATAAACTGGAGCCGCACAAGTTGCCTTCGGACAACGGCAGGGTCGAGGATGCGATCAAAGGCCGTCGACAGGTTGATTATCTGGAAGCAGGGATGCACGAGGCGACCATTTACGACGGCGACCGCCTGACCCCAGGCATGCGTTTCGTTGGCCCAGCCGTGATCGAGGAAGCCGAAGCCACGGTGGTGATCCCGCCCGGCATGCCCTGCGAAGTCGACGCTTATGGTAACTATCAGATCATGACCGCCTGAAGAGATCAACGATTGAGGATTAAGTATCAAAGATTGCTTGTCGCTTGCAACGGCGGGTTGAATCTTTAATCATCAATCTTCAGTCACAAAGGAGCCAAATCTTATGACAAATAACTATGACCCAATCACCCTGGAGATCATCCAGAATTCCTTGCAGGCTGCGGCGGACGAAATGTTTGCCGCCATGCGCCGCACTGCCATGAGCGCCATCATCTACGAGGTGCTCGATATGGGAACCGGCATCACCGATCGGCATGGCGAGCTGGCCGGTTCCGGCGCCGGCATCCCTGCCTTCGTGGGCGTGCTAGACAAAACCGTCAAGCAGATCATGCGCAAGTTCGACCAGCCGGGTGAAATCGAGGCGGGCGACGTATTCATCACGAATGATCCATATAATGGCGGCGTCACCCACCTCAACGATATGGTGCTGACCATGCCTGTGTTTGTGGGCGATGAGATCGTGGCCTGGACGGCCAACATCGCCCACTGGAACGACGTCGGCGGCATGGTGCCGGGCAGTATGTCCACCGAAGCGACCGAGATTTTCCAGGAAGGCATGATTTATCCCGGCGTCAAGCTGATCTCCCGGGGCAAGCCCATCCGCTCGGTGTTCGATATCCTCACCTCCAATTGCCGCATGCCCGATTACCTCACCGGCGACTTGTGGGCGGGCGTGGCATCAGTGCGTGTGGGCGAGCGCCGCGTGCTGGAAATTGTGAACAAGTACGGCAAGGATGTGTTTCTGCATGCCCTGGAAGCTTATATGGACTACGGAGAACAGGTCAGCCTTAGTGCTCTCAAGCAATTGCCCAACGGCGTCTATTCGCTGGCCGAGGAGCAGGACAGCGGGCAGGTCTACAAAGTGACGGTGGAGGTCAAAGATGATGAGTTTATCGTCGATCTGCGTGACAACCCCAAACAGGATCCTGGCCCCTTCAACATGAGCGCCGACGATGCCATCATCGCTGCCCAAATCGCTTTCAAGAACGTGACATCACCGGAGCGGATCGCCAATGGCGGCACTTTCCGCCCACTCAAGGTTTTGCTGCGCCAGGGCACCGTGTTCAATCCCAATTACCCGGCGGCGATGGGCATCTATTACGAGATCAGCATCCGCCTGCACGATCTGATCGTGCGTTGCCTGGCCCAGGCCATGCCCGACTTGTTGCCAGCGGGCGGTTTCGCCTCGATCTGCGGCACGTTGTTCGGCGGCATCCATCCCGACACCGGCAGACCCTATGCCGTGATCGAGCCGGAACTGGGCGGCTGGGGCGGCTCGCCTCATACGGATGGCGAACCCGGCCAATTCTCCGCCTTCCACGGCGAGACCTACAACTGTCCAGCGGAGGTGGCCGAGGCCCGCTATGGCGTCACCGTCGATTACCTCAGTTTCCACGACGAAGACGGCGGGGCGGGACTGCACCGGGGCGGCAAGGGCGTGCGCATCGATTATCGCATCCGCTCGGATAACGCCTGGCTGACCGTGGCCTACACGCGTGATAATGTACCCCCGTGGCCCTTAGAAGGCGGCCAGTCCGGCTCGCCCAATCATATCGTCATTCGCCGGGCCAAGGGCGGACAGGAACGATACTCGGTGATCAGCGGCCTGACGCTCAATACCGATGACGTGATCCAGGTAATGACCGGCACCGGTGCAGGCTGGGGTGATCCCAGGCAGCGCGACCTGGCCCTGATAGAAGATGATCTGAAGAACGGCTACATCACCCCGGAACAGGCCGAGCAATATTACGGCTTGAGCCAGCGCAACGGCTGAATCTCACTTTCTGGCGTCTCTGGTCGCTGAGCAATGTATGATCGGCCAGAGACGCCGTCCTTTTTCCGAGAATATCAACATGAATGATCGAATCAATCGCCTGCAGGAATCGCTACGAGATCAGGAGATCGACCTGGTGGCCGTTGGCCCAACCGCCAATATGCGTTACCTGGCCGGTTACGCCTCTCATCCCGACGAACGCCTTTGTCTACTGCTGATCACGCCGGATGAGGTCAGGGCTGTCGTCCCCACCCTGAATGCCGAAGACTGGATCGCCCATTGCGATATCACGCCCGTCACCTGGGCGGACAGCGACGGCCCCAGTCGAGCCCTTTCATCCGCGCTGTCCGCACGACAGCCAAGACGCGTGGCGGTGGACGGGACCATGCGGGCGGATTTCCTGCTGACCCTTTTGGAAGCGACCAAGCCTGAGACGGCAAGAGTCGCCGATTCGCTGATCTCCCCATTGCGGGCGCGCAAGTCGGCGGATGAGATCGAAGCGTTGCAACGATCGGCAGCGCTGGCGGATCGGGCGGTGCAGGCCGTGATGGATGCCTGCGCGCCGGGCGTGACCGAAGCCGAATTGACCTGGGTGGCCGAGACAACCTTCCGCCAGGGTGGAGCCAGTAGGGTCGAGTTCACGTTGATCGCTTCGGGACCGAATGGAGCTTTCCCGCATCATCATAGCGGCGCTCGCAGACTGCAACGGGGCGATGCCGTTATCATCGATATCGGCGCTACTTTGGACTATTACGTATCCGACGTCACCCGTGTCATCTTCCTGGGCGATCCTCCGTCCGAATTTCTGAGACGCTATGCCGCGGTGAAAGCGGCGAACGAGGCGGGCAGGGCAGCGGTGCGGCCGGGCGTAGCGGCGCAAGATGTGGACCGGGCGACGCGCAGCGTGTTAGCTGAAGCCGGTCTGGGCGAGCATTTCGTCCACCGCACCGGCCACGGCCTGGGATTGGAAGTGCACGAGCCGCCCTGGATCATGGCGGGCAACGATGCGCCGCTGGCTGAGGGCATGGTGTTCAGCGTGGAGCCTGGCATCTATCTGCCGGGTCGCTATGGCATCCGCATCGAAGATATCGTCGTCGTCACTACAGACGGCGTGCGCACCCTGACCGGATTCGATCACGAACTGGCGGTAAGACCTTAATGATGTTATGAGATATTGGGTATTGGATATTGAGACTCGTCGTCAGCGAATACCAAATATCCAATATCCAATACCAATATTGAGCCATTTAACATGATCAAACTAACGGTTCTCTACAACCTGCCGCCGGAAGCCAATCACGAGGAATTCCTGCGATGGCGCACCACCGAGCATCAGCAGTCCAACATGGCGGTGCCAGGTGTGATCAAAAGCGATTTTTACGCGGTGCGCGAAACCTGGCAGCGTGATGGCCTGCCGTATCGCTACATGACCGAGGCCTATTTCCCCGACATGGAAACCTTCCGTTCATCCTTCTTCGATCCAGATTATCAGAGTGAGCTGGCAATCGCTTTGCAGCGCATCGTCGACCCGCTATTCCTGATCTCGGAGGAGGTGTTGAGCGAGCAGGCGTCTGGGGATCAATTGGGCTGAAGCGAACTCGCCAAGTTCAATCCATCTGCGAAATCCAGATCTTGGCTTCGTCGAGTTGCGAATTACCGTATAGCTTGACTTCACCGGGAATCAGGAAGGCGAAGGCTTTGATTGCGCGGGTGATCCATTCGTCATCGGTGACGACGGCGATTTTCTCCCAATGGGTAAGATGGGCGAACCCCACTTTGGCGTCGTCCCACATCGCCCCGGCTTCATACCCGGAGAACTCCGAACCCAGATTGTAGAGTAGTCGCAGCTTATCGTATTTCTTCAGCTTTTCTTCCACCAGGGGGATGAGCACTTTTTCGTAATCATCCCCGGACACTTTGCCACTGGCTGTCGCCGCAATGACATTGTCGGGTACGTCGTACATGATCTCAAGCATGGGATTTCTCCTTTGTTGAATGTCGAGACTGGCCGATATCGAACCATAAAAGGGTTCTGCCGCTCAGCCAGTAAAGATGAAAAATGAGTCTTTGCTCACCAATCGCATTAAATCTCGCGCAAACCCACAAAGCGTTTTGAATTTCGTGGCGTCTGCGCTCCTCTGCGGTTGATTGAACCACATTCTACCACCCATTCCCGAGATTGGGCATGAATCCGGACAATGGAGTGGCGAAGCTCATGGGCACACGAAGTCGATCCAGTGAGCAGGATAGTGAGGGTGAGAACGCTTGAAAAGCTGTCTGCGATTCCAGACGTAGACGAAGGGTTGTACAGCATGTCGCAATGCCTGGACACAATGAGAGATGCAGCGCTAGCGACGTGCCAATCGTGCCAGATAATGACGCAGTTCAGCTTCATCGGCCTCCGCGGAGTAGGTTTGGCTCTTGTTTGGCGTGGGAAAGTGCACAGATGGCCAGTAGACCAAAGTCTGATAAGCCTCCAGCATATTGCTGTAATAGCGATGACCCTGAGCAGATTCGGTCAGTATGGTTTGCAGCGCCTCCCCCGTACGTTCCAAGACGGCACGCCCCCCAAGATGCAGCGTATGGCACGATCCACAAACGTTACCAGGTAGACCCTGTTTTTTTATCGCCGACAAAGGTGTAGAGTTCGTCCATCTCCACAACCTCCACATCTTCAGGCACAGGCGCTTCCGGCAATGCTTCCGCATCGGCATTCACCCAGTTGCTCACACTCGCCCATATGCCGGGCGGAGCGCCGCAAGTTCATGCCATCGACATACATGCGGACTGCTTGCTCACGCATTCCCGCTGCATACCCAGCCTGTTTTAGCGCTGACGTATACTTCTTGCCGTACTGCATGAACTTGTATCGTTGACTGCCGGCTTCTGTAAAACCATTTTTGCTCTGGCGCTCTGTTGCACCACATCGTGGGCATTGATTCATGCCTCTCATTATTCAATATGCCCAGATATTTCGCCACTCCCGCACACGAGTAAGTTGTGAAGATGGTGGGCATGAATGACATTGGTCAAAAGACCGGGCTACTTTGGCTGCCCGCTTCGAGCAGAACTTTGACGAGAACCTGCTGGCAGATGATAATCGACAGCCCGCGCGGCAGTCGCTCACCTACCGGCTGACCATTCCCCTGGTGCGTCGCCTGGCGGGTGCTGTGTGGGCAGCGGTGCGGAGTGTAGTGAACCACTCATAGTCATGTACACCGGACTGATCGCTATCCTGGTCAGCCATGAGATCGTCCCGGTGTTACAGCCGATTTTTTTTCGGCTTTGGCTGGAAGGGTTTGAGTGTGGCGGGCAAGGTCGTCCCGCCTGGCGAGTACGCCTGTTATTGTCGTTATCTGGTGGGAGGCGATGGATCGGGCTATGAAACACAAATGCCAGCCGGTGGAAAGGAAATCGAGCGTTGGGCCATCACGGGCAGCCGACACGCATTCAATCAAGACGAGGATTCGTCCAAATCCTAACCTCAGTGCACAGGTCACATAGGGATGCGGGATATTCTTGGCCGCGAAGCTGGTGTGTCCTGTTCTCCCAAATAACCTCTGAGTTCTTAGCAATCCACCAATGCTGTAGATGAAGTCGTTACAGAGCGCAGCCAATCCATCAATTATCTCCGCCTGCCAAAACCTTCCTCACACGCCGAAACTCCACAGATAGTTTTCTTGCAGCCTTCCGGACAAAGCGCACATACTCTTGTGATGAGCGTAAAGCCAGGTTTGTTTGTATGTTTTCCTGGTCATCAGATGCAGGTCTCCTCAATTCAGCCAAAACATGGTCGGAAATGACTAAACCCAGCTTCGATCCCAGGAAACTCAACAATTCAGCCAGGTAGAGCGATTGATTGCGCCGGCGACTCTGCGATATCACATAATCCCAATTCAAATCCTTCGCATTAGTCAGGATTAACCACATATGCGTCAACCAGCGCAATGTCGGCCAGCCATGACCGGCTAATCCATATTCCAGCCAGAACAAAATCTGGTCGGCAGGATCGAGCATGAATATGGTCAGGCCTTGCGACGATATCTCATGTGACGAATTCCAATGGCGTTGATCAACGCTAAGTCTTTCCGCTGGAGACAGTCCATGAACGATGCGATCATGCATGCCAATGTATAGCCCGTTCTCCTTGCAATAAATGACCGCATCCGCGGCCCTGGAAACGATCTGCCAGCCAAGTCCAGTCAAGATCTCCTCAACACTCTTCACCTGTCCCGGCCTGATGAGCAGTTCCACATCATCTACGGGGTAAATAACTATACCGTCACGTAACTGGCTAATCGCTAGGTTTCCGCCAATCAATTGGAAGTCGTGTGCGGCGGTTTGTAAAGCAAGCAGGGCATCGCGGTATTGCTGCCGTGCAAGTTGATTGGCGTACCAGGTGCGACGGTAAATGCCACGCAGCCGCGGCGTCAATTCATCCTCAATCTCCATTGCCTGAAGGTTGTCATACAACAACGGCAACAGGCGGTATGATTCATAGTCAATATCGTCAAAGGGGACGAGCGACTTCCATTTGGCGTAGGCGCGGATGGCAGGGTCACCCCGCAAAAACGCCGCCTGCAGCACTAGCTCATGCTCAGGCCTTAGATAGTTTGCGTCCATGGCTTTCGTTTGCGCAGGATATCGAGTAGGCGGTGTACGCGGTCATGCTGACGGCGTACGCGGCCATTGGGCAATCGTGCATAGTAAGCGGCCTCGAAGTAGCGAAGCAGGTGACCGTTACGATTGGCGGAAAAAATCGTCTTCTTCGGGCCAGCGTAGTGCAGAAGAAAACGATAGGGCGACTGCGAATGCAGATTGCGAATGCGTAGCGAACGCGGCGGCTGAAACCCGGCCCATCGTTGCATTTTCAGTCCACGAACGGTAAGTCGCCCCGATTGCGCAAGCTTAAAAACGACATAGTTCAATACACCTTGCTCACTATTTCGAAACACCTTTTGATCACGCACTTGCGGAAGACTGCCGGGTCCAATTCCATGAGCGATGAATTCATCAAAGTCGGAACGATTCAGGACGCCTGTCAAAGCAACGACAGCGCCGCCATTGAAAACGAAGTCTGGCAAAATAAATTCGGGATCCATGTTCAGTAGTCTGTCCGGACTAAAATAGAATGCATCCACGTTGCCTGGGGGTTGGTAATGATTGTCGACAAGAAAATCCTCTTCATAACGATCCCACTCCTCCAGCACGGGGCCCAGAAACAGGATATCGCTATCGACTATCAGAATTCGCTCACCTGGAGACGCCATCAACGGCTCCAGCTTGATCATGCCCCAGCCAAAAACGCGCCCGCTCGTATCGAAAATATCCACATCCCATGCCGTTTCCAGTTCACTTGTATCGTAAGCGCCACGGTATTCATCTTTGAGCAAGGTGATGCGAATTTCCGGATACCAGTGACGGATGCTGGCTACGCAACATTGCGTCCAGCGCAGGTCATTCCGATAGCCCGCAATGCAGATGCGTTCGATCTTCATCCGAAATGCCGCATCAATTCGCGCGCCTGACGACGTCCGATAGATAGATCGTGTTTCGATCTGCGCCGCAATCGATGGAATTCCAGGCCGACGGCATTGCCGACCAGCGACTGTAAGCGACGAACGCGCCCGGCTGGTATGCGGGAGTAGTAAAGCCGTTCATAGAAGTCGAGTACATGCGGCTGCGGCATATGCCGGAACAGGTGCGTTTTGCTCCCCGCCCAGTGCAAGACGATTGGGACTCCCTCACCCGTCATCAGTTCGGGTTTGATCACCAGGTGGGGATCTCCCGCCCACCACATGAAGCTTCTCCCTGCCAAAGCGAGCTGACCGTTCTGCCATTTCTTGAGTACGACATAGTTGAGCAAGCCCTGATCAGAAGCAAAAAACACATCAGGATACAAGAGTTCCTGCGGTTCCCCGTCACTCAGCCAGGGGGAAAAATCCTGTCGATTTATTAGCCCGGTTGATGTGACATATTGGCCGGAATTGAAGGCGTTCCCACGGTATGCGAATTCTGGGTCTAGACTCTTGAGTCGATCGAGATCGAAGAAGAATGCTGCTACATTTTCGGGAGTGTCTGATTCGTTGATAACAAAATCCGACTCGATCGATTCCAATCTGTCGAGCACTCTGCCCAGAAACACGGTATCGCTGTCAAGGATGAAGCACCGTTCCACCCGGTCCTGCACCAAAGGTTCGAGTTTGGCCAGACCGCCACTAAACCTGCGTCTCGGCATTTGGAAACAATCGACATCCCAATACCGTTCGATTTCAGATGTGTCGTAGACGCCGTTGATTTCGTTCTTGACCAGCGAAATGGGGATATCCGGATACCAACGCCGGACGCTGGCGATGCAACAGCGTGTGTATCGCAGATCGCCACGATGACTGGCGACGTAAATACGCTCGATCTTCATCCTGGATTCACATCCACCAATGATATACGGTCATTACGGCCAACACGCCACAGAGCGTTCGGGGTCATGCATTCAATCATGGTGGGTCTTTGCGCATGAGGACGGCGATATTCTGTTCTCGATTTTCCAGTATCTTCTCCCAATGTTCATTGAATCCGCCGCCCATCCAAAGAATATCCACGAGATCAACCCAATCGACGATATAACGAGCAGGCGTACTGAGCACATAGTCCTCAGTCTGTCCGGTAATACGTGCTTCCAGAGCAGCGGGGTCGACTTTACCATCCAGATTGATGGTGCGCTCATGAAAGTAACCCAACGTTCCAGTCTGGATTGCAGCCACCCAGACATCATCTGGAACATTTTCCTCCACCCATTCAATGACCTGAAAATGCATATGATAGTCGCCCCATGTGTAAGCCTGGATATTCATGTGCACGACGATTAGGGTCAAAAAGGCGGGCAGGATGACCGCCACTCGGCCAAGCGGAATCCGCCACAGAAAACGCATGACGTAAGCTGCAAGACCAATAGTAAGAATCACAAACGAAGGTGAGAGAGGCGATAGGAAACGACTCAGAAACCAGGGGGCATTGAAAAATAGACCGTAGAATATGCATATCGTCATAGTGAAGACGCCGGAAAGTGATAGAAAACGGAATCCGTCGGAATCGCGTTGTCGATAGAGCCAGCCGACCGCCAAGGCAAAAGCTCCGGCGATGATCAGAAAACCAAACGTCGATAGCGGAGAATCTTCCACCTTGGGGTCTATGTCGTAGATGACAGTGATATACTCGACGAGTTTTGCCGGAACGAATCGGAGATTTGCTGCGAAATGGATGGGATATCCTTCGGCAATGCCGCTATTGGGGACGATGTGACCGAAGTTGAGTTTGTTATAGATCAACCACGGGGCTGCAATCGCCAATGTTGTGAATCCGACCAGCAGCAGTTCGGTCACCACGCGTGATGGGGATCGGTCTCTGTCGAGTCGTGCCAATAGCGTCCATGCGATACCAATCGCAGCCGCCAGCAAAACGGCGTCGTTGCGAATCCAAAACGCCAGCCCCAATAACAAACCCATAAGTAAAGCGTAATGGAGTCTTTCCCGCCGGTCATACCAGACAAGGAAAACGAACATGACAACGGTGACGATCAATAAATAGGCGCCAGTTTCCTGGGCATTCATCGTATGCCTGATCAGGGGCGGGGAGGCGTACCAAAGCAATGCAGCCACAGCAGCCAGGTATGCAGCCCCTGGCAGCGGCTTATAGACTCGTCGTCCCAATAGAAAAATCACCCAGGCGGTAAGGCTGCTGATCACAATGGAGGCGATCAGAACCAGCCGGACGCCGGCGACCTTATCTCCGCCCGACAGTTTATATAAAACCGCCCACAACATCGTCACCAATGGCTGCGTTCCATTCGTGGCAACCGCGCCATCAGAGACGGTCATGCCCTTACCAATGGCGATATTGCGGGCAATCGTGAGCATAAGATACCCGTCTTCCGCAGGAAATTGCCGCAGCAAACGACCATCCCGGTCGAGCACTGGGGCGGCGCGAGCGATCAGCCCTGTTAGGAACAGGCATAGGAGAAGACCCAGCAGGAGAACGCGCCAGGTTAGTCCACGTGGTTGAGTCACTCTGCCGGTGTGATCAGAAATCGCCATGTCCAATAATGACCGTTTTCGCTCAGCCTTGAACGACGGAAGTCGTCGGTAACTCGGCAGGCGCGAGCAAGGGACGGAATTGTCTGCCAACTCTACGGCTCAGCGCCATAAATGGCTTCTCGAACAACACAAAAAGCACGGCGGATATCACAAGGATGGCCGGGATCAGAAGAAGGCATTGCAACATGAAATCATAGCGGAGAGGGCGATCAGGCGAAGCAAGCTGCATCGTCCAGGGAGCCAGCAGGTCGATGATCAGAAAATGGTAGAGATAGATGGTGTAGCACATGCCTCCGATCACGACGATCCAGCGCTGCCGGATAAAGAACTGTCCCACCAGGCCCAGGAAAAGTCCGGCGTACAGGAGCATGATGAGGATTGGCGTCAGAAAATAAAGGTCATATCGGCGGGTAAGAATGGCGAAGATGCTCACGCCAGCAAAGATCGTCAACGCATCCCAAAGAAATCTGCGCCGAAACCCTCGCGCCGCGAACTCATGATACAGATCGGCCAGCAAAAAGCCTGCGAGGAAGAACTGCAAGTAGTGTAGGACGGTTATATCAAGACGCGGGTGTTGACCCGCCTGGAAAAATCGACCCGCCCAGTATGCCTGGGCCAAAACGATTGTCAGCAAAAGGAGTCGCCGCAGGAGGGCGGATCGCACAACGAAGATGAAGGCAAGCAGCGGCATGATCAAATAGAACTGCACTTCTACTTCCAACGACCAGGCCACGCCGTTGATCCAGCTCGCCTGTCCGAAGATGGGCCCATGCAGATAGGTGAGGCTGGCGGGATAGTGAGGGAGGAAGGTACGCCAGCCTGGGTTTGTCAGGATGATGATCAGGAAGGCAATGGTGATGTTGATAAGGTAGGGCGGTTCCAGCCTTATCAGTCTGCGCAGATAGTAAGAGCCCAAGTGTGGGCGAGGCTTTTGCAGGCGATAGCTGCGCACATAGGGCAAGGCCAGGATGAAGCCGCTGATCACAAAAAACAACTGGACGCCGAAATGACCAGCATACCCAAGCATGATCACGCCCGATCGGGAAAACACGTCCCACCATTGGGCGGGCAAATCGACGACGCCTAACCTCTGTGTAGTTCGCAAATAAGAGGCAGTGATGTGGTGGAGGACGACGGCGGTGATTGCGATGAAGCGCAGGCCATCCACTTCTGGGATGAATTCGCCGGACGAAGTCGTGCGCGAAAGACGCAGCAACAGGCGCTCGTTGAGCCTCGACAATCTCTTATGCATCGTCTGGACTCGAATCGACCTTCAGTTGTTCGTAGATCGATGACGAAGCTACAGCCTGGAGGAAGGCTTTGCTCGTCAAATTGGGGCGAAGGGGATGGGTGAGCAGGTAGCGATGCGTCTGTTCGATCAATGCAATGTCTTCGGCTTTGCGGGCTGCCTGCTCACGATTCACGAAATAAAATGGATAATCCTTGCCTAAATACTCCACGACAGCCGGCAAAGGATTGACCAGAATCGGCGTCGCCCGCGCGATACACTCGATTACCACATTGTTGGCGCTACTGTCGTAGAGTTCCATGTAGACGAGATTACTGGCCAACAATTCGTCATAAGCATCGTCATCCAAAAAGGGCAAGATTTCCACCAATGTCTCATCCGGTCGAAGCCCGAATACTGTTCTCTCCCTGGCCGTCAGTTCGTCGATATAAGGCCGGTGCTGGTGGACGATGGCGCGTCTGAGCCTGCCAACCGGCAGATAATAGATCGAATTGAGTTTGCGCAGCCACGCGCCAATCTGCACGATACGTTTCTGCGGATTCGTCGTGAATCGCTCGAAACTGAAGCATTGCGCCGACTCATCCGTGGGATGCTTCAGCACAGCAATGGGCGCGTCCAGTCGTTCCCGCCACCAGGCTGCCAGGTATTCCGACAGACAAAATAGGCCAAGGCAATGCGGCAAACTTTGCTGAAACGATTGGTTTGCCAGCAGGCTTTGTGGTGATTGATTGTACACAAACCAATCCGGCATATTCGGCGGGTTGTGCAGGAAGCCGATCCACGGGCGCGTGTGCGGTTGTTGGCGGCCGGCCTTATCCTCACCGAAGGTATGTTCGGGAAAGGGCTCGACCCAGATTCCGTCGTCCCTGTGTAACGAAGCCAAACTGCGCATTGCGAACGACCATCCAGAGCGATGCCGCCCGTAATCGCGCGCCAATGCGCCGGAAAGATTCAGCTTGGGTTCATTCAACAGCGCGGGGAGGGACGAGTCCGTGACCGACAGACTCTGTTCAGGCCGGATTTTAACGTGCGGGGCCATACTCAATCCGACCGAAAACTCCACACCGCCATACTCATTCAAAGATTGGCCAATGAGTTGGGTTTTCACCAATGTACGCCACTCGGCTGCTGAAGTTAAGGCATAGACGTCCAGGCCTTCGCCGAATTCAGTCCGAAGAGTGTATTCGAAGCTATCCAGCCAGGCCTCAAAATATGCGGAGGGCGATGCAAACAGGCCCAGTGATAGCGTTTTCTGGAGCAGGCGTGCCATGTCGGCCAGGGCGCCGTGCCGGTAGTATTGCAGTCCCAGCCAACACAACACGCCGAAACGCACACGAGGCGCCAATCTGCGCACATCTTCCGCGAGGCTGGGACGCGAGAAAAACCGGGCCAGCACGGTCTCCACGTCAGCTTCCGTCTCTGCCAGCCGACGGGTGGCGTTTCGTTCGTGCTGGCGATAGGCTACCGTCACCTCTTTGAGCCAGACGGTTTCGAAGCCTGCTTCGGTTATCCGCAACGCCAGATCGAAATCCTCGGCGTGAGCAAGCGATGGATCGAATCCGCCAATGTTCAGCAATGTCTGGCGTCGCACCATCATGGCGCTGGGCAAAGCCGGTTGCCAAAGCAACCATACTTTCAAATCCAGATTCGGAGCCTGCAGCCAGGGGCGGCGTTCGGCCAGAAGGCCGCCTGTTTCATCCACCAACCGCCAGCCGCTGTGGACGATGCCGACCTCAGTCCGGGCGCTGAGAATGACAGATTGATCGGCGAGTTTGGTGGGATTAAGAAACCAGTCGTCGGCGTCGAGGAAAGCGACATATTCGCCGCGGGCCGCCTGGATTCCGCAATTGCGCGCTGCGGAAACGCCGGCATTCGTTTGGCGAATCAAGCGGATGCGATCACGATGCACCGTCACGAAACCGGCGGCGATCTCCACTGTGTCATCCTCGGAACCATCGTCGATGATGATGATTTCCAGATCGTCCAGCGTTTGGGCCAACACGCTTTCGATGGCAGCAGCCAGGTAGCGCCCCGCGTTGTAGGCCGGGATGATCACGCTGACGAGACAGGTGGGCGGCCCGGCGGGCGTGAGCGGTTGCAGGCGTGGAGGAACGGGCTGGCTTCGGCGAACCGGTTCGCTGCCGATTTGATGAGTCCCGGCGTCGCCCATCAAATCCCGATGATAAGTGGTGAAGATTGGGCGTAAATCCGGCCTTTGCGCGAAATCGAAATGCGTGAAATGGCTGGTGATGGAGTCGGGTTTTTCGGATGAGTAACCGCTGAAATGATAGAAAATCAAAGGCTGACCGTTCACGTAGAAATGGCCGTCGCGCTCCGCATAGGTGCGCTCATGCAAATTCCAATACGCCGCATTCAGACCTGGGTGATTGCTGATGCGGTAGTTGAGATCGAAGCCAGGCAACAGATCCAGCCAGCGCTGATCACAGTTCAGTCCTTCCTCCAGCTTCTTCTTGCCCAGATGCCGGGTGCGATCACCCCACCAGTGCAAAAACCTATCGACGTCTTCGCTGCGTCGCAGACCTATGAAGCCGCCGTTGTAAACGCCGTGTTGCAGTACCGCCAGGTCTCGCCAGATCAGGTCACGATCATTGTCGGGCAGCCTGATCAGATGGGGCGTAATTAGAATGTTACGTTGCTGTAACTCGTCCCAGACGGAGGATTGCATGGAATCGAAGAAATAGATGTCGCCGTCGAAATAGCAGAGGTGATCGATGCCTGTAGTACGAAACAGGTGGTCGAGCAAGAAGGGCTTGAGGGCGTTGCACAACTCGAACAGGTTATAGCGAGCGTGCATTCCCGCCAGACCGGCAATCCGCATATCGGCCAGACTCAGGCGCGTGATGCCCGGCCTATCCAGTAATGGTTCTGGCTGCGGTTCATCGACACAGAGGATGTAGCAACTCTCGCCGGGGTGATGCTGCAAATAGGAGTTCAGCATGCAGGCTGCCTGCCGCAGATAACCCGCGGTTGCGATCGTGCAAATTGCCCGCGACCCTGTTGCATCGATAGGTCTTATAGCCATCAGCCCGATTCCGTCGTCCATTGCAGAAGCGGGCGCACAAACCCCGGTATATGCCCCGCATAGTCGCCACGCGCCGTGATGGTTTGTTCGTCATTCAGCGGCGGATCGGTGAGCAACAAGGAAATGACCCGCGACTCATCGACATGCTTTTTCCACGGGGAAAAGGATTGGATGCCGACGCCAACCGAAAGCGGGCCGTCGGCAAAGAGATGGGCAGGAAGCGAAGCTGTGCTGCGGTAGCGTCCGGCCGGTCGGGGACGGCGATGCCAGGGTGAGTCCACCTCGAATGACCAGAACAGGCAGGCGCCTTCGGCATTGCAGAATTCCAGCCTGGGCACAATGATATGTCCATCTGTGAGGACATCGAAGGAAAGCTCGACGTTGAAAGGCCGCCCGACATCGCTGACATCGAGATCACCGCCCTGTTCGCCGACAAAACGAATACTGCGCAGACGCACGTCATCGTCTCCCGGCGCAATCGCGATGTCGTCCCAGACACGTCGCGAGGGCGACTCCGGATCGGAATCGAGATAGGCCGAGACGGCGAGATGTGCGTCGCCATCATAGCGAACCTCACCCGCTTCCAGCCACAAAGCCCGCTGGCTGAGTTGAGGAACAACCTGCATGCTATGAGTGACAAAGACGACGGTGCGACCGCTTTGCCCGATCTGGCGGATTCTATCCTGGCAACGGCGCTGGAATTCGGCGTCGCCCACGCCCAATGCTTCATCAATGAAGAGGATTTCTGGCTGCAAACTGGAAGCGATCGAGAAAGCCAATCTCAGGTACATGCCGCTGGAATAGAACTTGACCGGCATGTCGATGAATTTCTCGATACCGGAGAAGTCGACGATCTCGTCGAATTTCTGGCGGATTTCCGCCCGCGACATGCCCATGACCGCACCGCTGAGAAAGATGTTTTCACGCCCGCTCAATTCGGCATGAAAACCCGCCCCGATCTCAAGCAGGCTGCCGGAGTGGCCGTAGAGCGCCACATGACCCTCCGTGGGCCACGTAATGCGCGAGAGTATTTTGAGCAGTGTCGATTTGCCAGCCCCATTGCGGCCAATGATTGCCACAACTTCGCCAGGATGCACCTGAAAATTCACATTGCGAAGCGCATAGAACGACCGCTCGACCTCTTCGTTGGCGCTGCCGCGTCCGAGCAAGCGTCTGACAGGCTGCGCCGAACGCAAGCTGGAAGCCAGGGAATCGCGTAAGGTCAGGTAGCGCGGCGCGCTGACGCCAAAGTTGTAACGTTTACTGACGTTCTCGACCAGGATCATAAGGCGCTAAGGATGGGGCTCATGAAGGAGGTTGATGCACGTGAGACTACAGATAATCGGCAAGGTATTTCTCCATGCGCACAAAGAGAACGCTTCCCGTAAGCAAGAAGACGCCGCAAAGCAGCATGGAGACGCCAAGATGAGACCAGGGAATAGGCAAGCCCAAAAACACGGCTCGAAAGGTTTCGACCAGACCGGTGACAGGGTTCAACGTCAGCAGCCATTGCCATTCGGGCGGCACGATCGTGCGGGCGTAGATCACGGGCGTCAAGAACATCCATAATTGCAGAATCAGGGGCAGCGCCTGGCGAACATCGCGGTAGATCGTATTCAGCGCTGCGAAGTTGAGACCGATGGCAAAAACCAACAAAGCCAGACAGGCGATAACTATAGGCAGCAAGGCCAGTTGCCACGTGAAAGGGAAACCGTAGATGACCAGGAGCACGAACAATAAACCGCAGCCGACGGCCATATCCACCAGGCCGGCCAGAGTAGTGGCGCTGGGCAAGACAAGCCGCGGGAAATAGACCTTGGAAATCATGCTGGCATGACTGACCAGGCTGTTGCTGGCATTGCTAATGCCGATCGAGAAGAAGGTCCAGGGGACAAGGCCGGACAATACGAATATCGCGTAGGGAACTTCGCCGACCGGCACCTTGAGAAACTGGGTGAAAATCAGCGTGAATACCAACATGGGGCCGAGCGGTTGCAGGATCGCCCAAAACACACCCAGAAATGTCTGCTTATAGCGCACCTTGATATCGCGTTGCACCAACAATAAAAGCATGTCACGATGACGCCACAGCCCAGCCAGGTCGATCTCATGCCATTTCTTCGACGGCGTGATGTCAACGACAGGTTGCCCGGTGAAGGGTCTGTCTTTGGTGAAATTGTCGCCTTGCGGCGGTACCAGTTGCATGGAATCGATATCCGGAATTCAGGCAGGCACGGAGATTTCTGAGCAATGCAAACGCGTGAGTGTGGCTTCGTGACTTTGCCAACGCACCATGCGATTGAAGAAAACAGAGTCCCACTCGTCGGCAAAGCGCTTGCCCACGCCCTCTTTATCGTAAATGTTTTGGACGGTGGCGACAAAACGCTGGCGGTGCTCTGCCACTTTGGCCAGTGTGCGTTGACGAATGATCGCCGTATCGGGTTGACGTCTCACCATTTCCTCCACACCCGCAGCCACGGCTTCAGGCGTTTCGTCGACAATCAAAGTGCAGGAATCGTCGAAGAAGAGATCACGACCGCCCTTGCTCGGTGTGGATACAACGGGCAGGCCAGCCAACAGATATTGGATACTGGCGTAGTTGGCGTCTTCGATGGCCGAGAGACAAAGCCCGACCCGGCACTCGTCCAGGCAGGCGTTCACTACGGCGTCTTCCAGATTGACGTACTCGCCTGCAGGATTGCGATTGAAAAGATGGGCGTGATCAAAGTCGCCCAGAATGCGAGCCGCTGTTTCGGGGTCATCGATCCCCGGCGTCACTGCGTAAATGAGGGCCAGATCGTCAAGACCGGATGCAAGCCGGTGTCGTTTGTAGTCTTTCAGGCGAGCGTCGTAGACGGCGTCGAAACGTTTGGGCGTGTCAGGTAAGGGCCGGTAGATGCGTTCGTCGATCAGGGCGTTATGGCTGCATAGAATCGCTTCCAATCCTGCCGTGTGAAAGGATTCAAGTTGAGAAACCGAATTGCAGAGATGGATGAAGCGATGACCGGGATACTTGCGTTTATGTTGGTGTTCGTATCGGTACACCCAGGCAACGCGTTCGGGTTCATCGATATGCCACTGCCAGATCAAAATAAAGAAGGCGCGTTCTGCCGCCAAAGAACCGTAGAGTTGTTCCATCGGGTTGGTGAAACGCAAATCCTCATCCAACCATTGTGCGACGACGAAGATGGGCGGGCTGGCGCACACAAGTCCGTAGGCTGCATGGGTTGAGTCAGGCGAGAGATAACGTACTGTCAGGTCATCTCCTCGTCCGTCAATGTTGCGTCGGGAAAAGCGCCTGAGCAGCGCCAATGGGTTCATGCAACGTGATTCCTGGAAACCATGATCAGCGACATCGAAAGCGCTAATAATCCTGATATCCGTGTGCAACTGCCTGCGCATAATATTCAGCCGCCTCTTCGATCTGTCCCGCACCTGTCAGCAGGTCGCCCATCTGTTTGTAAAGGGCAGGCTGATTGGGATCGAGATCAAGTGAGCGTCGATACGCTTTCACCGCACCATCCATCTCACCCTGCGTCAACAGCAATGCGCCAAGCTGCAAATGATAGTCGATCTGTTCGCCATCAAGTATGATTGCCTGGCGACAGCAGGCGATAGCGTTGGCGAGGTCGTTATTTTTCTGTAAAATCTTTGCCAAACGGAAATACGTGTCAGCATCATCAGGCCGAACCTGTAGGGCAAGCTGGTAATAGAAAATAGCCTTGGTACGCTGATTTTGTCTTGCCAGGGCATCGGCGAACTGAATGCAAAGGTCAGGATCGGGCGGGTGCAGATCGCTGGCTTCATGGTAAATATTGATATCGTCGGGAACAAGCGCATTGGCCTGACCATACCATTTCTGCGCCTCGCACACGAGTTCTTTGGCCTGACTTGAGAGTGCGCGGGCGAGTTGGCGGGCAGCGTTGGGCAAGTCGGCCTGCAAAGCCAGGGCTTGACGATAGCGCTCTGCCGCGTCGGGCCACCGTTCCTGTTGCGAATACACTTCGCCTAGATTGAAATGAGATGCGGCGAAATGAGGATTCAGTTCGATGGCGCGTTGATAGGCGTCAATCGCTTCCGGCCACTTCCTTTGCGCCATGTATGCGTCACCCAGATAATGGTACGACCAGGCAAAGCCGGGCGCTTCGGCGATAGCCGTCTCGAAACCGGCTACAGCTTCGCTCCACCTGCCTTGCTTCAACAGATTCACCGCCAATGCGTATGGGTGGTCTTTTTGCGATTTCTGCGCTTTGATCATGCTGCGCACCTGGCGCAACAGTTGCGATTTTTCGTCGGGCATGGGCGCCTCCGGGCGGGCGAGCGTTGATTCGGATGGCGGATGCGTAGACAACGGATGCAATAAACCCATGGCTGCCAACTGCGAACTGTCCTTGTAGACCACCGAAAGAGCCGGGTCGAATAAGCAAAGATCGGGATGAGAACGTAGGGTCTGGGCATAGGCGTCATACTGTATCCCGCCCTGCCAGTGCTCCCGGCGTTCCGCCTCCTGTTCCGCCTGCTGCACGAAATCATCGCAGAATTTGAAATGGAGCAGCGCCGCTGCCTGGATGGCCACATCGCGGCAGTTCGTCCAATGGAGATTGTCGCTGAGGACGAAAGTCGGGTCGTATTTCAGTAGCGGGATTTTGTTCAGACAATAGAAATAGCGCTCGTCTTTCCCTGGCTCGTGGCCGCCGAACACCCGCCGCCGCACGCCGCCGAATAGGCTGGGATGTTCGTCGTGTTCGTAAAAACGCTCGACCCTTTCGTGATAAACCTTGCGATCGAAATAGCGACAGGCATCGAGAAAAGGCTGATTGGCCTGCAATGTCGTCTCGCGAATCGGTCGGTCTGAATACATATCGATCATCAGGGCCATTGCCGCCCGATAACCGGACTGCTCCAACTCGGCGCATAAGGCGGGCAGAGATTTCGTCTCACTGTTCGGGTACACCAGCAACTCGTCGGCATCGATAACCAGGCACCAGCGATTCTGGCCATAAGTTCTGAGCAGCGACTCGGTCCAATCGGTGCCGCAACGCGATGCCCGAAATGAAGCCGGAGTGCGCCACACGTGCACATCGGGCTGCGCCAGGAGCCAATCGAGCGTACCATCTTCGGAGGCATTATCGACCACGAAAAAGCGGGACACGCCCAGCCGCCGGTGGTAATCCAGATTGTGCGGCAGGCGTTTCGCTTCGTTGCGCACGACCATGAAGGCGACCACGGCTTCGTCGTGTAGGTCGATTGTTTTATCGTCGCAACGTTCGAGGTGTGGCTGCGATCCCCCACCGGCAGCCGCTTGCCCGGCCCCCTGATTTCTCTCCCAACCTTCCGCTTTCCCCCGGCCAATAAAATCGACCAACGACGGATAACCTGGTGGAGTATGCATCAAATCGGCGTTCCGGCGTCGCCGCTCGGCGGCTTTGCGATGGACGCTCGCCATGCCGATATCGTGCAGGCTGCGGTCATGGGTTATGGATTGCGAGTGGATGCGATACATCAGTGTCGTGGCATCGATACGGCGTTTCGGAATTCGCAGGTCGTATGCGCGTATCCACCAATCGTAGTCATCGCATATTTGCGTCGCCGGATCAAACAGACCGACTTTTCCGAACACACCGCGACGAAAAAGAGCGCTGCCCAGGTTGACGTAGGCGTACGGCGAGCCGATCTTCGTCCAATCTTCCCCCTCACCCTGAAACTCTTGAATGCGCCCTTGCACGATGTCATTTTGCTCGTCCGCCAACAAAACGTGAAGCGCCTCTTGCACCGTGTCACTCACCCAAAGGTCATCGGCATCGACTAAACCGATCACCTCACCCCTGGCCGCCTCAAGCCCGCGATTGCGCGCCGCGGCGGGGCCGGCATTCGCCTGCGAGATCAGCCGCACGGTAGCGCCGAAGCTGGCGGCAATCTCAGCGCTTTTATCCGTCGAGCCGTCATCAACCACGATCACCTCGGCGGAAGGTATTCCCAACGCCAGGAGATTGGTCAGGGTTTCGGCCAGGTAGCATTCGCCATTGAAAACGGGGACGATGACGCTAAGCTGGGGCAGGGCGGCTGTCATCACAGATGCTGTTTGAGAATATCATGCAGCGCCGGGGCGATGAGGCTGGTGTCGGCGGTGACGCCCAGCAAGTAGCATGGCAATTGTCGAGTCAGCCCGGACATGGCTTGCAGCGCCGCACTGCCGCTTCCCGTGAGCTGGAGGATGGTGGATTCGGCCAGCACTTTCAGGGCGCTGGCTGAGGAGACGGGGACGATCTTCGGCTCGGCCAGCTCGGGAATATAGCGCGGCAAAACGATGGCCTTTAGCGGAAATCCGGGGATGAGTTCAGCAGCATGATGCTCATGCAAAAACGCCATCGGCTTCTGCCCGTCCGCTTCCAATTTGTCCGGATTGATCACCCTGTCCGCCAACCAGGGAAAACGAGCGAAGTCATCCTTGCCCTTGACCTTGGCGGTGTTATAAAGGCTATGGACATAGGGCTGCGCCTCTGCCCGGTTCTCGACTAGACAGTAGTCGTCACCGACGTAACGAAGATCCGATCCCAAACAGGCAAGGGCCGCCGTCGACTTGCCGGAACCACCCCGCCCGCCCAGGAGCAGCCCCCCCGTTGGCAGGCCGACGGCCCCGCCGTGGAGCACATGCAGCCCTGCGCTCTCGCACCACCAGGAAAGCAATGTGCGCAGCGGTGCGCCCGATTCGTACCAGGGAAAGGTGCGCCAATCGGGCGTCCACAAAATCCCCAGGTTCTGTTCCAGGTCGAGCAGATTGAGGATGTCCGTATCGTATCCTTCGAGAGCGCCGCGTAGATCGATATCGTTGAGATCCAGAATTTCGCCGCGGATACCGCGGTCTTCCAGCCAGGTGATGCGTAACAATCGCACGAGGCTGGCGGCCAGAAAGGGCAGAGGGCGACCGGTCGAGGCGCTGTCCCAAATGCTGATTGTTAATTCCGGCTGGGCATCGATGTCGGCGCGGAGATGAGCCAGAGCGCGGGTGACGCCGGGCATGAGCGCATCGCCAGCGAATCTCAGCCTGATGACGCGACCGCCAATAATAAATCGCTGCTCGCACAGGCCCCCCGCCAGCATCGCGGCCTCGTCAAAGGCATCCCCCATGATGCGAATCAAGGTTCGCCTGTCGGCCTTCAGCATCGAATCAAGCATCATCGCTTTTGGCGTGAGGCCAACCCTGCTCACCTACGTCGTGGATCGGATCAAGCAGGAGGAGTTCCTGCATGTCGTCGAAGCGCTCGAATCGCGGGCTGGTGTAGGGCTTTTTGCCCCCGTCCGGCGCAGGGGGTAAGGATGGTTTTCCTGTATTGTCCGCGCTCACCACGATCAGGTCTTCTTCAAGTAAGCCGGTAACAAGGTCGTTGGCATCGTTGATGATTTGCGCCAGGCTGCCATCATAGCGCTGCATGACGATCTCAACCACGTCACCCAGGCTGTATCCCTGGTCGATCAGAGCCCATATCTCGGCGCCGATCGGGTCCAGGCTATAGTAGGCGCCGCTCTTGAGGTTGATAAGGGCGGCTTCGCCATCTTCAAAGATTTCGTGAATGACATGGGGAGAATTGACGCGATAACTGCTTGAACTATTCAAAGTTGGGCTCCGAAATGTCGATTGGGGAAGCGGGAAAAAGGATGTTAGGGGTTCTTGGAAGCGTCAGGCATTCATTGGGCGATCAGGATTGATCTTCGCCAGAATTTGGGCCGCCCGTTTCCAGGCCTGTAGTTGTGAGTTGAATTCATCGATCTGCGCCCAGAGCGCTCTCGTCTCCGCCGCGGAAAGAATGCCCAATGGGGCAGGATCGGTCAAGGTTGTAGAGCTGCTTTGGGTGCGCAACACTTGCTCGATTGCAATGACGATCTCTCGGCTTTGGGCCAGGGCCGTCGCGAAGTCATCTGCGAGCAGGCTGTCTCGCAGGATATCAACCGCCCAAATCATGGAACCTTTGAGGGCTGCTATGGACGTGGTTTCTTCGATGTAGGTGGGGAGATAGGCAGACGACAACTCGACGGAACGGCGGCGGTCGGCCAGATCGGAGCCGTCCAATCGCAAGCGCGCCGAAGTCGACTTGTCATGTTGCCGCCAACAGGCCAAATTGGCCGGTTCGTACCAGATCGGCCCCAGCACGGCCAGGCGTTTGTACATGTCCCAGTCGGCGCAATAGGGCAAACCCTGATGGTATCCGCCAATCGCTTCATAAGCGCGGCGGTGAACGACGATACAGGGGGTGAGGATGCGCTGTTCAATCGCCAGTCGTTTTGTGAATTGCTGCAAAACGCCGGCTGTCTGACGCTCAGGCTCCTGCACCCACACTTTCTGACCTCGACCATCGATGCCTGTCCCTCGGCAAAATGCGGCAACCAGATCGGGTATGGTTTCGCAGGGTGAACGCATTTGTCTGTAAAATCCAACGAGAGGCAGATCGTCCTGATGGAGGAGATGCACCCATTCGCCTTTTGCTCTTTGCAGGCACTCGTTCCAATTGCGCGCCATTCCGATATTTTCGGGCTGGCGGTGGAATCCGATGCGCCCCTGCCCTACATCGGCTACGATTGCAGCCACATCGATGTCACTCGCATCGTCAACCACTTCGATCTGCATGTCGTCCGGCCCAGGCGACTGGGTCAAGAGACCGTTTAGGGTTTGGCACAGCAGCGATGGATCAGGGTTGTAGGTCGGGATCATTACGGACCAGAACGGCCTGCGTTCGTCGGAAACGCGCGCGATGTCGGGAATGGCGCCGCCTTGCGACACTTTGAATTCCTGTAAAAGCATGCGTCCGTTGCTGCGCACTTGCATCGACCTTGTCGATTTGTCAGGGTTCACCTCGACGTTGGGAGCGAGGATTGGATCGCTCACCCAGAAATGGCGTCGCCAGGGCGAGGATTTATCGAAGGATTCGGAGCCGTTGAGGTGTTTGAGTGCGGCACGCGAAGGCCAGGAGAAATCGCCCCCATTCAGTTTCACCCGGTCGCTGTGCCATTGACGTGCACGCTCATCGGCGGCAAAGACCCTGGAACCATATTTGGCGTGAGCGTGGGCGCGGCTCAGGAAAATGTAGTGGCGTAGGATAAAGGGCTGAGGATAGACTCGCCGCCCAGGGAAGATGACCTGGTGTCCAGCATGGGTGTGCAGGTCAATTTCAGGTTGATTCTTCCAGGCGTTGATGCGATAGCGGTCGGGCGAGCCCGGCTCGAAGTAGTAGTACCATCGCATTCCGGCCACAAAGTCACGCCCTTCGTACGATTCTTCATCTGACGCGGGCACGAACACGAACTCGTCGAAATCGATGGCGTTGTAGCCTGCTTCATCGACCGCTACGATTGCCTGATGAAGCGACTTATAGGGCGGGGGCGCTTCCCGAATTTCATCGGCGTCGAGGTGGATGAACCAATCCGCTCCGATTTCGGTCGCCAATCGCTCTTTATGTCTGAGCTGGTCTTCCAGGCTGAATTCGCCTGTAAAGGGTATGCGTTCTATGTGGAAAACGCCACGTCCTCGAAATGATTCAGCTATTTCGAGTGTGTCGTCAGTCGAATCATGATCTACCAGGCAGGTCTCGACCCCTTGCTCATAGAGATGCTGGAGACAGCGACCCAGTACCTTGTCTTCGTTTCGCACAGTAAGTAGTGCAACGACTCGCATGGAATCAGAAAATCTCCTCGATCGGTGCATGGAGACGCTGCTCTCCGCGTTGCCCGGTCACGCGGCCAAGCGCATTCGCTCCTTTTTGGCGTTCAATTGAGCGCTTCACCGTTTTCAGCAGTTCCCGATTATTCAATGCGATATCGAATGAAGCATTGTTTCCATGAATGCGCTTATACAGCAATGTCCGCGCCAGCACTTCCATCGGCACGTCTAGATGTCGGGCGCGGCTAAACCAATCCACATCCTCGGCCAGTTGCAATCTGGTATCAAACAAACCGACCTTATCCCAAACCGAACGTCGGGCCACAAGCGTTTCCATAATCAACGCTGTATATTCGCCGTTCAACAATTCAGGCCGGAACCCAGGAGGTGGGCACTCATCCGATTCCAAGATGAACCGAACTCTACCGACCGTATAAAGGAGTTGCGGATGCACCAGCATATGACCGATCTGCACCTCCAGCTTGTCTGGCGTCCAGAAGTCATCGCTGGATAGGAAGGCCGTGAACTCGCCTCGACTGGCGCGAATGCCGGTGTTATAGGCGTCTGCGATGCCCGAACCCTTTTGTGTGATGATGCGCGCCTCTGCAAAAGAACCGGCGATTTCCTGCGTGCGGTCCCGAGAATTTCCATCGACAATGATCAATTCAAGCGGGCGATACGACTGATCGAGAATGCTCTGGATAGCCTCAGCTATGTATTTTTCGCCGTTCTTGACAACGACAATTGCACTCACAAGGGGTGAAGTCATACTGATAAGTTAAATGGTAATTCTAGCTTATAATTGATGAGCGACTATACCCTGTGTCGTAACAGAAGGTCAAGCAAAGTAGAATCCGCAAGTTGAGCAGTGAAGGGGGTTATTATTTACATCGCAATTATAATCGCGCTACACTAAGAGGAATTCATCCGCAGATTATACAGAATTTCAAGGAGTACTCCGGCCATGAATGCAACCACAGAACTCTTGGCTCCGGTTTGGACGCATGTCACCGACATCCAGCCAGCGCGCGGTGAGGGCATTTACCTGTATGATGCCGAAGACAGGCGCTATACGGATTTCACGTCCGGCATTGGCGTGACCAGCACCGGCCACTGCCATCCCCGCGTAGTGCAGGCGGTGCAGAACCAGGCCGCGCAATTGTTGTTCGGGCAGATGAACATCGTCATGCCGCCGGCTGCGCTCGCCCTGGCCGAACGCCTGAACCAGGTGACGCCGCCAGCGATCAATCGCTTCTTCTTCTCGAACAGCGGGGCCGAGGCGGTGGAGGCAAGCGTCAAACTCGCCAGACATGCCACCGGTCGGCGCAACATCATCGTGTTTCAGGGCAGCTTTCATGGCCGCACCGCCCAGACCATGGCCATGACCACCTCGAAATACATCTATCGCTACAACTATCAACCCCTACCCGGCGGCATCTTCGTCGCACCCTTCCCCTATAGCTATTACTTCGGCTGGGACGACGAAACCACCTCGGATTTCTGCCTGCAACAACTCGACATGCTGCTGCACAGCCAGACCGCGCCGGATGAAACGGCAGCCGTGATCATCGAGCCGGTGCTGGGCGAGGGAGGCTATGTTCCGGCACCGCCCACGTTCTTACAGAGTTTGCGACGGATCTGCGACGAACATGGCATCCTGTTGATCGCCGATGAGGTGCAGAGCGGGTTCGGGCGCACGGGCAAATTCTTCGCCTACGAATACGCTGACATCGAACCCGATGTGATCGTCATGGCGAAGGGCATGGGCAGCGGCCTGCCGATTTCCGCCATCGGGGCCAGCGCCGATCTGATGGCGAAGTGGCGGCCCGGCACACATGGCGGCACCTACGGCGGCGGCGCAGCGGTCTCTTTGGCCGGGGCCTGCGCCACCATCGATGTCATCCGCGACGAAGGGCTGGTTGAGAATGCCGCCAGCATGGGAGCGCATCTCATGACGGGCTTGCGAGAATTGCAGGCCGAATACCCCGTGATTGGCGATGTGCGTGGGCTGGGGCTGATGATTGCGACCGAATTTTCCATGCCCGATGGCAAGCCCGACCCCGAAACGGCCGCACGGGTTCACAAAGCCTGCATCGCGCGGGATCTATTGTTGCTCACCTGTGGCAGCTATAATAATGTCATCCGCTGGATCCCGCCGCTGGTCGTCACACCGGCGCAGATCGATGAGGCTCTGGCTATCTTCAACGAAGCGCTCAATTAACCATGTCCCCTTCCCTCGCCATTATCCTGAGTGTGCTCCTGATCTTGGGGGCTGCGGCGATATTGCTCATTTACTGGGCGCTGATTTATCGCCCCCACCCGCGTATCGAGGGCAGCCTGCGAATCCGGGGTTTGCAGGCGCCGGTCGAAGTGTTGCGCGACCGTTGGGGCGTACCGCATATCTATGCTCAGAATGAACACGATCTATGGTTCGCTCAGGGTTTCGTCCATGCCCAGGATCGTCTCTGGCAGATGGAGATGTTCAGGCGCATCGTGTCGGGCAGGTTGAGTGAGGGGGTTGGGGAAGAGGCATTAGCCGTCGACAGGCTGGCGCGGGTGGTCGGCTTTCGACGGCTGGCTGAAATGGAAGTGACTTGCCTGAACGAGGATGCTCGCGAGGCGCTGGAAAGCTATGTCGCGGGCGTCAACGCATTCCTGGCTGCGTATCGCAATCGCCTGCCTATGGAATTCGCTTTGCTGGGGATCAAACCCGGCCCCTGGACTGTAGCCGACAGTCTGGGCATCGGCCTCTTGTTAGGCTGGGGCCTAACCCATAACTGGCAGGAAGAACTGGCTCGCGTCACTCTGTACACACGGCTTGGTCCCGAACGGGCTGCCGAATTGATCCCGGACTATCCGCCGGACAGCCCGCTCGTTCTCCCCGGCGAACTGGACGAGGACCTCAGCCGAGAATTGTTGGACGCTTATCGCCGCATGGGCGATTATATCGGGCTGACGGCCCCCGGCACAGGGAGCAACAATTGGGTGATCAATGGCTCCAAAAGCCTGAGCGGAAAACCCTTGCTGGCGAACGATCCGCATTTACCGATGTCGATGCCCGGCCTTTGGTACCTTGTCCATTTGGAATCGGCAAACGGCAAAGCGGGCAGACCGATTCGGTTGATCGGGGCTGGCATGCCGGGCGTACCGGCGATCATGGTGGGGCACAACGAGCACATCGCCTGGGGCGCGACATCCGCCGCACCCGATACGGCTGACCTTTTTGTGGAGCAACGCCATCCGCAGAACCCCAGCCTGTTTCGCTTCGGCGAGGATTGGGAGGAAGCGCAAGTCTGGGACGAAGAGATCTGGGTGCGGGGTTTGCGAGAACCGGTCGTCCAGCGTGTCACCGTCACGCGGCATGGGCCGATCCTCAACGACGTTTTGGCGGAGCACGAATCGAATTTCCCGCCCCTGGCTCTGCGCTGGGTCGCGCAAGAGCCCGTGTCCAGCGCCAACGCCCTGATGGGAATCATCCGTGCAACCAATTGGGAAGAGTTTCGCGCCGCGGCCATGCAGATGACTACGCCCGCCATCAGTTATGTGTATGCCGACACGAACGACAATATCGGGTACATAGCAGGCGGCACCATCCCCGTGCGGTCGCAGGGCCTGGGTCTGGTTCCCAGCCCGGGTTACACCGGCGAGAGCGAATGGTCTGGCTTCATCCCGCCAGAGGAACTGCCCCAGGCTTTCAATCCCGACAACGGCCAGTTATTTTCCGCCAACAATCGCATCACGCCGAGCAATTACCCCTACTGGTGGGGCGCGGATCAGTTCCCGGGGTATCGGGCGCGGCGGATCGCCGAAATGCTGCAAACCAGGCCTCGCTTCTCATTGCGCGATTTCCAGAGCATGCAGCTCGATACTTACAACTATCTGGGCCAGGCCATCGCCCCCTATTTCACCCTGATCGATCCGACCGATACCTGGGAGCGGCGGGCGCAGAAAGCGCTGGTCGAGTGGAACTATCGCATGGATAAAGATAGCATGGCCGCCATCGTCTTCGAATTGGTCGTCTATCATTTATTGCAGCTCGTTTTCGTCGATAAATTAGGGCCGGGGGCGGCGGATTACATCGGGGTAGCCCGGATGCGCGAGCTTGGCTCGACCGCTTTCTCGTATCAGGCGGCGGCGAAGTTGGCCGAATTGCTCCAGGCGGAAGAAAGCTGGTGGTTTGGCGAAGGGACGACGGGCAGAGAGCGAACGCGTGAGCAACTTCTCAGCCAGGCGCTGACGCTGGCAGTCGAGACCCTGAAACGAGAGATCGGTGATGACGCCCGCCGTTGGCAGTGGGGGCGACTGCATCAGGTGTTGTGGCGGCATCCGCTGGGCGAATTGCGTTTCCTGCGCGGTATGCTGAATCGAGGCCCCTACCCGGTGGCGGGCAACGGCTTCACGGTCAATGCCCAACACCTGGAGTTTTCCATGCCGATTCGCACCGTCACGGTCGGCCCCACATTCCGCATGGTGGTCGATCTGGCGAACTGGGATCGCTCGACCTTTGTCTGTGCACCCGGCCAATCGGGGCTGCCCGGCCATCGCTTTTACGATAGCATGATGCACATCTGGTTGGAAGGCGAGATGATCCCGATGGCTTTCTCCCGCCAGAAAGTCGAGCAGTCTGACAGGCTTTATCGTCTGGAATTGACGCCTGCCGCCTGAGGCTTAGTCAGCAATGTGAAACGTGAGAACGCCTTACGGCAAAACCAATAGCGGATCGATCAAATACCCGTAATCTCGAATCTCGAAGTGCAGGTGCGGGCCTGTGGAATTGCCCGTCGAACCCACCGCCCCGATCACATCCCCCTTCTTCACGATATCGCCCGGCTGCACATAGTACTCGCTGAGGTGAGCATAGAGGGTGAGATAGTCGTTACCGTGGTCGATGACGATGCGATAGCCATAACCGATATCACTCCAACCCGCCTTTGTCACCTGACCGGTGTCCGCAGCCACCACCGGCGTATCGGCGTTGGTCGCCATATCCACAGCCATGTGCTTGCCGTGCCGGAAGCCCTGGCTGACCCAGACCTTCGCGCGCGGCACCGGCCAGACGAATTGACCGTCGCCGTAACGCCAGTTGTCACGGGGCTGCCGGATCGCGCCAACTTCGCCGGGATCACGATAGGCGCTGGCCGAGTCCGGGACCAGGAGATATTGGCCAGCGCTCAATTTTCCTTCTGCGCCGATCCGGGTCTGCGCCGATTCCCGCAGGCTGTCCTCATCGACGCCATACCAGGCGGCAATCGATGCCAACGTCTCACCGCTTTTGACTTTGTGACATAGATCGGCCAGAGCAGGGACGACGATGCGCTGCCCTGGCGTCAGTTTGGATACCGGGCTGCCATCCTCGGCGACGATGCATTGCATGCTGCTGACATCGCGGCCAAATTCGACCGCCAGATCCTCGATCGTGTCCCCTGCTTTCACATCATACACGAAGCTGGCTGCCCAGGAATCGTGCGGATCACCATGTATCGACGAGGGGGAATCTGCATCGGACACAGCCGCATTGCGGCCAGGAACTCCGCTCCCCACCAACGGCAGAAAGAGCACCCTGAACGCCGTTGCGCCCTGCCCGGAATCAGAGAGTTCGGGAGTTGCCGTTGCGGTCGCCGTCACAGGGGATGGCGTGGCCGCAGCCGTCATCTCAGCCGGTGCAAATGTAACTGGCGTGGGTGCGGGTGGTGATCGGAAGAAACTGCCGGGCGGCACAGGGCCAGCCGCGACCACAGGCAACCCAATTGCCAGGAAAAGGATGGCGATAAGACCGGAGCGGATCAGCAATGAGGGGCGCATCATCGATAAATCAGGTTTCGATTGGGGTTAGACAAATACTCCCAACCACCCTATCATACCAGTGTGGAGGCTAGACAGCAATAGCCCATTCTGACTATTCGCAACCATTTATTCTGACGTTCGCTCAACTGACTTCTGGACTGGCCGCAAAGGCCTGAAAACAACCGATGGGAAAGGCAGACCTGCACATTCATTCCAACCTTAGCGATGGCACCGCCACGGTGACCGCCATCCTGCACCACGCGTCGGCGCACACCGATCTCGATGTCATTGCTATCACCGATCATAATACATTGGAAGGGGCGTACATCGCCCGTGATCTGGCCGCCGACTATCGCGTGGAGGTTGTGCCCGGCATGGAGATCAGCACACGCGAAGGGCATCTGCTGGCGCTGTTCTTAGAAACGCCGGTCAAAGCGGGTATGTCCTTTGTCGAGACTGCGGAACAGGTGAGATTATTCGGCGGACTCCCCTATGCGGCGCACCCCAATTCCTCCTTTGCCAGCAGCATTGACAAACAACGTCTGCGCCAGATTGTCCGTGATTATCCGGGCTTGCTGGCCGGCGTCGAAGCCGAAAATGGCTCGGTCGTTCATCTCAGGGAAAATGCAGTCGGTCGGGCCTTGCGCTGGCAAACTGGCATGCCCGGCATCGGCAATTCGGATGCGCATAATCTGCACGATATCGGCTGCGCCGCCACTGCTTTCGCCGGACAGAATGCCGCCGATTTGCGGCGGGCGCTGGAAAGTGGGGCGGTTGTGCCATTGCCGGTGCAGCGAACAGGACGCTTCTGGCGTCGCAATGCGGCGTATTGGGCGATGCGATATGGGGCGGGTCTGGTCGAAGCGTTGGAGGTGCGAACGGGGCGGTCGCCCCACATTCGCTGGATGCGACACAAGGCGGCGTGAAAACGAACTGTTTCCATGACCGATAACTGGTCTGCAATCGAATCCCGGCAACGATTGCGCGTCGAACTGCACGGCGCTGTCCAGGGCGTGGGATTTCGGCCATTCGTCTACCGGCTGGCCGTCGGGATGGGTCTGGCGGGTTGGGTGATCAACGACAGCCGGGGTGTGGAGATCGAGATCGAGGGGACGACGCCCGACCTGCTGCGGTTTCTCGACCGGCTGGACGCAGAGAAACCGCCCATCGCTTTCATCCATAACCAGCAAACGCAATGGCTGGAGCCGACCGGCCAAACAGAGTTCGAGATTCGGCGCTCGCAAGAGCAAGGCGGCAAGACCGTCCTCATCTTGCCCGATCTGGCGACCTGCCCCGAGTGCCTGAGTGAAGTCTTTGCAGAGGATGACCGCCGCTATCGCTACCCCTTCACAAATTGCACCAATTGCGGGCCTCGCTTCAGCATCATCCGCGCCCTGCCCTATGACCGGCCTCACACCAGCATGCGGGGCTTCGTCATGTGCCCGCAGTGCCAGGCCGAATACGAGAATCCATCCGACCGCCGTTTTCACGCCCAACCCAATGCCTGCCCGGTTTGCGGGCCAAACCTTAGCAGTTTTCAGTCATCAGGGGGCAGTGATCAGTATTCAGGGAGCAGGGGGCAGTCAGCAGGCACGCGCCTTGCACCTTGCACCTCGCACCCTGCCGCCCTCCTCGAAGCCGCCGCCGTTCTGCGCGCAGGCCAGATTGTGGCAGTGAAAGGACTGGGCGGTTTTCATCTCATGTGCGACGCTGGCAATGCCGAAGCCATCGCCCGACTGCGCGCCCGCAAACCCCGCCCGCACAAGCCACTGGCGATCATGGCTCGCGACCTTGCGCAAGCCCGAACGTTAGTGGAAATCCCCGACCCGGCGGCGGCGCTTTTGCAATCGGTGCAATCGCCCATCGTCTTGCTGCCGCGACTTGCCGACGCGCCCGTGGCCGCAAACGTGGCTCCGGACAACGCCTATTTGGGCGTGATGCTGCCCTACACGCCTTTGCATCATCTGCTACTGGCCGAGCTTGACTTCCCGGTGGTGGCGACCAGCGGCAACCTCAGCGACGAGCCGATCTGCACGGACGAGGTCGAAGCCGCCGAACGCCTGGGACACATCGCCGACCTGTATCTGGTGCACAACCGCCCCATCGAACGGCATGTCGATGACAGCATCGCCTGGGTGATCGACGGCGCGCCTCGCCTTTTACGGCGTGCCCGCGGCTACGCTCCCCTGCCAATCTCGCTGCCCCGACCTGTGCCCGCCATCCTGGCTGTGGGTGCGCACCTCAAGAACACGGTGGCGCTGAGCATCGACGATCAGGTTTTCATCAGCCAGCACATCGGTGACCTGGAAACTGCCGAAGCCATGCAGGCGTTCGAGCGAGTTATCGCCGACTTCTTGCGCCTGTACGAATCGCAGCCGGTCGCCGTCGCCCATGACATGCACCCAGACTATCTCTCCACGAAATGGGCGCACGATACAGAGGTCAGAGGTCCGAAGTCCGAAGTCAGCGCTTATCTCCGATCTCCGATCTCCGATCTCCGACCCCTGGTTCCCGTCCAACATCACCACGCCCACCTGGCCTCAGTGCTAGCCGAAAACCAGATCGAAAGTCGGGCTTTGGGCGTCATTTGGGATGGCACGGGCTACGGGCCGGATGGCACGATTTGGGGCGGCGAATTCCTGCTCGGCGATGCCAGCAGCTATGAACGCGTCGCCCATCTCCGACCCTTCCGCCTGCCCGGTGGCGATGCCGCCGTCCACGAACCCCGCCGGGTAGCACTGTCCCTGCTGTGGGAGCTTCTCGGCGCGGAAGCGTTGGAACGGGATGATCTGGCGCCGCTACGCGCCTTCAGCCCCGCCGAGCGCCGATTGTTGGGCCAGATGCTTGAGAAAGGCGTCAACGCGCCGCTGACAACCAGCATGGGCCGGTTGTTCGATGGCGTCGCTGCCCTGCTCGGATTGCACCAAACCGTCAGCTTCGAAGGCCAGGCGGCGATGGCGCTGGAATTCGCCGCCGACCCGGAGATTAGCGATGCTTATCCGGTCAACCTGGAAACGGATGATCAGAGACTTGAAAATTCATCGCGAAAACAATCCTTAATCATCGACCATCAATCTTTGATCTCCGCCATCCTCGCCGATCTCGACCGGTTGACGCCCATCCCCACCGTCGCCGCCCGCTTCCACAATACCCTGGTCGAGTCGATTGTCGCCGTGGCGGAGCATGTGGGCGAACCGCGCGTGGCGCTCAGTGGCGGGGTCTGGCAGAACCGGCGGCTGACCGAGCATGCCGTCAAACGCTTGCGAAATTCCGGTTTCGAGGTGATACTACATCGGCAAGTCCCCCCCAATGACGGCGGCATCAGCCTCGGCCAGATCGCCGTAGCCGCCGCCCAGTTAGCAGTAGCCAGTAATCAGTAATCAGACTGCCAACTGATTACCGCACACTGACCACTGAAAACGGAGTCTCAACATGTGCCTCGGCGTTCCCGGTAAAGTCATCGAAATTACCCCCAACGAATTGGGCATGACCATGGGCAGGGTCAGTTTCTCAGGCGTTGTCAAAGAGGTCTGCCTGGCCTACACGCCCGATGTGCAGGTTGGCGATTACGTCGTCGTCCACGTGGGCTTTGCCATCAGCCAGGTGGACGAGCACGAGGCGCAAGAGGTGTTCCGCTATTTACAGGAGATGGAAGAGTTGGGCGAGTTGGATATCCCGCAGCCGCAGTGATTCCTCATCCTTGGTTTCAGGTTCAAAGTTCTGGGTTCAAAGTTGGAGTTCTCCAAAATCGCTTATTCATCATAATAAGGTCGCGAAAGGCGTAAAGAGAATCCTTGGGTTTGGGATCGCAATAAGCGGAAACAGAAACAGCCCTGGCAAACCCGGCCAGGGCTGTTTTTTGCTGTATGAGCCTGTGGTTTACGCCGGGGCAGGCGCTTCGCTGAATATCACAAGTTCGTGCGTGACGGGCGCTTTCAACGAAGCCGACACAGTGCAATAGCGCGTCTCGGCCAATTCGATGGCACGCTCCACTGCCGCCTGGTTGATATCGACGCCGCTGACCTTGTAGATCATGTGAATGGCCGTATAGGCTTTGGGCCAGTCAGGCTGTTTTTCACCCACGATCTCGATCTCGAAACTGGTGATCTGCTGTCGTTTTTTCTCCAAAACCCCCATGATCGTGGTCGACACGCATCCCCCCAACGCGGCCAACAGAAGCTCACTCGGCCCCAGGCCGCTGCCGTTACTGCCGCCATCGATGGCGACGACATCGCCTTCCATATTTGTCGCCAAAAAAGACTTTTGGCTTTGCCAGTTTACATTAACCTGTACGCTCATGGTTTGCGACTCCTTCAGCGCGAATAGAATTTCGTGAAATCATGCGCATTGTAGCAGGCGACCACCATGGAGGCCAACTCTCACGCCTTAGCATTCAGCGTCAGGGTCAATTCATGCTGCCGGTAAATCACCGCATAGCCGGTCGCTTCAAGGGCGGACGTCAGTGGCGAACGCTCCGGTTCGTTGCGCAAATAGACGCTGGCTGTCGGGTATTTGAAGTGCAGCGCCTCCAGCAACATGCGCCCGGAATCCGAGGGCAGGGCGTGTGGATTAACAGCCAGATCGACGAGATTCATGCTGTCCAGTTGCGGCGGGAACCCCAACGCATATGCAATCAGTTCTCCCCCATCTTCGACGCCCCATCCCAACAGCCCCAGATCGAGCATCGCCTTCACTGTCTCTTGTTGCCGTTGCCAACACGGCGGCTGGGTGTGCCAATCGAAATAACGCGACGCCAATTCAGCCGGATCCATTTGAACGAGGCTGAATCGAGGCACAACATCGGAGCCATTACCGGCCGGTCTGCGCCATCCCCACAGGTCGCGCTGATGCTGCCAGCCCAACTGACGATAAAGCTGTTGCGCCGCCCGGTTTTGGTGCAGGACTTCGAGTTGCAGTTGTGAGATGCCCGCTGCCGCCGCATTCGCCGTCAGGGTCTCCATCAGGCCACGAGCGATGCCATGCCGCCTTGCCGCGGGCTTCACCCCCAGACCCGCCACCCAGCCCCTATCATCCCGCCGGGCCAATTGCGCCAGCCCGGCCAGCTTTCCATCCAACTCGGCCACGACCGACAAGGCCATATCGACATCATGCGTGCGCAGAAACTGGCGATATTGGTGCACATCGAAATGGATGTCAACCGGGTAATCAATGTAGCTGGCATTCAGCGTCTGCACCAGGGCGACGATATCGAAATCGGCGGCGGGACGGATGCGAACGGGCATGCGATGGCGCTAAAGCAATTGGGCTCGCAGCCGGGCGAACTCTGCACGGAACTCGGACGCCATTTCCGTCTTGCGTTCATCCAGCAGGAAGCTTGCCTGCAAGGCGTTGAGTGAAATCTGTTCGAGCATAGCGGCGTCGAAACCGAAGTGGTCGATCAGTACGCGATATTCCTGGCTGAGCGTCGTGTTGAACAGCGGCGGATCGTCACTGTTCACAGTCACATACGCGCCCGCGTCCCACAGCCGCCGCAAAGGATGCTGCTCATATCCGGGATACACGCCGAGGCGAATATTGGAGGTCGGGTTCACCTCCAACGGTATCTGATGTTCGACCAGATAATCGATCAATTCCGGGTCCTCGATGGCGCGCACGCCGTGGCCGATGCGCTCGGCCCCCAGCGCCCGCAATGCCCCCCACACGCTGGCTGGCCCCACCGTCTCACCGGCATGGGGCACGCTGTGCAGCCCTCCATCATGGGCGGCAGCGAAGGCATGGGCGAACGGCTCCGGCGGCGCTCCCACCTCGTTGCCGCCCAAACCCAGAGCCACCACGCCCCGATCCTGCCAGGCCAGGGCCATCTCCACGGTGGGGTCGCTGGCAAAGCCGGTATAGTCCTCGCCGTCGAAACTGAGATTGCGCGGGATATCCAATACCCAGGCGATCTCGACGCCGAAATCCCGTTTCGCTTTTTGCCGTCCCGCCTCCAGCCCATCGATCAGATCATCAGCCGTCAATCCCTTGTCCTGCCAGATATGTGTGAAGGGCGTGAATGTGGCTTCAGCGTAACGCGTATTGTGCCGCCGCATCTCGCGCCCGAAATCGTACGTTATCAATTCGAAATCGGCGGGCGAGCGCAGCAGGTTTTGGATCGTGAGATAGATTTCGATGAAGTGCCGGAAATCCCGAAACTGATACCACTTGCGCAGACTGGCCTCGCTTTCGACAGGCAGTTTGATGCTGTGCCGCCGCGCCAGTTCCAGCACCGTGCCCGGCTGAATCGCCCCTTCCAAATGCACATGCAGTTCGACCTTGGGCATGGCGACGGCGAAGGCATGAAGCGCCGTGGTTTGATACATTGGCGGATTAAGAGTTGGAAAGTTGGTAGGTTGGTTAGGCTGTTCCCGATCTGCCAACCCACCAATTTACCTTCACCTTACAACCCTCGTTCGCCGCGAATATAGGGCACTCCCAGGGCGGCGGGTGCGCCGATGCGTTTGCGAATAGCGGTGCGTGAGCCGATGACCAGGGCCAGGATCGTGAGCAGATAAGGGGCCATCTGCAAGAAGAAACCCCAATTGGAATTCACGTAAAGCGGGTTGGTGAATCCCAAAAGCACAGCCGGCCCTTGCAAATCAAGGATGGCGCGGCGCAACGCCCCGAACAGATACGCGCCCAGGGCTGCCCGCCACGGATTCCACTGGGCGAAGATCACGAGGCCGATGGCAATCCAGCCCTGACCTGAGGTGGTCTGAGCGCTGTACCAGCCGGGCGAAACCGAGAGGCTGATCGCCACGCCCGCCAGCCCGGCCAGACAGCCGCCGACAAAGGTATAGAAATAGCGAAGACGATAGACGTTCACACCCAGCGTATCGGCTGCCTCAGGCTTTTCGCCCACCGCCCGCAGGTGCATGCCGGGACGGGTTTTGTAAATGTAGTAAGCGACAAAGGGCGTCAGCAAGTAGCCCACATAGACCAGCACGCTCTGATCGGCGAAGAACACGGGGCCGACGAAGGGAATTCCTGCCAGAAGGGGGATGTCGAAATCGGGCAGCAAAGGCGGATTCTTACCGGTCAAGCCTTCCCCCAAAACCAGGGCTAAGCCCGTGCCCAGGAATGTGAGCGAAAGGCCGCTGACAACCTGATCCGCCTGGAATTGGATGCACACAAGGCCGTGCGCCATACTCAGAATCCCGCCCACCAGCATCCCCATAATCAATCCTACCCAGGGATTTCCGGTAGCCAGCGAGATGCTGAAGCCGGTCATGGCGCCGAGCAGCATCATGCCCTCAACGCCCAGATTGAGGATGCCCGAACGTTCGGCCAGGAGTTCGCCGATTGCCGCAAAGAGCAGGATGGTTCCCGTGGCAATGCCCGCGTGTAAGATGATTTCTAGATTCATGGCTTCACTCTAGCTGGTTGCCGTAGAAAGGTCGGCGGAGTTGGAAGAGGATTTGACCAGCCGGATCTTGTAACGGAGGAGCACGTCGCTGCTGATGAGCATGAATAGGACAATGCCCTGCAACAATTGCGTCAGGCCGGAGGGCTGTATCTCACGTCCGGCCACGATCAATGCCCCAAACAGGATCGAGACGAGCACCACGGCGAAGGGATTTAGCTTCGCCAGCCAGGCGATGATAATGCCGGTGAAACCGTAGCCGGGCGAGATGCGTTCTTGCAGGCGATGGACGACGCCGCCGATCTCGGACATGCCCGCCAACCCGGCCAGCGCCCCCGAAAACATCATGACCAGGATGATATTGCGGGCGATGTTCAGGCCGGCATATCGCGCCGCTTCTTTGTTGTCGCCGATCAGCTTGATCTCATAACCCCAGCGGCTGTACTTGAAAATCCACCAGACCAGCGCCGCCGCCGCCAGAGCGATGATAAAGCCCAGGTGCAGGGTGATGCCGGAGAAAGCACGGTAGTCCCTGGCGTAATCGGCCAGACGAGGCAGCCACGCACTCTTGGGAAAGACGGGCGTCATCTGGAAACCGGCGTCGCTCCAGGAATTGAAAATCCAGAAATTGTTCCACAAGACAGCCACATAGTTCAGCATCAGGGTCGTGATGATCTCGTTGACCATGAAGCGGGCTTTGAGGAAGCCAGGGATGAAACCCCACAGCGCGCCCCCGATCATGCCCATGATCATCATCGCCGCCAGCACAATCACCTTAGGCGTTTCGGGCGGTAGAATGGGGACGAGCACGACCAGGCTGGCGAAGAAGGCGCCGATATAAAACTGCCCCTCCGCCCCGATGTTCCACAGCTTCATCTTGAAAGCCACCGTGCAGGCCAGACCCACCAGAATCAGCGGCGTGGCTTTCACCAAGGTATCAGATAATGTGGGCCAACTGCCGAAGGTGGCATTCCAGAAAAACCTGCCCACCACCAGTGGCTGTCCCCCGATCAATTTCAAAATGATGCCGCTGACAATGAACGCCACGATCACAGCCCCCACCGAAGTGGCGGCGGGCAGCCAGCGGGGATAGTCTTCGGTGCGTTTTTCAAAGCTAAGAGAATAGGGCAGGTTCATGGCTGAGCCTCCACGGTGCTATGGATATCTTCCAACCTGGTCCCGGTCATCATCAAGCCGATGGTATCAACGTCAGCTTCGGCTGTCTTCAACGTCCCCATGATCTGCCCGTGGAACATCACGGCGATGCGATCACTCAGAGCGAACAGTTCCTCCAATTCCTCCGAAATCAGGAGGATTGCCGTACCCGTATCGCGCTGCTCCAGCAGCAGGCGTTGAATCGCCTCGATAGCGCCGACATCCAACCCGCGCGTGGGTTGGACTGCCACCATCAGCCGGGGTTGAGCAGTGATCTCGCGGGCCAGGATCACCTTCTGCAGGTTGCCGCCCGAAAGCTTGCGGGCCTGAGTCCCAACGCTTGGGGCCAGGATCGCATATTCATCCTTCAATTCAGTGGCAAAACTCTGGGCATTCCCCTGATTGATCGTGACGCCATTGCCGACAGGCGACTGGCGATAGCACTTCATGATCGTATTATCGGTGATCGTGAGATTGGGGGCCGAACCGACGTGCGTGCGGTCCTCGGGGATATGAGCGACGCTGGCCCTGATCGCCTTGATCGGTTGAGCATTACTCAACTCCTCCCCATCGACAACGATGTTCCCTTCACTGTTGCGCAGCCCGGTGATACATTCGGCCAATTCGCTCTGTCCATTTCCGGCCACGCCGGCGATGCCCAGGATTTCGCCGCTGCGGATCTCAAACGAAACGCCGCGCAGCGCGGGCACGCCTTTATTGTTGATCGCATGCAGATCACGCACCGCGAGCACGACGTCGCCCGGCTCCCTGACATCCTTTTCCACCTCGAAAACCACATCACGCCCCACCATGAGTTGGGCCAGCTTGCGCTTATCCAGCCCGGCCATATCTAGACCCTCGGCAGTGACCTTGCCCTTGCGCAGGATGGTGATGCGGTCGGCCACGGCTTCCACTTCATGCAGTTTGTGGCTGATGAAAATGATGGATTTGCCCTGCGCCGTCAATGCCTGCATCGTCCCCATTAATTCCTCGATCTCGCGGGGGGCGAGCACCGCAGTTGGCTCATCCAAAATCAGCACATCCGCGCCCCGATACAGCATCTTCAGGATCTCGACCCGCTGCTGTTCGCCCACCGATAGCTGCCAGATCAGGGCGTCCGGAGCCACGAAAAGGCCGCATTGCTCCTGGATCGCCAGAATCTCCGCTTCGTACTTCTTGGTGTTCATGCGGAAGCGCGGCTTATCCAGGCCAAGCAGGATATTCTCTGTCACGGTTTGTACCGGAACCAGCATAAAGTGCTGGTGTACCATGCCGATGCCTTTGGCGATGGCGTCGCGCGGTGAATTGAAATTGACCAGTTCCCCATGCACACGGATCGTGCCCGAAGTCGGTTTATACAATCCCGACAATGCATTCATCAGTGTGCTCTTCCCCGCCCCATTCTCACCCAGCAGGGCGTGTATCTCGCCCTGTTTCAAAGTTAGATTGACATGGTCATTGGCCAGTACGCCTGGAAAGCGTATGACGATGTCTCTCATTTCGACGGCGTTTGGCGTGGTGTTCATGAAGACATCTCCATCCTGGTCGACGGACGAGATTAGAAAAAGGCCAGGGCAGTTGACACCGCCCTGGCCCAGGTTATTTTGGAACTTACTCGAGTTCTGGCAACTCAGCCGTAATGTTCTCGTTCCACCAGTACATACAGGTTTCGCAGGGGCTGCCGAACTGTTTGAATCCGTCCAGGTCGGCTTGCTCCAGACTCTGGCCTTCAGGCAAAACCAGATTGCCCTGGTTGTCGGTGATGGGGCCGGAGAAGACATCGAAGCGGTCGAGTTCGCCGTTGAGGAACTTGGCGTAGGTCTCGCGGATGACAGCCATATCCTCTTCCGGGATGCTGGCTGCGCCCGGCTGCAATTCTTCACCTTCGCCAAAGCCGAACAGGCCCATGCCGCCGGTGTCGCTTTCGAAGTATTCCCAACCGCCGACCCAGGTTCCTTCCCGAGAGCCTTCTACGATGTTGGCATAGACCGGGCCCCAGTTCCAGTACATGGATGTAAGACAGCGGGGGTTGTTGCAGTTGTATTGGTAGTCGTAGGTAATGCCCCACTTGCCCTCAGGAGCGGCCTCGGCGGGTGCGGGCGTGTCGGCGCCGGTCATAACCACCTGAACGCCGCTGTCAAACAGGGAAGAAGCGGCTTCTTTCTCGAGAATGGGATCGTGCCAGGTGAAGATCCAGCGCACATCGATCGTGCATTCCGGGCATGTCTGCTCGGCGCCTAGAGCGAAGGCATTGCCCAGGCGTAATTCTTCGGGGATGGGGAAGGTGGCGATGTACCCCAGCTTGGGGTTGCCGTCGGCCTTAGCGCGAGCGCCAGCCAGCATGCCCGCCGTATATTTCATGTTCTCCATGGCGCCCATCAGGTTGCCGAAATTGGCTTCATTGGACTTGAAACCAGAGATGTGGATGATGTCGATATCCGGGAACTCTTCGGCCACAATCTCGGAAGCGTCCATGAATCCGAACGACGTGGTGAAGATCACGTCGAAGCCCTTGCGAGCCAGGGAGCGGATGACCTGCTCGGCGTCAGCGCCTTCCGCCACATTTTCGACATAGGCGGTGTGGACGTTTTCCACATTCTCTTCCACATACATGCGGCCCTGATCGTGCGCCTGGGTCCAGCCGCCGTCATCATGGGGACCGACATAAACAAAGGCGACGTTGTATTTCCCTTCCTCGATGGTGGGAATCTGATACGCGCCCTCGGTTGACGCGGCTGGCTGCTCAGCCGGCGCTTCCGCAGCAGGCTGTTCTTCGGCGGCAGGCTGTTCCTCGGCTGCGGGGGCGGCTGGGGCAGGAGCCGCCTGCGCGCAGGCAGTCAGCGCCAGCGCCAGGATGATGAGGGCCAAAATGGGTAACGCAATACGTCGACTCATGGCAAATCTCCTTCTATTCTATAGAAAACGGGAAGTGGGTAGGGACCGCGCTGTGTTGGATGTCACAGCCTTCATTGCAAGAATATACTCTGTGAGATCGACCTCTGTCAAAGCAAGTGGCGCGCTGATTAGGGGATGCGCCGCCATTTCGACAGCCATTTTTGGGCGAAATCTACAGCCGCTCGTTGCCGAAACAATCGGGCCTCCGCCCTGCCGACCCTGCCGATCGCTATCTTATTCGTTTCCTCGAACGCAGCGCCCAGTTCAGGGAAATCGTCATCGTCGTAATCGATATCTTCGTAGACCCTCCAAACTCGCTCGCCATTCTCGAAAACAGCCGCACCCTGCCGGGCTGTAGGGGAATCGGGCAGGCTGTATTCGGCCAGATGAAACGATGTATTGTTGCCGTAGCCAACGCCCAACAGCATCACCCAGGCGTCCAGCTCATAAAGACGCCTCAGCGGCGAACCCTCTCCCAGGCTGTAGTCCAGGCTATGATTTTCGATGACCGCCGCGGCGTGACGGCCCCAGGCGGCGAACGATACGCTGGGGTGATAGCTGCGCTGCACGCCCGGCCAATTGCGGAACACCTCGACGATCCGCCCCATCAGCCGCGTGGGCGTGATGGCCGGATCGAAGGCGGGCGTATGCTCGCGGATAATCGGCCACCAGGGTTCGGGAACGGGCGGGTGCTGCCAGAGGGCGGGATCCGAATTCGCCCCAGTGAAAGCGGGCATCACCAGCGTGCCGGAGGGGGTTAGTACATCGGTCAGGGCCTGCACCACCGCCACGGGCCCGCCCGCCGTCCAACCCAGGGAACTGAGCGAGGAATGCGCCAGCACGATCATTCCTGGCCGCAAACCCAGGCGTCGGAAATCGGCGACAAGGCTGGCGCGCGTGTTCGGCATTTCCAAACCGTCAATGACGTCCGCTTCACTCATGGCGCGTCGCTGTTATGTAAACCGTCGTGGTCGCCCAGGCGACGGTCTGATTGGTCAACTGGCGGCGATAGAGCGCTTCGACTTCGCCGAGTTGTTCGCCATTGAGCGCCTCCCCCAACCGCTGGCGATAACTCGGCTTTCCCGCTTCCCCCTCGCCAAACCACCGGTCGAGCACGGCCTGCGATAGATGCGTGTCAGTTCGCACGGTTTCGCTTGTGACATCGGCCTCGAATCCAACCGCAGCCAGCATCTCCGCAAGGTCATCGACATCCCAATTCACGGCGGGGTCAGCGGCGTCGGCGTAGATTGTTTCCTCGGCCGCACGCAACAAGTCCGCCAGCCCATCCGCCAACGACCGGACATCGACCAATTCGTACAGGCGTTGCGTGCGGCGGGGAACGGCATTCGCCAAAACCAGTCGCCCGTTCATAGTCAGCCAGTGTAACAACGAGCCAAGAAAACCAGCCTTATCGGCGCAAGTCGTCAGGGCATTGCGCCCCAGGATGGCATCGAAACGCAGGTCGGGCGAGAAAGCCGCCAGCAGGTCGGACAGACGAGACAATTCGCCTTCGAAAATGATCGGGCGACGCAGATCCGGCAATCCAACTGAAAGCTGTTCCAGCGCTGCGGCCTCCTGAGCGGAGTGTGCCAGTGCATAGACGCCGCCTTCGGGCGCGCGGCGCAACGCCTCCCAGGTCAGCAACCCGCTGCCTGCGTGCAGATCGAGCGCAACATCATGGCGCTGCAACCGGGCGGCGGCGAAGATCCGGTCACGCTGTTCGGCCAACCTCGCCCCCGCATTCGAGATCGTGCGTTGCAGCCAGTGGTCGCTCTGCCGGTCTACCTCCCCACCCGTGAAGGTGAGGACCTCCGGCGCGGCGGCGAAATCGCCCTCCACCATGGCCGCCAGTTGCGCCTCCCGGCGTTGGGCCACCTTCTCATTGATGACGGCCTCGTACCCCTGTTGCGACGGCTGATAAAAGGCCTTGCCTTGCAGCGCGTCAGGCAGATATTGTTGGGCGACCCAATGGTCACGGAAAGCGTGGGGGTAGAGATAGCCATCGCCATGCCCGAAGCCCTCGCGGTCGCGATTGGCGTCACGCAAATGCGATGGCACCTCGCTCTCGCGCTCGTGCTCGACCGCGCTCAGCGCCTCGAAGAAGCCCAGTGTGCTGTTGGATTTGGGTGCAGTCGCCAGATAGATCGCAGCCTCGGCCAGATGAAAACGGCCTTCCGGCAGGCCCACATAATCGAAGGCCTGGGCGCAACTGGTCACCACACGGATGGCGTTGGGGTCGGCCATGCCCACATCCTCGCCCGCAAAGATGAGCATGCGCCGAAACATGAAGCGGGGATCCTCGCCCGCGTAGATCATTTTCGCCAGCCAATACAGGGCTGCGTCCGGGTCGGAACCGCGTAATGATTTGATAAAAGCGCTGATGGTGTCGAAATGGACATCGCCCTCTTTGTCGTACAGCACCGCCCGCCGCTGGATGCTCTCCTCGGCCACGGCCAGATCGACGACGATGACGCCGTCTCCGTCCGGCGGCGTGGTCTCGACGGCCAGTTCCAGGGCGTTGAGCACGGCGCGGGCATCGCCATTGGCGACATCGACCAGATGATCGAGCGCCTCCTCTTCCAGCCGAATATTCAGCCTGCCATAGCCGCGTTCGGGATCAACCAGCGCTGCCCTGGCGATACCGTACAAATCCTTTTCTTGCAAAGGTTTTAGTTGGAAGATGCGCGAGCGCGAGACCAGGGCCTTGTTCACCTCGAAATAGGGGTTCTCGGTGGTGGCGCCGATCAGGGTGACGGTTCCGTTCTCGACATGCGGCAACAACGCGTCCTGCTGCGATTTGTTGAAGCGGTGCACCTCGTCCACGAACAGGATCGTTTTCTGCCCGTGCATCCCGCGTCGCTCCTGCGCCGTGGCTATCCCCGCTCGGATGTCGGCCACCCCGGCCAGCACGGCGTTGATGGCGATAAAATGGGCGCGGGTGGTGTTGGCAATAATGCGGGCCAGCGTGGTCTTGCCGGTGCCGGGCGGGCCATAAAAGATGAGCGAGGAAAGTTGGTCAGCCTGGATGGCGCGGCGCAACAACCGCCCCGGCCCCACGATGTGTTCCTGGCCGATGAATTCGTCCAGGGTGCGGGGGCGCATGCGGGCGGCGAGCGGCTGTTCCTTCTCGATTAGGGCTTCGCGGCGGGCGTCAAACAGGTCGGGCATGGGGGAGAGCGGGATAGGTTGGTCGGTTGGTTGGTTAGTTGGTTGGGTGGTCGAACTAAACTAACATCACAATGAAAACGATGCTTTTGTCTGCCAGTTGACGATAGACCATTGACGATGGACGATGGCAAAATGCACTGGCAAAACGTGCTCCATCGTCTATCGTCCGCCGTCTATCGTCGATAACAAAACTATTGGTTTCATCGTGACTTCAGATTAGGCCAATTATAGCGCGGCGCGGCGCTTTCGCCCATCAACAGAGAATGCCCCTGCCTTGCGGTCAGGGGCATTCACGACACGATGACGCTGTGTCTTGCTAACGAGTGATAAAGGGAAGATAGTGGGTGCGGTCGAGCACCAACGGCGTGGGGGTGGGCGTGGGATCGTCCACCGGCGTGGCAATGGTGATCGTGCCGCAACTGGTCTGCACAACCAGCCAGAACACATCCCCGGCGTGGCCGCCCGGATAGACGAATTCAAGGCCGCCTTCCTGCTTGAAGTACGTCGGCTTGTATTGCGTCCACAGGGTCGGCCCATCGTATCCAACGAGCTTGAAGGTGGTTTCCGACTGCCAATCCAACGGGCGGATGTTCTTCACATTGCCGTCATGCGTGAGCGGGAAGCTGTAGAACGTGCCCCAAACAGTAACCTGTAAACGGGCAGTCTGGCACATCCCGCCCGGCTGGATGATGATGGGCAGGTAGATCGGGTTGGGCACGGGGGTCGGGGTGTGAGATGGGATGGGCGAGGCGGTCGGCGTCGGCGTGATGGTCGGGGTGGCGGTCGCCTGGCGGTTCTTGAAGCGGATGAAGATGCACTCATCGCCCGGCAGCACTTCCGCCGTGAACATATCGGCTGTCACCGGTTCCCAACCGGGCTGCAAGATTTCCCAGAACTGCCACATGCCAGGCGTCATGTTTTCGAAGCGGAAGCTGCCGGTTCCGTCCGTCGCTGTCACAAGGTGCGGCGTATCCGAATTCAACGGCTTGGCATGAATCTCCCAGTTGGGCAGACCCACGTGCAGGTCGTCGATCTTCTGTCCTTCCACACAGCCCAGGCTGGGCGTGGCGGTGGCGGTGGGGGTGGCCGTGGCAGTGGGCGTGCTGGTCGGCGTAGGTGATGCCGTTGGCGTTGCCGTCGGCGTGGGTGACACTATCGGCGTGCCGTTGCAGGTCAGGTTGGGATTGACCAGCACGAAGTTGTTGTCGCCGTACACCTGCCAGCCCGGATTGTTGATGCGGATCAAGTCGGGTGCCAGCACATTACCCTGCGGCGACGAGGCCGATAGCGCGATGAGTCCGGCGGGCGGCACGACCTGCACAAAGTAATAGGGCGGCTGCACGCCCGGCAGATGGAAGTTGTAGAAACCGCCGGAGTCGGTCGGCTTTTGCTCCTTCAACGTACCCAGTACATTCGGATTGTTGCTGTTGTACAGCCGCATCGTCACTGGCCCGAACAGCACGTCGCCCTCGCAGGTGCGGTTGTAGACCCAGCCGCGGATGCGCGTGATCTGTTCCGGCGTGGCGGTTGGCGTCGGTGTGGGCCGCACCTCAATCGGGATCTCAGTTGGATCACCCGCGCCTCCTGTATTCGGATCATCGGTATCGACATCCTCGAAGTTCGAGCCAGACACAGTGCCCTGGTTGATGATGGTCGTATTGCCTTCTGGCAGGTTCGGATCGATGACCACGCGGTAACGGATCGTGACTGTGGCGTTGGGCGCTATGTCTCCGATATTCACGCTCACGGTGGTGTTGCCGGGATTGTTGCCCAATACCACACTGCCCTGCGTCGTCGTCACGGAACCGACCACCAGGTCGGTCTTACTGTCCGGCGTGTCATCGAAGACCACGTCGCGGGCAGCCCCATCGCCGCCGTTGAAGATAGCGATCTGGTAACGCAGGGTGTCGCCCGGCGTGGGCGTGCCAGAACCATCGGCATCGGTGTACAGCGACCAGCCCTTGGTGGCGTCGAGGTTAGGCCGGCGCACGATCACGGTGGTTTCGTTGGTGTTATCGTCAGGCGTCGGATCGGGGGCGCCATCGCCGCCGACGGTAGCCTCGTTGAACAGCGAATTGCCTGCATCGAGATCGACCTTCACCGTGATCTGGAAGCTTGCGCTCGCATCTACGGCCAGGTCGCCCAGTGAACAGAGCAGCTTATTGCCGCCGATGTCGGAGCAGGAATCGGTGTCACTGACATAGGTCACACCCGCGGGCAGGGTATCGGTTACCTGCACATTCACGGCGTCCGATGGCCCGGCATTCTTTACATTGAGCATGTAGGTCAGCAGATCGCCGACGACAATGGTGCGACTGCCGCTGCTCTTCAAAATGCTGAGGTCGGAGACACGGCTGGCGGTCACGCAGCTTTCGGCGCTGTTATTCGCTTCGTCCGGATCAGTCGTGTCCTGGAACCCGACTGCCTGATTGCAGATCTCGGTTCCGTGCGCCACATCCTGATCAACCATCGTCTCCACGGTGATGACCACCGTCTCGCTGACGGGGACGTTGCCAAGCTGGCAGATTTCGCTGACGCATACGCCCTGACTGGTCGCCAGATTCTCCAGCGTCAGACCTGGAGGCAGCAGTTCCTTCACATCCACATCCAGCGCTTCCGACGGCCCGGCATTGTGCACCTCGATGGTGAAGATAAGCGCCTCGCCGATCACAGCGGGGTTGGAACTGGCGGTCTTGACGATCTCGATGTCTGCGGCGGTGAAAGCCTGAACGATAGCCTCGTCTTCGTTGTTGTTCGGGTTCGGATCAGGGGTGGAGCTGCCCACCTCGACCAGATTGTGGATCAAGGCGCTGGGCGTCACGCTTTCGCTGGCTTCGACCGTCAGGGTGATCTCCACCGTCTGGCCTACATCGATATCGCCCAGGTTCCACACGAGCGGATTCGGCCCGCTATCGCGGTCTGGGTCAGCGCTGACAAAGCTGAGGTCGCCCGGCAGTTCATCGGTAACGACTACCGATTCGGCCAGCGATGGCCCGGCATTGAACACGCTTAACTTGTAGGTAATCTGCTCGCCCGCCAGCACCGTACCGCTGTCCGCCAGCTTGCTGATGCTGACATCAGCAGAAGCGCCCAGGTTGGTGAGGGCGTCATCATCATTGTTGTCGGGGTTCGGGTCAGGCGTATCGCTGTCCGCCACCACCTGGTTGAGCAGGCTGCCCGTGGCTGTGGGCGGTACGCTCACAGCCAGCAACACGCTTGTCGTGTCGCCAGCCGCCAGATCGCCCACCTGACAGAGTACGTCGTCACCGCCAGCAAGGGCGCAATTCAGCCCGGCCACAAAGCTCGTTCCCGCAGGAAGCGTGTCGGTGAATGACACGCCCACAGCATCGGATGGGCCGTTATTGGTGATGGCGATGGTGTAGGTGATCACGTTGCCCGCTATGGCCGTGGCGGGACCGCTCTTGGCGACTTCTAGATCGGCCAGCGTTTCGACTGTGACCGGCTCCGTGTCCGTATTGTTGTCCGGGTTCGGATCAGGCTGACCGGATTGCACGAAGGCGGTGTTGAGCAACACCGTGCCCGTGGGCGTATCGCTGTTCACCAGGGCTACGATCTCGATGGTGGCGGTGCTGGGCGCGCCGTTGTAGGGCATCGTCCCCAGCAGACAGGTGATGCTGTCCGGCTCGGTGCACAGGCCCTGGCTGGGGGTGACCGAAACCAGGGTCAGGCCATCCGGCAGGGCGTCCACCACCTCGACATCCACCGCCGCGCCCGTGCCGTTATTGGTCACGACCAGGGTGTAGGTGATCAGTTCACCTGCGGTAGCCGGATCAGGCGTCACGCTCTTGGCGACTTCCAGGTCGGCGGGGGCGCCGAAGCGCTGGATGATGGTCGTCTCTTCCGTGTCCGTCAGCGTGGAATTCGTGAGCGGCGTGGTGGAAGTGACTTCGACGCCATTGCTCAGCACCGTGCCCGTGACCACGTTTGCGGCCACGCGGGTGGTGACCAGGAAATTGACTTTCCCTTTGGCCGGAATTGTGCCCAAGTCGCAGGTGAGCGTGCCGGATGGCGATTCCACGCAGGAGTCGGTATCGCTGACATAGTCCACCTGAGCGGGCAGCATGTCGGTGACGACCACATTCTGGGCGTCGCCCGGCCCGGCATTGCTCACCTCGATGAAGTAGATCAGCAATTCCTCCGGCGCCGTGAGATCGTTGAGGTCGCGTTTGGTAATGCGCAGGCTGGCCAGCGATTGCACCTGGTTGCTGGCAACGTCGAAGTTCGGATAATGGCCGGGATCAGGCGTCTGGCTGGACGCCACCGCGCCGTTGACGATGACTTCGCCATCTTCTACATCAGCTTTCACTCTGCCGACCAGGGTGATGGTCACCGTATCCCCGGCGGAAATATCGCCCAGGAAACAGATGGTCCCGGCGCAACTGCCCTGCGTGCTGTTCACGTTCAACAACGTCACCTGGCTGGGCAGGGCGTCGATCAACTGCACTTGCACCGAGTCCGAAGGACCGAAGTTATCGACAACGACCGTGTAAGTCACCTTTTCGCCTGCGGTCAGCATCAGCGGCTGGCTGAACTTCTGCACGCGCAGGTCGGCGAGACCGGTGACGTTGGTGTCGGCGTTGCCGTCGTTATTGCTGGGGTCGGGGTCGGGCGTGTCGGACGTGGTGACGCCGGAGAATTCCAGACTCACGCCCGGATCAACGCCCGGATCGATAGCCACGATCAGTGGCATATCAACCGAGGTTCCCGGCGGCAGCGGGTCGCTGGTCGTAATGGTGACTGTGCCGTCGCTGTTATCGACCGCCGTCCAACCCGCGGGCAGGTTGTCGCTATCTAGCGATGTGCCCGGCGGCAAAGTGGCGGTCACGACCGTGTTCACCGCATCGGAGGGGCCGAGATTGGTGACAGTGTAGGTGACGATGGCGGTTTCGCCGGCGTTGGCGGTGGGCGTACTCGTCACGGTCAGCTTCAGGTCTGCATGGGTGGCGATGCCGGTCTCCAACTCGGTGCTGTTGTCATCCGGGTTCGGGTCGACAGTATCACTGGTCACGCCTGCCAGATTGGTCAGGGTGGTCGCCACGCTGGCATCGACATCGCCCACGATGGTGACGGCGGCGCTGCCGTTGGCGGGGATCAGGCCCAGAGCGCAGGGCAGGCCGTTGCATCCGCCCTGGCTGCTGCTCACCGATGTCGGGGTGAACCCGGAGGGCAGCGTATCTGTGACGACCACGTTTTGCGCCGCGGATGGCCCGGCATTGTGGATGGCGAGCAAGTAGGTCAGAGTCTGGCCGGGAATCGCCGGATCGGGATTGGCCGTCTTGATGATGTTCAGATCGGCGCTGGTCTCGATCGTGGTTGCGGCATCATCACTGTTGTTGTCTTCGTTGGGGTCTTGCGAGTCGGTGAAGACAGTGGCCGTGTTGGTCAGGACGGCGCCTTCCGGCAGATTGGGGTTGACCTGGCCCACCACCGTGATTGTGATCACTTCGTCCACGGCCATGTCGCCCACCTGGCAGACCGTGCCGCCGCAGGCCGAAAGCCCGCTGCCGCTGCGTTCGACCGTGGCCCCTAACAGGCCCACACCCGCAGGCAGGCTGTCCTTTACATCGACCGACTGCGCCACGCCCGACCCGTCGTTGGTGACGACGACGGTGTATGTGATCTTCCTCCCCGCCGTCACGGTTGCCGGTCCATCCTTTCTCAGGATAAGGTCAGCCAGCGAAACGATACTGGTATCTTCCACGTCCACATTGTTGGTCGGATCCGGATCAGTGGCGTCGGAGCCGACTTCCGCCTGGAATTCCAGGCTGCTGCCCGGTTCGATGTCCGGCAGAGTGTCCAATGCTTGGGTGATCGTCACCGTGCCGCCCGCCGGAATATTGCCCACAGGGATCGTGTAGGTTCCATCGCCGTTGTTCGCCCAACCGCCGGGGATGCTGGCCGGATCGATGCCAGAGGGAATCTCCACCGTTATTACGGCATTCGGCGCATCCGATGGACCATCGTTCACCACCGTGAAGGTGAGAGTGAGCGATTCTCCCGCATTGACGGTCGGGGTCGTGTCCAGGTCGAGGCGGATATCGGCTATGGCTTCTACCGGCGTCTGAATACTTGTATCATTATTATCTTCATTCGGATCGAATGTGTCGCTTTCGACCTCGACCACGTTCGTGAAGGGAACGGTAACGCTCGCATCCACCGTGCCAACGACGTTGATCACGGCGCTGCCGCCCGCCACAATCGTCCCCAACTCACAACGAGCGGAGGTATTGGAGGGCGGATTAAGGAAGTAGCAGTTACCCTGGTTAGCGCTGAGGCTGACGCCCTCAAGTTCGGCAGGCAGGAAGTCGGTCACTTCCACATTTTGCGAGTCCGATGGGCCGTCGTTGACAACGATGATCTCGTACGTGAGGCTGCTGCCGGGCACAGATGGATTCGGTCTGACCGTCTTGCTGATGCGCAGGTCAGCTTCCTCGTCCACCTCGGTCGGCTCAAGCGTCTGATTGTTGCCCGGCACGGGGTCGGGATTGCTGGCCGAGACGCGGGCCAGGTTGGCGATGTCCGTGATCTGGCTGCTGAGCACCCGCACCACTACAGTCATGGTGGCCGAGGCGTTCACGGCCAGATTGCCCAGGCTGCATGTGATGCCGCCATTGCACACGCCCTGACTGGTTGTGATGTTGATCAGACTTGTGCCTGCGGGCAGGGCATCGACCACCTGCACATTATTAGCGGCAGCCGGGCCGTTATTGGTCACGACCAATGTATAGGTCAGAATTTCGCCCGCAATCACGGGGTCGGGTGTATCGCTCTTCGAGATGATCAGATCGGCCGGGCCCAGGCTGGGTTGAATGGCGGTCGTCTCTTCCGTCACTTCATTGTTGCCGCCGTCCGGATCGTCGGTATCACTGCCGACTTCGGCCTGGTTGGTCAATGTGGTCGGCCAGAAGATTTCCTCATCCACCCGCACTTCGATGAACAGCGAAACCGAAGCATAGGCCGGAACTATGCCCACCGTACAGGTGACGACGCCGCCACTGACCGAACCATCATGCACGCAGCCGGGGCCGGCGCCGGTGAATCCGGTGTTGGCGTCTAGCGTGTCGGTCACGACCACGTTCTGGGCGTCGCTCGGCCCGTTGTTGCTGACTTCGATCTGGTATTGCAGAAGTTCTCCGGCCAACACCGGGTCAGCCATGTCGGTCTTATCGATACTCAGGTCGGCGCTGGTGGTTACGGGGGTGGTCACATCGTCGAAGTTGTCGCTCGTATCCGGGTCGCGCTGGTCGGCATGCACACTGGCCGAGTTGGTCAAACTGGCGCCAGCGTAGTCCGCACCCACTCGCAGCGCCACCTGGATGGTCGCCGTTGTGTCGGTGAATACCGTGCCCAAATAGCACGACCCGCCCAGCGAGCAGAACTCGCCCGCAAAGTCGGGATTGCTCGGCGTCAGGCTCACAGCCGTTGTGCCCGCCGGAACCAGTTCCAGCACTTGCACGTTCGTCGCCGTCGATGGCCCGGCATTCGTCACCGTCAATGTATAGGTGATCAATTCGCCCGCCGTCACGCTGCCCAGAGCGGTCGTCTTGGCGATGGCCACATCCGCACTGGGGCCAAATTGCTGCTCAACCGTGGTCTCGGACGTCGCCTCGTTGTTGCCAGCGTTCGGGTCATCCGTGCTGCTGCCCGCCTCGACCAGGTTGCTCAGCACCGTGCCGCTGGCTACATCCCCCACCGTCACGGCCACGAACAGGCTCTGCGATGCCCCTGCCGGAATCACGCCCAGCGAGCACACCACTTCGCCATTGCTCGGCGAGCCATCATGCACACAGCTCGCACTGGCCCCGCTGAAGCTGACATTGGCGTCCAATGTGTCGGTCACCAACACGTTTTGGGCGTCGCTCGGCCCGTTGTTGCTGACCACAATCTCGTATAACAGCCCGTCTGTCGGTGCCACAGGGTCGGTTAGATCGACTTTGGTTACGCTGACATCGGCGCTGGTCTGCACGCTGGTCTGCGCCGTATCCGTGCGGTCATCCTCGTCCGGGTCGGGCGAATCGCTGAATACCGTGGCTGTGTTCGTCAGCACGACCCCATCGCCTACCGATGGTTCGACCGTGCCCACCACCGTGATGGTGATCACCTCGCCCACGGCCATGTCCCCTACCTGGCATACCAGCCCGCCGCACGCTGTCAGTCCCGAACCGCTCCGTTCGACGCTGGCCTCATCCAGGCCCACCCCAGGCGGCAGCGCATCTTTCACATCCACCGATTGCGCCACGCTCGGACCGCTGTTCGTCACCACAATCGTGTACGTCACCTGTTCGCCTGCGGTCGCCGTGGCCGGGCCGGATTTGCTCAGGCTGAGGTCGGCCTCCCCGATGATGCTGGTGTCGGCGTCGTCCACATTGTTGGTCAGGTTGGGGTCGGGAGTGTCCGAGCCGGTTTCGCCGTCGAATTGCAGGCTGCTCCCAGGCTCCACATTGTCGTCCACCGTCACCACGGCCGTCACCACTTCGGTCGCCCCCGCTGCCACCGTGCCCAGGCTGCGGGTGTATACCCCGCCTCCCACCAGGTTCCAACTCGCCGGAACTGAAACATTGCTGGGGAAGGTGGCCGTCACCACCGTGTTCTCCGCATCCGAAGGGCCGAGGTTGGTGACAGAATAGGTAATCGTCACCGTCTTCCCCGCTTCCACCGTCGGCGTGCTGCTTACATCCAAGACCAGGTCCGCACTGCCGCTGAGAGGCGTACTGGTTTCGGCGGTATTATTGGCCGGGTGAGGATCGCTGGTATTGCTATCGACGCCGGTAAGGTTAGTTAGGCTGCCGCTGGCATCCGCATCGACAGTGCCTACGACGGTAATAGTTGCAGTTCCACCCGCGGGGATCGCGCCAAGGTTACAGGGGAACGCAGCGCATCCGCCCTGGCTGCTGCTGACGCTATCGACACTAAAGCCGGCGGGAAGGGTATCTGTGACGACCACGGTCTGCGCGTCCGAGGGGCCGTCGTTGTGTACAGTCAGCAGGTAGCTGAGTGATTCGCCCGGAACCGCTGTGGTGCGGTTGGCCTCTTTCTCGATGCGTAGATCGGCGGAAGTTGTAATGTCCGTTCCCGCCTCCGCCGTGTTGTCGCCGGGGGTGAGTTCGGGACTATCGCTGAACACCGTAGCAGTGTTGGTGATGCGCTCGCCATCGGCCAACGAGGGATCAACATCGGCCACGATCGTAACGGTGACGACCTCATCCACACCGATATTGCCGAACTGACAGAGTGCGCCAAAGACAGAGGGGAAGCAGATGCCCTGCGTTGTACTGGCATTGGCTGGCGTGCTCAAGGTGGCGCCGGGCGGCAGGATATCTTTCAAATCCACACTGGTGGCGATGCCTGGCCCGTTGTTGGTGATCACGACCGTATAGGTCACCTGCTCGCCTGCGGCCGCGCTGGCGTCACCGCTCTTGCTCACTTCCAGGTCGACCGGCGGGGCGAACTGCTGCGTGATGGTTGTATCCTCAGTCGTGTCAACCGGATCAGCATTGTCGGCATCGGCGTCGGCATCATTTGTCAGCACTGTGCCGCTAATCACGTTCAGCGGGGCGAATGCCGTAATCTCCACGATCTTGGTTTCGTTCGCAGCCAGGCTGGCTGTCGTGCAAACCACATCGCCATTCGTGGGGCTGCCATCATGCACGCAGCCCAAACTGGCGGACTGAAAGACCACGCCCGCAGGCAGGTTATCGGTCACAACCACATTGGCCGCGGCTGATGGGCCGGTGTTGGTCACCGCCACGCGGTAGAAGATCATCCCGCCCGGCTGCACGGGGTCGAAGAGATCGATCTTGCCGATCTCCAGTGTGGCGGTGCTGGACACCAGCGTATCCGCCTCCGCCTGGTCGTTGAGCGGGTTGTTGTCAATCACTGCGCCCGAAACCGTGGCAACGTTCTCAAGCAATGTGCCATCTGGCACATCCTCGTCCACGCTGGCAACGACGGTGATCGTCACCGCCTCGCTTGATGACACGAATGGCGCCAGAGAGCCGATGGAACAGGCAATACCGGCCGCGCACGTGCCCTTGCTGCTGTCCACGCTAATGAGCGTCAGACCTGCCGGCAGCGGGTCTTCGACGAACACGCCCTGCGCTTGCGATGGCCCGATATTGGTCACGACCAGCGTGTAGGTGATGATGTCGAGTCCGGCCACGGCGGTGGGCGGAGCAGTCTTGGTGATGCTTAGATCGGATTCGCCCACGACCAGCGTGTCGAAGCGAGCCTCATTGTTGTTGGGGTTAAAGTCGAAAGTGCTGGAATCGACCAGCGCCACATTTTCCAGGATCTGGCCCAGGGAGGCGGCGAAATTCACCTGGCCGGAGATGGTGATCACTGCTGTTGATTCCGGCGGATAGGTCATCGTGCCGATTGTGCAGTTCACCTGGTTTCCGGTCAACGAACAGCTCCCGACCGACGGTGTGAAGGCGACGGTGCTGGTAACGATGGCCGATGGCAGGATGTCGGTTACGACGACACCCCCGGCAGGCGAGGGCCCCCTGTTCTTCACCGTAATAGTGTAGGTCAAGTATTCACCTGCCCTCACTTCCTCGACCGT